>NZ_JBFULU010000048.1:0-52858 GCF_054049735.1 Bradyrhizobium sp. P5_C12
ACTCGCACTCGCCGCTGATTGCCCAGCTCACCGACCGCTCCGGCATGATGGTGTCGCCGAAGGCTGCGAAGGAGGCTGGCGACAAGTTCGGCCTGCATCCGGTTTGCGCCGGCCCCTACAAATTCGTCGAGCGCGTGCAGCAGGACCGCATGGTGTTCGAGAAATTCGCCGACTACTGGAACAAGGACAACATCCACATCGACCGCGTCGTGTTCCTGCCGATCGTCGACGCCACGGTGCGCCTTGCGAACCTCAAGTCCGGCGGGCTCGATTTGATCGAGCGCGTGCTCGCCACCGACATCAAGGACGTGCGGGCCGATTCCCGGCTCGTGCTGTCGACGGCGCCGGAGCTCGGCTATCTCGGTCTGACCGTCAATATCGGTAACGACAAGACCAAGGGGCCGCTGAGCCAATCGGCGAAAGTCCGTCAGGCACTCGATCTGTCGATCGATCGCGAAGCCCTCAATCAGGTCGTGTTCAACGGTGAGTTCACGCCCGGCAATCAGTGGGTCAGTCCGACGCATCCCTATTATCAGAAGGCGTTCCCGGTTCGGGGACGCGATATCGCGAAGGCGAAGGCGCTGTTGAAGGAAGCGGGCGTCACCTTGCCGGTGACGGTGGATTACATGATCCCCAAGGGCGCGGAGAACGAAGCTGTCGCCCAGGTCATCCAGTCGATGGCCGCGGAAGCGGGCTTCGACATCAAGATCCGCGCCGTCGAATTCGCAACCACCTTCAAGCAGGCCCAGGCCGGCGAGTTCCAGATCTTCCAGATCAACTGGAGCGGCCGCATCGATCCCGACGGCAACTCCTACATCTTCATGCGCAGCAAGGCACCGCAGAACGATGGCGTCTATTCGAATCCGGACGCCGACAAGCTGATGGAAGACGGCCGGCTGACGGCCAATGTCGATGAGCGCAAGGCGATCTACGAAAAGCTGACCAAGATCCTGCTCGACGATTTGCCGATCATCTACATCTACCACCGCAAGCTCCTGATCGCGCATACGACCAAGCTCCAGGGCTACAGGCAGATGCCCGACGGACTGGTGCGTGTGGTCGGGCTGAAGTTCAAGTGATCGCGGCATCACCCGGGAAACGCGTGGGGCCATGCTGAACTTCCTTGCACGCCGCATCGTTCAGATCGTGCCGACGCTGTTCTTCGTGTCGGTACTGATCTTCTCGCTCCAGCAATTGCTGCCCGGCGATCCGGCGCTGGTGATGGCCGGCGAGGAACGCGATCCCGCCGCGATCGAGCAGATCCGGCAGCAGTACAAGCTCGATCAGCCGATCCCCGTGCAATACGTCTATTGGCTCAAGGGAGTTCTCACCGGCAATTTCGGCGAGTCCTTGCGCAACAAGATGCCGGTGCGCGAGCTGATCGCGCAAAAGCTGCCCGTGACGCTCCAGCTCGGCTCGATGGCGATCCTGATCGCGTTCCTGATCGGCATTCCCGCCGGCATCGTCTCCGCGGTGAAGAAGGGCACGGCGTGGGACTATGGCGCCAATTTGTTCGCGCTCTGGGGAATCTCGACGCCGAATTTCTGGCTCGGAATCCTCATGATCTTCCTGTTCTCGATCGAGCTGGGCTGGCTGCCGGCTTCCGGCTATGTGCCGCTCACCGAGAACTGGCGCGCGAGCCTGGCTGCCACCATCATGCCGGCCTTCGTGCTCGGCAACGCGATCTCCGCGATCCTGATGCGGCACACCCGCAGCGCCATGCTCCAGGTGCTGGAGAGCGACTATGTCCGCACCGCGCGCGCCAAGGGCCTCTCGGAGCGTTCCGTCATCCTCAAGCACGCGATGCGCAACGCGCTCACGCCGATCATCACGCTCGGCGCGCTCGAGCTCGGCACGCTGTTGTCCGGCGCGGTGCTGACCGAGCAGATCTTCTCCATTCCCGGCTTCGGCAAGCTGATCGTGGACGCGGTCTTCAACCGCGACTATGCGGTCGTGCAGGGCGTGGTGCTGGTGACGGCCACGGTCTATATCACGCTGAACCTCGTTGCCGACGTCGCCTATATCCTCGTCAATCCACGGCTGCGGGGCTGATCCATGACCGACGCCGCCCTGCCCGCCGTTCCCGTCATGCAGGCTGACGAGCTGGACAGCCCGGCGCGCCGTGCCCGACGACGCTTGTTCAAGCGCAAGGCAGCGGTATTCGGCCTCATCGTGATCATGCTGTTCATCGGGCTTGCGCTGCTCGCACCGCTCGTCGTGCCTTATGATCCCATCGCGACGAGCTGGAGCCTGGTACGCAAGCCGCCCACCGCGGCACACTGGTTCGGCACCGACGAGCTCGGCCGCGACATCCTCAGCCGCGTCGTTTACGGCGCACGCGCGTCCCTGCTCGCAGGCCTCATCTCGGTCGCGATCGCGCTCGGCATCGGCGTGCCGCTCGGCCTGCTCGCCGGCTATCGCGGCGGATTTGTCGATGCGCTGATCAGCCGGATCACCGACGCCATGCTGGCCTGCCCGTTCCTGATCCTGGCGATCGCGCTTGCGGCGTTCCTCGGTCCGAGCCTCGGCAACGCCATGATCGCGATCGGCATCTCGGCAACCCCGATCTTCGTCCGCCTGACCCGCGGGCAGGTGTTGAGCGTCAAGGCCGAGGACTATGTCGAGGCCGCACGCGCGCTCGGCAATCCGCCGTGGCGGATCGCGTTCTCGCATATCCTGCCGAACATCCTGCCGCCACTTCTGGTGCAGGCGACGCTGTCGATCGCGGCCGCCATCATCGCCGAAGCCGCATTGTCGTTCCTCGGCCTCGGCCAGCAGCCGCCGGCGCCGTCATGGGGCAGCATGCTCAACGCGGCACAACGCTTCCTGACCCAGGCGCCGTGGATGGCGATCTGGCCGGGACTCGCGATCTTCCTGGTGGTGCTGTCACTGAACCTGCTCGGCGACGGCCTGCGCGACGCGCTCGACCCCCGCCAGCGCTAAGCCCTGACGGGATGAGCCTCGACTTGCGCCCCGACGAAGGTGCGTTCCCTCCCCCCTTGTGGGGGAGGGAACGGAGAGAGCGCCGCTGTCGAGGACTTCAAATCACCACTTCGCGCATCACGCGGCGGCAATCCATCTCGTATTCGAGATCGACCACCGGCGGCCGGGCGAAGTGCCAGGTCAGGCCGGAGCGCAATGCGCCGCGGCGGACCAGCTCGTCGACCAGCGCGTGGTGGAAGTCGTGCACCGAATAGGCCTGCACGCCCGTGGTGTCCTTCCAGCCGAAACCGAACGCCGTCATCCGGTTCTCCATCTGCGAGGTCGTCGTGAATCGCACCTTCTCGCGCAAACCGTCCGGGCTGAGGTCGCGGTAACGCACGGTACGCTCGACGTAGCTACCGCTGCCTTCGCGCGCTTCGGCGCCGCCGGCGATCACGAACGACGGAGCCTTGGATCCTGTCGGGCGCGTGAAGGAGAACGCATAGAACGACGGCTCGGACGGCGGATCGATCTCGGGACAGACATTGCTGCGCGCCACCGGATTGGTGGTGCCGTCGAAGATACCCCATTCGGAGAGTGTCTTGACGTAATGCAGGTTGAACGCGCGAAAGCCTTCCTCGCTGAAGGCCGCCGGCGAGCGCAGCTCGCAGGCACAGAACGCCGTGATCGGACGCCCCGCTTCCTGGATAAACTTCGCCGCCAGCGCAAAACCCTCGGCGAGCGGCACGAGACGGTCGAACCGGACACGCTCGATCTCGTAGCCGTCGTCCGCCGCAGCACCCGCCGAATACTGGAACACGGACGGAATGAAACGATAATTGCCGGCGGAAAACTCACGAATCATGACGAACTCCTATTCCAGTTGCATGCGAATGCCCTTGGCGCCGTTGAGCAGCCGCCTCAGGTGAAAGCCGGCCAGCGCATCATCGGCGTGCATCCCGACCAGCGCGGCAAAGGCGGGCATGGCGGCGGCATCGCCCGCCTCCATCTTGGCGAACGCTTCGGAGTACCGCGCTGTCGCCGGCGCTTCGAATTTGGCCTGCGGCAACGGCTCGAACGCGCGCAGAGGTTCGCTGCGTCCGCGTAGCATCAGCTCGCCCACAGGGCGGCCCCGAAAATTCTCAGCCGCTTCCGCAATGCTGGAGCTGACGCAGATACGCGTCCCCAGATGCTTGTTGGCGGCCTCCAGCCGCGCCGCGATGTTGATGCTGTCGCCATAGGCGGTGTAGTCGAAGAAGCGGTTGCCGCCGAAATTCCCGACCAGCGCCGGCCCGGCATGGGCGCCGATGCGGGTGGTGCCGAAATTCACACCCCTCACCCTCCAGCGCGCGCAGAAATCCTCGGCCCAGGCGTCGAGATCGTGCGCGCAGGCCACCGCACGCGTCGCATAGTCCGGCTGGTCGCCCGGCGCGTTGAACAGCACCTGGATCGCATCGCCGATGATCTTTGCGACCGTTCCCTCGTGCGCGAAGACGATCTCGGTCATGCCGCCGACATATTCGTTGAGGAGCTCGCCGAGCGTCTCGGGCGCCGCGCTCTCCACCAGCGAGGTGAAACCGGTGATGTCGGTGAAGATGGTGGCGACGTCGCGCCACTGCGCCTCCATGCCGTCGCCCTCGACATCCGCCGCCAGGCGCCTGGCGATCTCCGGCGAGAAATAGCGCGACAGCGACGCGTGCGCGCGCTCGGCTTCGATCTGGCGGCGCCGCGCCTCGCGCAGCATCTCGACATGGCGGATGGTCTTCTGGATCGTGGTTTCCAGATCGGCGAAGTCGATCGGCTTGGTGAGAAAGTCGAACGCGCCGCGGTTCATGGCGGTGCGGATGTTGCTCATGTCGCCATAGGCCGAGACGATGATGGTCGACTTCTTGTCCTCGGCCTCCTGGAGCTTCGCCAGCAGCGACAGCCCGTCCATCCGCGGCATGTTGATGTCGGCGACCACCATGTCGACATGCGGATGCCGGTCGATCGACTCCAGTGCATCGAGGCCGTCGCGCGCGAACATGAAGTTGACCAACCCCTCGCGAAGCTGCCTGCGGAACTTTTGCAGGATCAGGGCCTCGAGGTCCGGCTCGTCATCGACGAAGAGGATGGTCGGAATCATGCCGCCTGCTCGAGTCTCGTATCGATTTCCTGGCGCAATTGCGCAAAGTCGATCGGCTTGGTCAGGAGCGCGACGGCGCCGCGCTCGATCGCCTTCCGGCGCGTCTCGGCGTCGCCATAGGCCGTGATCATGATGACGGGAACGTGCGGATGGTCGGCGCGCACATGCGGCAGCATGTCGAGCCCGCTCATCCCGGGCATGTTGATGTCTGACAGGATCAGGATCAGCGAGGGGTCGCGGACCTCGGCGGCGCGCCTGAGCGCATCGGGCGCGGAGGGTGCAAACTCCATCTGGAAGCGGCCGGCGCGCAGGTCGCGCCGGAACTGCTGCCGGAACAGCGCCTCGACGTCGGGCTCGTCATCGACGACCAGGATGTAAACGTTCAACTCTTGCCTCCGGTCGTGTCCCCTGCTGCCAGCGCGCGAGGCAGCGTAATGATGAACTCGGTAAATACACCGGGTTCGCTGTTCACGTCGATCGTGCCGCCATGCTGCTTCACGACGATGTCATGGCTCATGGAGAGGCCGAGCCCGGTGCCTTCGCCGGCCGGCTTGGTGGTGAAGAACGGATTGAACATCCTCTCCTTCACCTCCGGGAGGATTCCGACGCCGTTGTCGCGGATCCGGATCTCGACCCTGCTGCCGAGATTTTTCGTCGTCGCGCCCAGGGTCGGCTCGAATCCGTCGCCGGCCCCCTCCTTGCGCTTGATCGCGGCATAGAAGCCGTTCGAGATCAGGTTGAGCAAGACCCGCGTGATCTCCTGCGGATAAACATCGAGAGTGCCGGCGGCCGGATCGAAGTCGCGCTGGAGCGTGACGTTGAATCCAGGCCTTTCGGCGCGCGCGCCATGATAGGCCAGATTGAGGCTTTCCTCCACGATCGCATTGATGTCGACGGCACGATGCTCGCCGGAGCCCTCGCGAGAATGCAGCAGCATGTTCCTGACGATGGAATCGGCGCGCTTGCCGTGCTGCACCACCTTTTCCAGATTACTCTTGAGCATGCCGGTCAGCTCGTCGACCTCCTCCTTCGTCTTGCCGTCGAGCGCAGCCGCTTGCAGGGTCTCGTTGAGCTCGTCGATCAGCTCGGTCGAGACCGCGGAGAAATTGTTGACGAAGTTGAGCGGGTTCTTGATCTCGTGGGCGATGCCGGCCGTGAGCTGGCCGAGCGAGGCGAGCTTCTCGGTCTGGATCAGGCGATCCTGCGCGGCGCGCAGATCGTTCAGGGATTGCCTGAGTTCCGCGGTGCGCTGCTCGACCCTCTTTTCCAAATCCGCATAGGATTCCTGCAGCCGCGCGCCCATATCGTTGAACTGGTCGGCAAGCCCCTCGAGCTCGTCGCCGGTCCTGATCGAGATGCGCTGGGAGAAATCGCCGCCGCCGATCCGCTCGGCGCCGCTGCGCAACGCCTGGATCGGGCCGACCATGCGGCGCGCCAGGAATATCCCGGCGAGCACCGCGAAAATCGACGCCGCAAGCAACACGATCGCAAGCCGCTGCAACGAGCCATAGAGCGCGGCATAGGCTTCCTCGACCGGCAGCTCGACGAACATGGTCCAGTGCAGCGGCGCGATCGGGGCCGATGCGGTCAGCACCTTCTGCCCCTGGATGTTGAGCGCCTCAGGAAGCGTATCGGGCATCGCGCCACCGGCGGCCTGCGCGGCACGCACCTGCGCAAGCCCCGACATGTCGGTGTTGCGCAGCACGAGGCTGATATCGGGATGCGCGATCAGACGCCCTTCGGGACCGACCACATAGGCGTGTCCGTGCTCGCCGACCTTGATCTGCGACACGACGTCCCAGATCAGCTTGAGGTTCACCTCCGCGATGCTGACCCCCGCATCCTTGCGCGCCCCGGCCAACGCCAGCGTCATGTAGGGCTCGGATTCCCGGCGAAAATAGACCGGCCCGTAATAGACCTTGTGCGCGACGGCCTCGGTGAATTTTGGATCGCCCGAGAGGTCGGCGCCGCTGTCGATCGCGTCCATCGCCAGCCGCGAGACGCGCAGGCGCTCCTTGCCGGTCGGGTCCACTTGCGCGAGTTCGGTGATCGCGGGCACCTGGCGCAGCAGCCGCAGCGCATCGAACCGGCGCTGCTCGATCGAGCCCGCCGACCATGGCAGCTGCGTGGTCCAGCCGAGCTGGCTCTCGATCTCCTTGACGAACTGGCTGATCTTGGCGGCGGCCGCCTCGGCCTGCTCGTGCTGGACCCTGATCAGCGACGCCTTGTGCTCGCGATAATAGAAGAAGACCTCGAACAGGCCATTGGCCAGCAGCGCGACCGCGACGACGGCCACGAACAGCGCGACATATTTAGTGAACAGCCGGGTCCTGATCCCTCGCCCCGTCACACCGGGGACGACGCCATCCGCGGCCGCGCTGGGCAGCGTCCTGGCTTGCGGGGTGCCGGAATGGAGGGAAAGGCTCATCCGGCGGAACCTAGCAAGAAGACGAGACCTTGTCTCATGCGAGCATGGCAAAGGGCCCGCCCGACGGCCGCGGCGACAGCCGCATCATCGCCAGCGGCCAGGGCACAACGAAAAAGGGCGGCAGCGGATTGGCCGCTGCCGCCCTCTGATTCGCTTGCTTCCAGCCTCAGGTCGGCCGCAGGGCCTTGGAGCCGAGGTCGAGATCGGCGACCTGCTTGTTCCGCTCGGAATCGGCCGCCGCGCGATGGTCGGTCGCCAGCACCACGTAGACCGCGGGCAGCACGAACAGCGTGAACAGCGTGCCGATCGACATGCCGGCGACGACCACGAGGCCGATCGAGAAGCGGCTGGCCGCGCCCGCGCCGGTCGCGGTCAGGAGCGGAATCAGGCCAGTCACCATCGCGGCCGTCGTCATCAGGATCGGCCGCAGGCGGATGCGTGCGGACATCTCGATGGCCGACCGGCGGTCGAGCCGCTCGTTGACCTGGAGCTCGTTGGCGAACTCCACCATCAGGATGCCGTGCTTGGTGATGAGGCCAACCAGCGTCAGCAGACCGACCTGGGTGTAGATGTTCATCGTCGCCGCGCCGAAGAACAGCGGGATCAGCGCACCCACGATCGCCATCGGCACCGAGATCATGATCACCAGCGGGTCACGCAAGCTCTCGAACTGCGCCGCCAGCACCAGGAAGATGATGATCAGCGCGAAACCGAAGGTGATCGCGAGCTGGTTGCCTTCCTGCACGTACTGCCTGCTGTCGGCCAGATAGTCGTGGCTGAAGCCTTGCGGCAGTTTCTTGGCCTCGCTTTCGAGGAAGTCGACCGCAGCACCCACGGTCACGCCGGGCATCGGCACGGCCGAGAAGGTTGCCGAATTGAGCTGGTTATAGTGCGTCAGCGAATTCGGGTCGGTCCTGGTGTCGATCGACACCACCGTCGACAGCGGAAGCTGCTGACCGGTGCTGGTCGTCACGTAGTAGCCGCCGAGCGAGTCCGGCGAGAGGCGCTGGCCACGCGGCACCTGCGGAATGACCTGGTAGGAACGGCCCTCGAGGTTGAAGCGATTGACGTAGTTGCCACCCAGCAGCACGGCCAGCGCGCTGCCGACGTTCTGCATGTTGATGCCGAGATCCTGGGCCTTGGTCCGGTCGATCTTCACCGTCACAGTCGGCTGGTTGTAGGCGAGATCGCTGTCGGAGACGATGAACATGCCGCTCTTGCGCGCGGCGTCCTTCAGCTTCTCCATCTGCTCATAGACCGTCTGGAATCCGGCGGTGGAATTGATCACCATCTGCACCGGCAGGCCGCCCGGCCCGCCCGGCAGCGGCGGCAGGTTGAACGCGAAGGCCTGCACGCCCTCGATCTTGGAGAGCTCGGCCTGCACCAGCGGCTTCAGCTGGATCGACGAACGCTTGCGCTCCTCCCAGGGCTTGAGCAGCATGCCGGCAATACCGCCCTGCGGGCCGTTGATGCCGTTCAGCACGAAGCGCAGATCGGTCTCGGCGAATTTCTGGAATTTCTCGTCGAGCTTTTCGCCGTAGAAATCGACATAGTCGATGTTGGCGTATTTCGGCGCCTTGGTCACCGCAAAGACGATGCCCTGGTCCTCCTCCGGCGCCAGCTCCTTCGAGGTGTGCATGTAGAGGAAGCCGACCAGCCCGAGGATCGTCACCGCGAACAGACCGGTGATGGCCTTGTAGTCGAGCGAGCGGTCGAGCCTGCGGCCATACCAGCGCGTCAGCGCGCCGAACACCCTGTTCACCAACTTGGCGAAGCGGCCCTCTTCGGTGTTCTTCAGCAGCACTGAGCACATCATCGGCGACAGCGTCAGCGCGATCACGCCCGACACGATCACCGAGCCCGCGAGCGTGAAGGCGAATTCGCGGAACAGCGAGCCGGTGAGGCCGCCGAGGAAGCCGATCGGCGCGTACACGGCCGCGAGCGTGATCGTCATCGAGATGACGGGACCGACGATTTCGCGCGCGCCTTCCAGCGACGCCTGTACCGGTGTCTTCCCTTCCTCCAGATGGCGGTGGATGTTCTCCACCACGACGATGGCGTCGTCGACCACGAGGCCGATCGCCAACACCATCGCCAGCAGCGTCAGCAGGTTGAAGCTGAAGCCCAGCGCCAGCATCAGCGTGCAGACGCCGATCATCGATAGCGGGATGGTGACGACAGGAATGATGACGGAGCGGAATGACGCCAGGAACAGGAAGATCACCACGATCACGATGATCACGGCTTCGCCCAGCGTCTTCTCGACCTCGTCGATCGAGGACTGGATGAACTTGGTGGAATCGTAGGCCACCTTCATCTTCATCGACGGCGGCAAATTGCGTTCGAGCTCGGGGAACAGCGCGCGCACGCCCTTGACCAGCGTCAGCGGGTTGCCCTGCGGGGTCGCCTGCACGCCGATGAAGATCGCGTGCTCGCCGTTGAAGGCGACGCTCGCGTCCGTGCTTTGGGCTGCAAGCTCGACGGTGGCTATGTCCTCCATCCGCACGAAGCCGCCGTCCTTGGCCTTGACGATCATCTTTCTGAACTGATTGACGTCTGTCAGGCCCGTATTCGTCGAGACGTTCGAGACGATCAGATAGCCCTTGGTCTGGCCTGCCGCGGACTGGAAGTTGTTGGYGGCGATCGCGGCGGCAACATCCCCGGGCGACACGTTGCGGCCGGCCATCTTCACCGGATCGAGCCACAGCCGCATCGCGAAGTTCTGGGCGCCAAGGATGTCGGCAGAGGCCACGCCGTCGACGGTCGACAGCACCGGCTGCACCACGCGCGTCAGATAGTCCGAGATCGCCGAGCCCGACAGCTCCTCGGAGGAGAAGCCGAGATACATCACCGCAGTGGTCTGGCCCGTCGTCTTGGTGACGATCGGGTCGTTGGATTCCTTCGGGATCAGGTATTTGACCGAGTTCGTCTTGGCCAGCACCTCGGTGAGCGCCTGGTTCGGATCGAAGTTCAGCTTGATGTAGACCTGGATCGTCGAGGTGCCGAGCACCGACGACGAGGTCATGTAATCGACGCCTTCGGCGGACGCGACCGCCTGCTCGATCGGCGTGGTGATGAAGCCCTGGATCAGGTCCGCGGATGCGCCGGGATAGACGGTCGTGATGTTGATGACCGTGTTCGACAGCTTCGGGTATTGCCGGATCGGCAGCACCATCGCCGCGCGCAGGCCGATCAGCAGGATCAGCAGGCTGACAACGACCGACAGGACCGGGCGTTTGATGAAAATATCAGTAAAGCGCATCGCGGCGATCTCGATTTCGTTGACTTGCACGAACATGATCCGGCCGTGCCGGATCATGCTGCGACGTTTGCGGTATCAATAGCGCGGCGGCTGCGCCGGGATCTGCGGGGCCGGGTCGGTCGAAATCGACACCGCCGCGCCCGATTGCAGCTTGAGCTGGCCGACTGCGACAACCTTGTCGCCCGGCTTCACGCCCTTGATGATTTCGACGCGACCCTCGACCCGGTTGCCGGTCTGCACGAACGTGCGCACGGCGCTCAGGCTGGTCTTGCCGTCCTCTTCCTTCTTCTCGGTGATCACGAACACGGAGTCGCCATACAGCGTGTAGTCGACCGCGGTCTCCGGCACGGTGATCACCGCCGGCTTGTTCGGCAGCACCACCGTGGTGGTCACGAACATGCCGGGCTTCAGGATCTTCTCCGGATTGGCGACGGTCGCCTGCACGCGGATGTTGCGGGTGTCGGTCGAGATCTGCGGCTCGATCGTGGTGATCTTGGCGTCGAAGGTGCGGCCAGGATAGGCGTCGACCTTGAGCCGGACCGGCTGGCCGACCTTGAGGTTGCCGGAATCCTTTTCCGTCACGGTGAAGTTGGCCCACAGCTCCGACAGATCGGTCAGCGAGACGATGGCCGTGCCGGCCGTCAGGTACTGGCCGACCTCGACCTTGCGCACGCCGAGATCGCCGGAGAACGGCGCGCGCACCAGTTTCTGCGAGATCACGGCCTCGGTTTTGGCGATGCCGGCCAGCGCCTGATCGTAGGCAGCCTGCGCGTTATCGACGGTCGCCTGCGGACCGAACTGGCGCGAGGCCAGCTGCTTGGCGCGGTCGAGCGACAGCTGCGCGACGGTCGCCTGCGCCTTGAAATTGGCGAGGTCGCCCTGCTCCGGCATGTCGAAGAACTGCACCAGCGGTGTGCCGGCCTCGACATGCGTGCCCGGCTCGAACTTGATCTCGGTGACGCGGCCGTTGACGTCGGCGCTGACGTCGACCTGGTGCACGGCGGCAAGCCCGCCGACCGCGGTCAACAGGTTCGGCACCACTTCCGACTTCGCCTCGGCGGCGCTGACCGCGACCGGCGGCGGCTTGTTGCTGGCGAAGAACTGCTTGATCATCTGGCCGCGGAAATAATTGAACCAGACGAGACCACCGACGAGCACGCCCAGCAGCGTGCCGACGATGATGAACCACAGCACCGGCCGAACCGGACGCTTGGGAGCCTTGTTGTCGATCGGTTCGCCCGAAATCTTGTGTTCGGTTACGATGTTCATGTCATGCGCTTTCTGCAATCGCCGTCTTGCCCGCATCCGCGGCCTGATCGCGGCCCAAATGCGAAGCAATTGCGGCGTCGTTAAGTCCGATACCCCTCAGGAGAAACTCACAGAGCTGACGCCCCAGGTCGTCCGCCCCGTCGTAAGCGAGGCAAGGCGTGGCCGGCAGCCTGGTCAACGCAGCGGTCATCACCGAATGATGCGCAAACCAGAACAGATTGAGCGGCTCGCCGGTGCACGGGCGCGCATCGCCGGCGGCGACAGCGCGCTCGAGCGAAGCGACGAAGACCGCCCCGATCAGCTTCTCGATCTTGGCATATAGCAAACGCGCGAATTCGCCATCATCCAAATGGCTCGTGGCCATCAGTCGCAGGCGCTCCGCCTCTTCCTGATCGGGACCGTCCGCGATTTGCAGGAAATGCTCAACCATACCGCGAATCAATTCGACCAGGGTGGCAGTCGAGGGGTCCCGCTCCATGAGATCCATCAGCGCCGGATCGGCCTCGCATTCATCGCTGAGGATTTCGGCGTAGAGCGCCGCCTTGGACGGGAAATGCTTGAACAGCAGCGCCTCGGAAATGGCAGCGGCGGCCGCCACGCTCTTGGTCGTGGTGCCGGTATAGCCGTGCCTGGCAAAGCAGCGCTTTGCGGCGCCGAGGATTAATTGACGCCTCAGGTCGCTCGTCATTCGCAGTGAGCTCATGTTAGTGAGTAAGCACTCACCCACGCAAAAGTCAAGCAGAATGCTGCATCGCAACCTAAATGGGTGCAAATTCGTTGGAAATTGGCCACACGCCGCGGGGGCGGAGGTGCGGGAGAACTGCTTCCCGGCTGGCGTCAGATCGGCTGGAAGCCGAGATCGCCGCGGATCCGGTTGACGATATAGGTCCCGTCCCGGCTTGGCAGAGTCCGCTCAACGTTGGCGCTGCCGATCTTCACATTGGCAAACCGCGGCCCCGCCGAGACGTCCTGGACGGCTTTGGCGAAGGCCTCGACCTCGGCCATGGTCGAGATCGCGCAGGCGTCCGGGATGCCGCAGGCCCTGGCGACGCCGACAAGGTCGGCCGCCGCGGATGTGTGGCTGGTCTGGCCGCCGGTCTCGCCATAGGCCTCGTTGTCGAGCACCACGACCGAGAGGTTGGACGGCTTCTGGAGGCCGATGGTGGCGAGGCTGCCCATGCCCATCAGCATCTCGCCGTCGCCGGTGATTACCAGCACCGGCAGTTTCGGTTGCGCCAGTGCGAGCCCCAGCCCGATCATCGCGGCGCCGCCCATGCCGCCCCAGAGATAGAAGTTGCGCGCGTGGTCGCCGGCGGCGGTGATGTCGTTGGTGGAGGCACCCAAGCCGCCGATCGCAACCACGTCCTTGCGGTCCGCAAGCAGCGTGGACACCACCTGACGGCGGTCGAGGAGATTGGCCTTGCTCATTTGGTGAAAACCTTGGCGCCGATCAGGCGCTGCGACAACAGGACGGCGGTCGGCGTGAGCGCGTTATAGGCCTGAGCTGCGGCCGCCTCTAACACAGCCGGCACCTCGGCCGCATTGGAGGCGCGCAGCACCTTGATGCCGGAGAGCTCGAACACGCCTTGCGTGGTCGATCCCATCGGCACCTGCCACGGATTGAACTCGCCCCACTCGCCGCGCATGGTCACCAGCGTGAGGAACGGAAAGCGCAGGATCGGGATCAGCGAGAACATGTTGATGCAGTTGCCGACCCCGCTCGACTGCATCAGCAGCACGCCGCGCTGCCCGCCGGTCCAGGCCCCGGCCAACAGCGCCACGCCCTCCTCCTCCGTCGTCAGCGGAATGCCGCGCATCGTGGAGGAGGCGAGCACGCGCTGGATCAGCTTCGAATGGCCGGCGTCCGGCACGTAGGGCACCTGCCGGACGTCGAAGCGTTGCAATGTCGCGAAAATATCGTCGGGCCAATTCGGGGCCGTCTCGGCTGCGTCAGCGCGGGCGTGCATTTTCCTGTCCGGTCGGCTAGCAAATGACGGCGCGACTGTAGACGGTGACCCGCACCGCTCGAAAGAGCGAAAACGGCATATCGGTCTCAACCAGCGAGTATGGCGGCATGAACGCAGATGCGAAAGAACTGGCGGCCAGGTTCGATCTCGAGAAGCTGACGGCGGAATTCTACGACAATCCGTACCCGACTTATCGTGCACTGCGGGAGAACGAGCCGGTCAAGCGCCTGCCCAACGGCACCGTGTTCCTGACCCGCTACGACGACCTCGTCGCCACCTACAAGAATACGAAATCGTTCAGCTCGGACAAGAAGCGCGAGTTCGCGCCGAAATACGGCGACACCCCGCTCTACGAGCACCACACCACCAGCCTCGTCTTCAACGATCCGCCGGCGCATACCCGGGTGCGGCGCCTGATCATGGGCGCGCTGTCGCCGCGCGCGATCGCGGGCATGGAGGGCGATCTCATCACGCTGGTGGACGGCCTGCTCGATGCGATCGCCGCCAAGGGTCATTGCGAGCTGATCGAGGATTTCGCCGCCTCGATCCCCATTGAAGTCATCGGCAACCTGCTCGACGTTCCCCACGACGAGCGCGCGCCGCTGCGCGACTGGTCGCTGGCGATCCTCGGTGCGCTCGAGCCCGTGGTGTCGCCGGAAGTAGCTGCGCGCGGCAACAAGGCGGTGACGGATTTTCTCGCCTACCTTCAAACGCTGGTTGCGCGCCGGCGCGAGAAGCCCGGCAATCCCGAGCGCGACGTGCTGACGCGGCTGATCCAGGGCGAGGAGAATGGCGAGCGGCTGACCGAGAAGGAGCTGCTGCACAACTGCATCTTCCTGCTCAATGCCGGCCACGAGACCACCACCAATCTGATCGGCAACGGCCTCGTGGCGCTGCACCGGAATCCGGACCAGAAACGGCGGCTGATCGACAATCCGGACCTGATCAAGACCGCCGTCGAAGAGATGCTGCGTTACGAAAGCTCGAACCAGCTCGGCAACCGCATGACCACGGAGCGGGTCGAGCTCGGCGGCGTCATGCTCGATCCGGGCACGTCGATCACGCTGTGCATTGGTGCAGCCAACCGCGATCCCGCGCAGTTTCCGGATCCGGAACGTTTCGACATCGCGCGCACGCCGAACCGGCATCTCGCTTTCGCCACCGGCGCGCATCAATGCGCCGGCATGTCGCTGTCGCGGCTCGAAGGCGCGATCGCGATCTCGCGTTTCCTGGCGCGCTTCCCGAACTATGCGGTGAGCGGTCAGCCGGTGCGCGGCGGACGGGTGCGGTTCCGCGGCTTTTTGAGCGTGCCCTGCGCGATCGGTTGAGGCCCGAAAACAAAAAAGTCGCAAACAACCCCATGCAAAGTAGCGGCGGTTGGCGCAAGATTGCCTTGGTGGATTCGCGTAACCATTTGACAAGGGGAGGCAAATCAGCGGCATCGCGCACCTCGCTGAGGCCCCGATCAATTCGAGCGCGGCACGCAGCAATGGAGTGACGAAAGATGAGTTCGTCCGTCATTGATTTCCTCGCAACCGAAGCACGCTTTGGCGCCCATAATTACGAGCCGATCGGGGTCGTCCTGTCGCGCGGCGAAGGCGTCTGGGTCTGGGATACCGACGGCAACCGTTATCTCGATTGCCTCTCCGCCTATTCGGCGGTCAACCAGGGCCACTGCCACCCCAGGATCCTGGCGGCGATGGTGGAACAGGCGCACCGGCTGACGCTCACCTCGCGCGCCTTCCACAACGACCAGCTCGCCCCGTTCTACGAAGAGATCGCGGCGCTGACCGGCTCCCACAGGGTGCTGCCGATGAACAGCGGCGCCGAGGCGGTCGAAAGCGCGATCAAGTCGGTGCGCAAATGGGGCTATGAGGTGAAGGGCGTGCCGGACGGCCACGCCGAGATCATCGTCTGCGCCGACAATTTCCACGGACGCACGCTGGGCATCGTCGGCTTTTCAACGGACCCTGAGACACGAGGACACTTCGGGCCGTTCGCGCCGGGCTTCAGGATCATCCCGTTCGGCGATGCCGCGGCGCTGGAAGCAGCGATCACGCCGAACACGGTCGCCTTCCTGGTCGAGCCGATCCAGGGCGAAGCCGGCGTCATCATTCCACCCGACGGCTATTTCACCAGGGTGCGGGAGCTCTGCACCGCCAACAACGTGATGCTGGTGCTCGACGAGATCCAGACCGGGCTCGGCCGCACCGGCAAGCTGCTCGCCGAACAGCACGAGGGCATCGAGGCGGACGTGACGCTGCTCGGCAAGGCCCTGTCCGGCGGCTTCTATCCGGTGTCGGCCGTGCTCTCGAACAACGAAGTGCTCGGGACATTGAGACCCGGGCAGCACGGTTCGACCTTCGGCGGCAACCCGCTTGCCTGCGCGGTGGCGCGCGCGGCGATGCGCGTGCTGGTCGAGGAAGGCATGATCGAGAACGCCGCCAGCCAGGGCGCGCGCTTTCTGCAAGGCTTGAAAGACATCCGTGCCAACACGATCCGCGAGGTGCGCGGGCGCGGCCTGATGCTGGCGGTCGAGCTGCATCCCGAGGCCGGCCGCGCACGCCGCTACTGCGAGGCGCTCCAGGGCAAGGGCATCCTCGCCAAGGATACCCATGAGCATACGATCCGCATCGCCCCGCCGCTGGTGATCACCAGCGACCAGGTCGACTGGGCGCTGGAGCGGTTCGCCACGACGCTGACGCAGGACTTCTCTTGAGGCTGCCTGCGGCGGAAGATCGCAATGCCGGCCGCGGCCGACGACGAACCAGTCCGCCACCTGTGCGCTGAAGGTTGATCACCAGGCGCGTACTCATAAATCGAGCTTGTTTGGTGCAGGCTTGCCGGCGGTCGGGCGCGCAATCGCGCCCCATTCGGCCGGCCGTTCTGCTTGCAGGTTGCAAACACGCCGCCTCCATGATGAGGCCATACCAGCTGGAACGGCTATCGCGAGATGCCGGCATGGAGTAGAATTCATCGACAACGACGCCAGGCGCAAGCGCGCACACCATTGAGCTCCGTCACAGTGTGACGGGCGCCTCAAGCAGGAGGGGTGGCAGATGGCAGATGAAGTTGCTCGCGGACCGCGCGATTCAGCGGAGTGGCGTCCCAGCAAATATGCGCTCTGGAGCGAGCGCTGGGGCGACGCGGCCAACGCACCGACTTCTATTTTGCTGCGTCATCCAACGGCTCCGTTTCTGAAAACCGTCGACGCAATTGATGATCGTCACATGCAGCGTCTGGGCAATGAATACCTCAAAGCGGTGACGAGGAATTCCAAGATCGATCCGCGAATCCATCTCCCGTCAGTGCACACGACCATCTCGAACGCATCGATCAAGCCTCGTTCAGGCTTCTTCCGGTGGTTGCCCCTTGGCTGGCCCCCCGCGAAGCCGGACGACGACAATGCCGGCGACCCGTTCGTCTCGTTCCGAGTTGAGCGTAAGTCGCGGGCAGGCGAGCTTGTCGATCAGACCGTGATTCTGGTGGCTTCCGAGTGGATTCCCGACAAGCTCAAACCGCCCGGCCATTTCCTGGGCTCCGGGTTCGGCATCCGCGTGGTTGTGCATGTGCGGCCGAAGAACGGAAAATACGAAACACGCATTACCGGGATGACCGCGTCACTTCCGTTCGGCCCTTACAGCACCCCCCGAGTATTCAATTTGGTAGACAAGGACGAGTTCGCGCCGATCTTCAATCCGGACAGGCTTTTTCATGTCAAGACCCAGATGTCCAAGCAGCTTGGCTTGAAAAATCAATCCGTGTCCATTCGAGGCGCCCGGATCGCCGCCGCATCCGACGGAACACGGGACGGAACACCGCGTGTCCAGTGGCAAGCCACGAGCAAGCCTGAGACGGAGGGCGGCCGAACCAGGGCTACGCCGTATTCGTTCGTGTTCTCGGGGACGCCGACAGAGGCTGGGGCTCTTGTCAGCAAGGTTGAGCTCGTCGCCGATGCGATGACGCCTGGGCACGCGTGGGTGTTTCCGCTTGATCCTGCGTCGCAGGAGGCGCCGACCGATCTTCGCAAGCGGCGCCCGACACGCACCGAAAAAGAACTCGAGCACTATCGCGACGATGAGGAAATCACCGCGCATCAGGCGGATCCGTTGATTTACCCGGAACCGCCCTATCCAGAGCCAGCCGGATTCATCGAAGATGTAAGGGTGGTGGTTTGCCCCGGATTTGTCCTTGCCGACGGTCCTCCCCCTCCCCCTTACCCAGGAGATCCGAAGACGGTCGATCTACCCGACACGTCCGCGCCTCTCGTTCGATCGAACGACTTCGCGGCAATCAGCGCGTACAACAATGTCCGGCAATTCTTCGAGCGGCTCGATGCGTATGGAATGAGTGCGGTTTCGTACTTTCGGATCGCCAGCCTGCCGCTCAAGGTCTTTTATCGCTCCGGGGTGCGGCCAGGCCCCGGCAAGGACGGCCAGACCGTCAATGCGCGTGTTCTTCCGGAGGGCTGGCTGGTCGACTACGTCGGACCGACCAAGCTCAGCGATCGTCCGATCCTGCAACTGCATTTGGCGCTGGCCGACCTTTCGACCCGGGCGCGCAAGCCATGGGACGGAAAAACACGCTCGCCAGCTGAGCCACTTGGCATCGCGGCCGACGCGCGCTGGATCTGGCATGAGATCGGGCACGTGCTTCTGATGTGCTCGGTCGGTGAGCTGGAATTTCGCTTCGCCCACAGCGCCGGCGACGCGCTCGCGGCGATCGTCTCGGACCCGCAATCGCAACTGGCCGGAGATGCCAATTGGCGCGGCGCGACATTCCCGTGGGTGTTTGCGCCGCGTCGCCACGACCGATGCGTGTCGCATGGATGGAGCTGGGGCGGCTCGTTGCACTATGCGATGTCCCAGGTGCCCGATTCAACGCCGCCCCGACGCAAGGGTTACTGGACCGAGCAGATTCTTTCATCATCGCTGTTCCGGCTGTACCGCGCTATCGGCGGCGACACGAAGGCGGTGGGAATGCAAAACCAGCCTGACCAACTCGCCCGCGAGTCGGCTTCGCACTATTCCGTCTACCTCATCATGAGGGGGATTCAGATTCTGCCGACATCGACCACCGTGTTGGCCAACGAACCGGATCAGCTCGTCTCCGCGCTGATCGACGCCGACATCGGCACCAGTTCCTGGGACGTCCTGTGGGACGTGACCTTTCCTCCGCCACCGTACAGCACCAAATCTTTCTCGTTCCACAGGATCGGTGGCTGTGTGCACAAGGTCATTCGCTGGGCGTTCGAAGTCCAGGGCCTGTATGCCGTTGCCGGAACGATCAGCAACGCGCCAGGCCTTCCACCGCCGGTCGACGTCTACATTCTGGACCGGCGGCCACTTTCGGAAGCCTCGCCCTACGGCGATATCGCGTATGGGCCCGGCAGCTACAATCCGGTCTCGCTCGATTGGGATCCCCACCAGTCCGGTTCAGATGCTCCGCCCTTGTGGCAAGCCGACCAAAGCGCGATCGTCGTGTCGGGCAGCAATATTTCCGTGAAGGTCGGAAACCGCGGCGGTCAACAGGCAACGAATGTTGAAGTCACCGTTTGGTGGCACGCATGGCCCAGTGGCAGTCCTCCGCCGAAATGGAAGGATATGCAGTGGGAACCGTGCACCCGGTCACCAGGCCCCGGCCAAACCATTGACCCAGGTGCGCCGCCTGTTGAATTTGATTTCACGTTCAACAACCCACCGCCGTCCAACACCCGCTATCTGGTGCTGGCTATCGCAACCTGCGGGGACGATGCCGCCAACACTGATCCAACGACGTCCTTCCCGTGCAGCCAGTTGCCCACGGAACTCATTGACCTCGTACCCAATGACAACAACCTTGGTCTCATCGTCGTTGGCCCCTAGCGGCAGCCCGATAGTATGACGTGCGCTTCGTTGTTCAGGTCGGCCGGGCAAAAGGGACAAGGCCCGGTCAGGGCCACTTGGTCGGCCACTCGGCGGTTGCGTGGGCGAGCACCGAGTAGAGCGTCGGACAATTGATGCGGCTTGTCGTGTTGTCGTGCAGCAGCGCTCGCCAAATACCGGCTGCAATGTGACGACTTCCAGCCGAGTCGGAAGCATAGTGGACGCCGAGACGTTCGCGGTTCTTGGCGATACGCCCGGCAAGCCAAAGCAGCGGCGAATCAATCTCGCGACGCCCTGCCAGTGGGTTTCGGACAAGTGTTTGTGTGCCCGACTGCGTGCTTCCGAGAGTACTAATGGGAGTAGGCGTAGTGTTGGGGTTCGGCGGAGAACTGGAAATCTGAAAGACACCAGCCACCCCGGTCGTTATCACATAGTAAGTCGTTCCGGGCGTAATCGGCGCCGGAAGCGCGCCACCAGCCGTCGTCTGGAAAAACACCGGGTCGCCGGCGTTTAGCGCCACGTTCCCCGTGACCACAGCGGGGTTAGCCAAAGAAATGGTCACCGTTACGGGTAAACATGGGTCGACTGCCTTGCCCGGCGAACCGTTGTATGGAGCGGCGAACAAGCCGTAGCGCTGGCGAAGCGCCGGTATTTCCAGGAGCAGAAGCGCGATGAAATGACCGATGAAGGAATGCCCGCTGGTAAACGACGGATGGGCGGGAGGACCGAACGGAGGCGCCAGGCCTGGACATAACGTCGATGGGCGAACGCGGCTGAACTGCTGCTTGTAATAAAAATATGCGACGTTACCGATGGCGTACCCGCAGTTGACGAGCTCCATTGTCCACGGGCGCCGTGATTCACTCGTATCGATGAAGGCAGTAATGTAGCCGGCACTGCCATCCGCCTGCTCGATGATTTCGGCCATATAGCGATCGCGATCGTCCTGCATCAACATTTGCAGTTGTTCGATTTCGCCGAGGATCGAGTTGAAGGCCGCGCCCTTCGCCGCGGTCCATCCGGCAGGCGAGGCGCCGGCGTTCGCGTTAGGATTTTGAGGATTTAAAAGGGGATCGGGCTGCCACGCCAGATCGAGGCTCTCCAGCCAGCTTCTCGCCAGCAGGTCAGCCCGACCGAATTGCCATTGATGGGGCTGGCCGCCGAATTCGCGCGCCGCCATGATTGACGGTCGAGAAGGATCGACGGCCTTCAGCCATTGAGTGAGATGACGGTCGTATGGAAGCGTCCAGAACCGCAATGCCGGGTCCCAATCATCGGTCGTCCATTCGAGGAACGCATCCTGCCCGGTTGCATCGACCYGATAGGGATCTACAGTTTCCTGCCACGGATACGGCGGATTCCCAGCATCATCAGGAGTAAAGTCGAGTGCCCAAGGTCGAAAGTCCAGGTCCGAGGGGGTTGCGTAAAAACTGCGCCCCGTGCCCGGCCCCGCTTCGGCACTGTACGCCGCACCGGCTCCTGCGCCCGCTCCAGCACCTGCACCCGCTCCAGCACCTGCACCCGCTCCAGCACCTGCGCCCGCTCCAGCACCCGCTCCAGCACCTGCGCCCGCTCCAGCACCCGCGCCCGCTCCAGCGCCTGCGCCCGCTCCAGCGCCTGCGCCCGCTCCAGCGCCTGCGCCCGCTCCAGCACCTGCGCCCGCTCCTGCTCCAGCTCCCATAATAAGCCTCCCAGGTGCTTGAAATTTGTATTTGGCTATTCCGGCAACCCCGCGGCGCGCAATCCCTTCGCGAAACGATCCAGATCATCCTTCCGCAGCGGATACCAGGAAACGAAAGTTGAGACTCTAAACGATGGTTCGATTTCGAGAAGCTGTCGAGCCGCCAATTCAGCTCCAGCTTCGTCACCCGAAAGTGCAAGCGCGGCGGCCAGAGTTCGTACACAGGGACGAAAAAGTAGATTTGCCCGCCGTGACCTGTTCAGGTAAACGATCGCTTCATCGTATCGCCCAGCGACGAATTCGGCAATTCCCGCCACGATCCAAAAATAGAAGTTCAAGGGATCAAAGGGATTGAGACGCCATACGTTCTGCAATCGCTCCAGCGCTTCGTCGGGCCGCCCCAAATAGGCGAGCGTCAAGGCGCTCAAACCCCATGCGAACGCCAAGTTCTCGTTGAGGGCGAGCGCCCGCCCAAAAAGCTCCATCGCTTCTCCCGGTGATTTTCCCATGAAAGAGAGGATGTGCCCGGCCACGGCCAGCGCAAACGGATCGTCGGGGTCGAGTTCGATGGCGCGCCGCGACACGATGAGGGCGCGCGCCCGGTCGCCGTCGGGATCCAGCGACCAACCTTCGCCAAACTGGAAGTTCAGCCACCACGCAAGGTAGGCATGGGCCTGCGCATAGGACGGATCGAGCACGATCGCCCGTTCCAGCAGTTGACCCGCCTCCCGGTGGCTTTCTTCGGTGAGGAGATACAGAAGCGACATCGCGCGGAGGACGCAGTGGAATGCATCCAAACTCTCGGTCGGGCGGTCAGCGACGCGAGCCGTCTCAACCGCACGGACGCGCGGCTCAATGGAGGACAGTATGCTTGAGGCAATACGATCCTGAAATTCGAACAGGTCGTCGGTAGATCCCTCGTACTTCTGGGCCCAGATCGCGACATTCCCCAAAATGTCGGTCAACTCCGTATTGATTCTCAGTCGCGTGCCCTGGCGTTGCACGCTGCCGTCGAGCAGGTAACGAACATCGAGCTCAGTGGCGATCTGTCGCAAGTCTTTTCCCCCGGCGCGATAACGAAGGGTAGAATTGCGCGCAATGACGTAAAGTGACCGATTTTTGGAGAGGCCGGTAATGATCGAGTCTGTGATCCCCTCACCGTAATAGTTGTCGTCGTCGGTACCGCTAATCGTGCGGAACGGCAGCACGGCGAGCGTCGGCCTCGACGCCCATTGCAGGTATGGCTGCGCGAGCTGGTGGTCTTTGTCTCCCTCGGTCCATTCGACGGAATATACATGAACGGTTCGCATGATATTTTTCATCACAGGCGCGCCGAGGTGATGAAATGTCAGTGGCAATCGATTCATGACATAGTCGCGGACCGCCGCCGTGACGACTATTTGGCCGGGCTGCGCGGCCTGGTGGATACGAGAAGCAACGTTAACGCCGTCCCCCTGCAATATTCCATCCTCGTCGATGATATCGTCGACGTTGATGCCAATGCGAAGATGCAGCGCGAATGGATCCTTGTCGCCGACGGCGCGCTCTTGAACACGCTGAACGTCGGTAGCCCAACGCACCGCGTTCACAACGCTCGGGAATTCGACCAGCACTGCGTCGCCTGCGATCTCGGCGATCCGTCCACCGTGCCGAGCCATGTGAGGCTCCATAATCTCGGTCCGCAACGCTTTCCAGCGCATGACGGTATCGACGTCCCTCAGACCCATGAGCCGGGAAAAGCCGGCTACATCGGCAAAAGCTATGGCAGCAAGCCGCCTCGTAATGATTGACGGCGCGATGGATGGCGCCTCTGTCGCTTGCTCAGCCTGATTCATGCGCACATTGTCATTTTAAAGGACCAAGTACCCCGGCACCTTCCGAGCAGTGACGCGCGATCGCGGAACACTACAACATTCGGTTGACCCGCGCGACCATCATTGAGCTGGCGTCTCGTTGTCCCGCCAGTGTCTTGCGACACGAAGCCCGGAACCACGAGGTGGTCCTCAAACCAGACTTGACGTCCGTCCCCCGCCCCCAAAAGAGCCGGCGTCACCCTACAGAAATGCCAACATCCGCCTCGGGTCATTCGCGACCGGGTCGAGCCAGCAGCAATTCCGACCAATGTCCGCTCGGAAGTCAATTCAGAGAGGCCACGCTGACGACCGCCAAGCTGGTCGAACTCGCCCTGGACGAGTTCTATGCCACGCTGAGCAGCGAGCAGAAGGCGCGCTTCAACACGCTGCAGCAGGTCGCGAGCCCGTGAGGGCAGCACTCGTGGGAGTTGCACCGCTGTCCTGTGCCGCTCGATGCAGGTGCGTAGCACCTCGACCATCGACTTGCCCCACCAGTCGATGAAGAGGATCTCGATCTCTCAATAGCCGGATTTCTCTTGAGGCTGCCTGCGTCGGAAGATCGCAATGCCGGCCGCTGCCAACAACGAACCATTCCGCCACCCGTGCGTTGAAAGTTGTGGGCGATTTCGAGTTTGGGAGCGAGGATCATGCTTCCGCGTGGCGTTTGCCTGACGGCTTTTTTGGTTGGTGTCTCGATGCTGGCGACGAGCGTCGGCGCGTCCGCCCAGGGACCAGGCCAGGGACACGGAAGGGGTGGACCAGGGCCGGCGGCAGCGCCGGCGGCCCGGCCGGCACCACCACCTGCCATGGCTCGTCCGGCAGCACCACCTGCCATGGCGCGGCCCGCCGCGCCGGCGTTCCATCCCCCTTCCATGCCGCAGCGACCGACCATGGCGCCGCATCCGGCGCCGCACATCGCCTCACCACCGCCGCGCCCAACTCCCCACTTCGCTGCGCCGCCGCCGCGAGCCGCCCCGCATGTGGCGGCGCCGCGGCCTGAATTCCATCGGGCACCGGCCGCGCCGCAACGTCCGGCGATGGCACCGCGACCGGCGCCGCAGATCGCCGCCCCGTCACGGCCAAACGCACCGCCGGCCGTGAGCGAGCGGCTGTCGCGACGGGAGCAGATCGACCAGCGCGCGCAACAGCATCAGCAGCAGATCCAGCAGCGCCAGCAGATGGTGCAGCAGCGGCAGCGCGAGGTGCTGTCGCGCCAGACCGCGGAGCGCCAGACCCGGATCGATCGCCTGCAGCAGCGCGTGCAGCAATTGCAAACGCAAAAGCCGGAAGGCGCGCGGGCGCAGCGCGAGCAGCAACGGATGCTTCAGACGCAGAACCGCCTGCTGCAACGCGAGCAGCGCACGCAGCAAACTGATCTGGCGCGCCAGCAGCGGCTGGGACTGCAGGCTCCCACTGCAACCGCTGCGGCAACCGCAGCGGCGGCCGCCGCGCGAGCCGCCGAGCGCGGGCGGTTTGCCGGGCGCTTCCGCGAGCAGGCAACTGCGCAAACCCAAGCGGCCCTCATCACCCGCCAGAGCGGCTGGGCGCCCCGGCAGGCCTGGCGACACCGCCATCCCGCGGTGTTCGTGGCGTGGCTTGGGCCGGTGTTCTGGCCTTACGCCTATTCCGACATTTTTGACTACACGTTCTGGTCCTATGCTTACGAGCCGGGCTATTGGGCGTACGCGTATGACGACTTCGTCGACACCGTGTTCTGGGGTGGTGACAGCCCCTATGCCGCCTATGCCAGCATCAACCCGTACGACTATCCGCAAGCCGGCGGCGGCTCCCGCCCGCGCCAGCGCGCCAGCGCGAGCCCGCAAACGCTGCAGCAATTGTGCGGCACACCGGACAAGGGCGTCACCGCCTGGCCGCTTGCCGATATCGCGCGGGCGGTGCGGCCGACGCCGGAGCAACGCGCGTTGCTCGACGCATTGAAGACCGCGGCGGCCAACGCGGCCGGTGCGTTCAAGGACTCCTGCGCGGAGACTTATGCACTGACCCCGCCCGGCCGCTTGCGCGCGATGATGAACCGCGTCAGCGCGACGCTGGAAGCCGTCAAGATCGTGCGACCGGCGCTGGAGAATTTCTACAACTCGCTCAGTGACGAGCAGCAGGCCCGCTTCAACGCGCTCGGCCCCAATATCGGCGAGCGCTCGCCGCCGCAGCAGCAGGAAGCCGGTACGCAGGAAGCCCGCGCCGAAGCCTGCGGCGATCCGAAGTCCGGCCTGACCCAGTTGCCGATCCAGAGGATCGAGTCTGCGCTCCATCCCGCGGGCAAGCAGAAGGAGGCGCTCGACCGCCTCAGCGAAGCGACGGCGAAGGGCGTTGAGGGCCTGCAGGCGGCCTGTCCGAACGAGGTGCCGCTGACGCCGGTCGGACGGCTGGAGGCGATGCAGCGCCGGCTCGAGGCCATGCTGACGGCCGCCAGGCTGGTCGAGCCCGCCCTGGACGAGTTCTATGCCACGCTGAGCAGCGAGCAGAAGGCGCGCTTCAACACGCTGCAACAGGTCGCGAGCCCGTGAGGGCAGCGTCCGCGGGAGCTACACCGCCGTCTTGTGCCGCGCGACGCAGGTACGCAGCACGTCGGTCATCCCGGTCCTAAACCAGCGCAAGTGTATCGGGTGCAGTCCCGGTAAACACCCTGACACTCGAACGATGGCAACTGGTTCAGACGACGACAGTCGCGATTACGTGCACGACAGGTGTTTATGCATTGCTGCTTGGCCATCTGAGCGGGCGACCATCACCACTCCGGAAGCCGGATCGTCGGTCCGATATCCTCGGGACCCGGCAGGCCCGGAGCCGGCGGTCGCGGCTCGTTCGCAGGCGGAAGCAAATTGCCCCAGTCCGTTCGCGCTCGCATCTGGTCAACCGTTGCCGGGCTGACGAAGTTGCCACCCTCACGTATCTGCCACCCGCCCCCGAGCGCCCGAAACACCGCAGTGAGGCCGAGCGGAACGTTGGCCGAGGCGCCGGCCAGGCTGTTCTGCGCTTGAAGGAGATTCTGTTCGGCGGTCAGTACGGTGGTAAATGACGTCGCGCCCTGCTCATACTGCTCAAGTGCGATCCTGAGGGCACCATTTGCCGCCTCAACGCTGCGGCGAAGATACGCGGCCTGGTTCCGGGATTGCAGATATGTCGCAAGACCGTTGTCCACCTCCTGCTGGGCACTCAACACGGTGTTCTGATAGTCGATCAGCAATTGCTGGAGCTTGGCATCCTGCAAACGAATGTTGTTGGTGATCTGCCCGTAGTTGAGGAGATTCCATTGAAACGACGGGCCCGCAGCATACGCCACGCCCTTCCAACTGACGACTTGACCGAGGTTATGGCCGTTGGCGGTACTGGCCGAGCCGCCGAACGTGCCCGTAATGCTGATTGCCGGATAGAGTTGCGTCGTGGCGATTCCGATCTGCGCGCTCTGCGCCAGCGCGGCGAGTTCGGCGGCGCGGACGTCCGGTCTCCGGCGCAGCAGATCCGCAGGTATGCCAACAACGACGGAGGCGGGCGGCAACGGTATCCTGCCAGCAGATCGTGAAAGCAACATGCCGAGCGACTGCGGCGGAACGCCGAGCAGGACGCAAAGCGCGTTTTGTCCCTGCTGCAATTGTATCGTCAATTGGGGTATTGCCGCACGGGTCTGCTCGAGGACGTTCGTCGCCTGGAAAACATCAAGCTCCGACGTCCCGCCGCCCGTGAACTTTGCCTTTGCGACACTAAGCGCCTGCTCCTGCCTGCGGACATTGGCCCGTGCAATTCCGATCAACTGCTCCGTTGTGCGGATACCGATATAAGTTGCGGTCACATCGGCCAGAAGCGACACCAGAACGCCGTCATAAGTCGCAATCGACGCCAGGTACACGGCATCGGCGGATTCAACTCCGCGACGAAACTTGCCCCAGAAGTCCAGCTCCCAGGCTGCCTGCGCAGCAAGAGCATCGGTCCAGAAATATGAAGGCGTCGCGTTTGGTCCTGCCAGCGGCGTCGCCGCGCTGGTCCGATTGTAAATTACCGACCCCACTCCTTGCTGCACCTGCGGATAGCTTATGCCGATGGCTATTCCCAGCACCGCACGTGCTTGCAGCACCCGAGTCCCTGCGCTCTCCAGCGTCAGGTTTTGGTTGTACGCAATCTGGATCAGCTTGTTGAGGGTCGGATCGCGAAAGCCTTCCCACCAATGTTCGTACTCACGCGGGCCGGATTTAACCGAGCGATTGTCTGCGCCACGAAATTTTTCGGCAAGCGGAGCGACAGGCGCTGTAAAATTCGGCCCAATCGTACATGCCACGGTTGGCAGGAGAAGTGCAGCTACAAGCAACCCACGAATTGACCAGCCAACGGCGCCGATATTTTGCCGCTGCCCAAACGGTGCTTGATGCTGCGTCTCCAAGGCTTTCTCCCCCGCGCGTAGACCCAACTCGTGTGTACCCCTGCAGGTTACGATGACGGCTTTTCCACAGAGGGCATCACGTACAACAGCCACTTCTTCATCCGGATCGTGACCTTCGAAATGACGTGCGTGRCCTTGCCCTTCTGCGTGTAGATCGCTGCCGATCCACCTGATCCGAGCGACAGCTTGCGGGCCACGGCATCGTCGCTGAAATTGATCCGCACTGCATAAAGCCCGTCAGATCCGATACGCGCCGCGTTCGGGATTGTGCCGCTGGTTGTGAATTGCCCACCACCCGTTGCCGGGATGACATAGTCCACTTTCCCCAGGAACAGGCGGCCCGGGTAAGGGTTGAGCACCATTTCCACATCGTCGCCCGGCTCGACATTCGAGAGCCAGTTCTGCGGAAACACCGCGGCGACGGCGGTATCGGACACGTTGACGAATGTTCCGGCCGCAGCAAGCGGCATCGGCACAAGCATGGTGCCGATCTGCACCTGCCAATTCGTGACGTATCCATCACCCGGCGCCGTCATCTTGCATTGCGCGAGGTTAAAGCGTGCGTCGTCCAATTGAGCTTCGATCGCGGGAACATTGCTCTGGGCCGTCCGCAAGGCCGCGGCGGCCTGTTGAGCCGAAGCTTGCGCTTGCGCTAGACCCGCTTCAGCCTGTTGAACAGCGGCGTCCGCTTCCTGGCGTTCTTGCGCAGCCTTGGCCACGTTAAGCTGGCTAATGGCAGCTTTGTCCGCACGCTGAATGTTGAGGGCAATTTGTTCCTGGGTCTTGGCTAGTTCGTCCGCGGCCTTCGCCTTCGCGAGGATGGCCTGCGCATTCGGTATGGCCGTCTTTGCGGTCGCCAGCGCGGCTTCGGCTTGTCCTACGTTGGCCTTCGACGCAGCCAACTGCGCCTCGACCTGGTTCACCGTGTACTGATACGGCGCCGGGTCAATTTCCAGCAGCAAGTCACCCTTCTTCACCCGTTGATTTGCCTCGGCGTGGATCGTCTTGACCTGCCCTTTGACGTAAGGGACAAGCTGCACCACGTACTGGCTGGTCACCATCTTGTCCGTAATCGGCGCCGACTGCGTCCAGACCACCACGACGCCACCGATCATGAATAYGCCCGCGACGATCATGGTCGCGATTATGTAAGCCGTGGGCTTGATGCGCAGGACCTTGAACAGCACGAGAACCATTGCAACGTAGACAATGATCAGGATTGCGATCACGGTCGCATCTCCTTGTCTCCTGCGAGCTGACGCAATGCCGTTACACTGTCACTCCTCTCGGGTTCGACGCCATGCGGCTGAAGTTCGTTCTTTGCTGATTTCATTCCAGACGGCGTTGTAAACGCCCATATGAATGCCACCGGCCACAGCAACCCACCGGTCGCGATCCCGATCCAGCTCATGGCATTGATCGCGCTGGCCTGCGGATGATTCCATTTGCGCGCGAGTTGACCCGGAAGTTTGCCCAGATTGACGACGATGATTACGCCAACAAAGATCAGAACAGCGAACACTGCGAACGCAAACGCATCCAACGCGCCGAATGAAGAATCCATTGGCAGGACTCCATGTGAAGCGCGGTATATTCCGCGCAGGCGCTCGCTGCTCAGTCTATTCCATTCAAGATAAGGGCTTCTGCTTCGCAGACTAAGGCAGAGTTACCTTCGGGTCTATGCGATTCCAGGCAACCATTGTCCGTTTTGGGATTTGGCGGTGCAAAAACTCAAAGCGGCGCAAGGGCGGTGGTGCATCGAACGACGAGGTCCGCAACGGGTCAAAAGCGCCGTTTTGCGAAGGCGGCCAGTCACTTCCGGTCCGCCCCGATAAGCGGACCATTTCGGAGGCCGCTCGGACTTCTCATCAGGGCCGGGATCGGAAGTCAATCGGCATACGTATTCATGCCCGGCATGCCACTTCCTAACGTTTGGCTTGGTCCTCCCAGTCCTCCCACTCTACGTCGTTGATTTCCAGGTAACTGGAAACGGCTGCGCCGATCGTTGGAAAGAAATATTGCTCGCCAAGCTGCGAGAACAGTCCAAATCTCTTCAGCTTGTCCTTGACTGGATCTTTCAGTTCGGCAAAGCAGAACTCGATACCCCGCGCGTGCAACGCCTCGTCCAATTCGGCGACTATATCGCCGGCGGAGACGTCCACGCTGGTGACAGGCTCCGCCGCAACGACCAGCCAGCGTACGGGCGTCGGCGATTTCGCCACGGCGTCCAGTACGCGCTCTTTGAAGAATTCGGCGTTGGCGAAGAACAGCGGCGCATCCCACCGAAACAGGACCAGCCCGGGGATTTGGCGTGCATCCGGATATCTTGTGATGTCGTGATAACCTTTGACGCCATGGGCGCGCCCCAACACGGCGGAGTGCGGGCGCCAACCGTCCCACAAGAACTCGGCGATGGCGATTGCAATTGCCAGACCAATTCCTGGAATCACTCCGAGCACCGCCACGCCGACAAAGCAGACCATCGATAGCCAGAACTCCCACTGCTGAATCCGATAGATTCGCTTGAGGTCGGTGACCTCAAACAAGCCGATCGCAGCGGCGATGACGACGGCCGCCAATGCGGCGGTGGGCAAATGCTGAAGCAGGTTTGGTGCCACCAGCAGAAGGACGGCGATGGCAAGCGCGCCGACGACGCTGGTCAGCTGGGTATGGGCGCCGGCGGCTTCTGCAACGGGAGTGCGCGAAGCGCTGCTGCTGATCGGGAAGCCCTGAAAAAAGCCGGTTGCCAGATTGGCCGCGCCAAGCCCCACCATCTCCTGGTTGGGATCGACATGAGTGCCCAATCGTGCGGCGTAGGCGCGCGAAAGCACGCTGGTGTCAGCGAATGATACCAGCGCGATTGCGCAGCCGCCGACCAGCACCGGGACGATATCGCCGTAGGTGATCCAGGGGATCGCGAAACCCGGCAGGCCCTGCGGAAGAGGACCCAAGACCGCCACGCCGTAACGAGTCCCAAGATCAAGCACGCCGACGATGGCAGTCGCCCCGACGACCGCAATCAGAATGCCTGGCAGCCGCTTGTTGTCCCGGAGCAGCAGGATGACCACCAGCGTGCCGAGCCCAATCCCGAGTGCGGCCCAGTTTGTCTTTCCTTCAAGGATTGCATCGGCGAACGCCCATAGGCTTCGTAAAGGTCCTTCGCTCCCGATCGAGAAGCCGAAGAGCTTTGGCAGTTGGCTGATCAAAACGGTCAATGCAATTCCGTTCATGTAGCCGTACCGTATCGGCTTGGAGAGCAGCTCGGTCACAAAACCCAGGCGCGCGATGCCGGCTAGAATGCACACCGTCCCCGAAACGATCGCCATCATCGCGGCGAGCGTTGCCGCGCGAAGAGGATCGCCACCAGACAGTGGGACGACAACGCCGAGGATGACGGCTGCCAGCGCCGAGTCAGGTCCCAGCACGAGGATGCGGCTGGGGCCGAACACCGCGTAGACCAACAGCGGTACGATCGTTGCGTACAGACCGTAGATGCCGGGCAAGCCCGATGCTGCCGCGTAGGCAATTCCGACCGGGACCAGCATCGTCGCCAGGACGAGTCCAGCGAAGATATCGCGCGGAAGCCACGCCGCCTCATATCGGCGGAGGGTTTCGATGGCCGGCAGCCAGTCGATCCAATGCTTCATTGGCGGTCACTTCCAGACCCGGCCGGGCGCTTGGCCACGCTCACGCATTGGCCGCGATTGGCCCAGCTGGAAGCCAGTCTAGGCTGTTGCGTCCCTCGGCAAGTGGAAAAATGTCACATCTCCGCTCATTCGCGCCAATTTTGCCAGGTCCGCGCCACGTCCGTTTTGGGGTCATTCGCGACCGGGTCGAGCCAGCAGCAAGTCCGACCAACGTCCGTTCTGCCAGGAAGTCAATTCAGTGGGGCCATGCCGACGACCGCCAAGCTGGTCGAACCCGCCCTCGACGAGTTCTACGCCACGCTGAGCAGCAAGCAGAAGGCGCGCTTCAACACGCTGCAACAGGTCGCAAGCCCGTGAGGGCAGCATCCGTTCGTTGCAATTGCGCAGCGGCGCGGGTCCGGGTCGCTCCTCCCTGTGAGACGTGCGGCGGTACGGAATGCAAACGACAGCCGCCGACCTCACGCAGCGGAACTCGTCCCCTGTCGAGTCTCATCCGTGTTGGTGATCGCCTGAGGCGGCGCTATCTCATTCGAGCCGGCGGCATTGCATTGCTGGAAGTGAGCGGACAGCTCAAGATCGGCCAGGTGATCCCAGTATTCTGCTTCCGCGAGCAGCTTCCATTTGTTCATGCTGTTGTACGCGGCCTGTTGACGGCACAACGAACTCATCGCACGCAAGCGTCGCACCTTGTCCACTGCGAACCTCCCTTCGCGCTTGCTTGTTTGCAAGCGCATTTGTGTTGTCGCAATTTCGCAGATTGAATTGACGAGTGATAGTCCGGTGTTTGACGGTGAATCCATGACAGCGCAATCGTCTGACTTTTCAGCGAATAGTCGAGCCGAATGACGCCGGCATTGACGGCAGTAGAAGTCCCCAGCCCTGCCACGCCGATCACAACAATGGCCCCGACGAGTGCACGTCGGGGCCATTCAAGATCATCAGGCATGGGTACATCCGCCGTGCCTTATGATCGTTGAGGCCACGATTACCGCATCCGATCTGGCGCAGACTGTGGCGAGGCTGCGGCATCGGGGTGATGTTATTCTGCCTGAAAGCCGATGGCTGTCCACGTCTCGTTGGTGGTACTCCCACCAGCTCACTCGCCCGCACGAGCTGCCCGCTTCATCGGGGGCCGGTGCCCACCAACGCCACTTTGATTTTCGAGATTGCTCGAGCCTCAGCAGGGCAAGCTTCGGTTCACTGGAAGCGCCAGACCTGCGGCCTAGATGCAAGTGCCTTATGCATCACAAACGACGCCATTAAACCTCAGCAAGTTCCTGCATGAGTAACTTGGCGGAACGAAGGTCTGTTGTTTCGAAGCCTTCCGTAAACCAGCCGTAAACGGAACCAAGGAGGCTTCGCGCGTCGGCGATCCGGCCCTGGTCGCGCCAAAGCCGAGCCAGACTCATGGCCGCACGTAATTCAAAGGATCTCGCGCTTTGGCTTTGGGCAATCTTGAGCGCAGCTTGCAAGTAATTCTCAACCTCCTCAGCCGGAGCACCGCGGATGCGATGCAGTTCGCCGTCAATGCAAGCAAGTTCCGCCTCCCACATATGTTCTTCGTTGCGCGCAGCAATGGCCTTCGCTTCGGCCAGGGTTTCCAGCCCCTTTTCGTCGTCACCCAACTGGTGGTACATCGCCGCGAGCATCCACAAGTACCGGACCTGGTACCAACTGGCTCCGAGCCTGGCCCGCTCGTTCAGACTGAGGCGCATGAGCGCCAGGCCGCCCTCCACGTTACCTTCCTGCGCCATTGCCCAACCCCGCAGGATGAGGCCGCTCAAGCGCCAGTAGTTCAAGCTGTGCTGATCGGCGAGATCGATGATGGCTTCGGCGTGCACATGCACAGCCGCCATGTCACCCATCAGCTCCGCAGGCCCCGCTCCGCCATAGACCTGCACGTGCGCGGTAAGGTTCGTCTGATTTAGCTCCGCAGCGTATTCAAACGCCGCGCGGCTCGTCCTCTGGGCCTGTTCGGGGTAGCCAAGTATCCAAAGCACAATTGCCAGGTAGGGTAACGCCGAGGCCTTCGGGTCATGTACATAGTGAACTGGCGGCGGCCGATGCGTGTCCGGCCGATAACGACTCAGGATCGTTTCGAACTCCGAGCGAGCCGTAAGAAAGTCGCCGGCATGCATGGCGGTGAGCGCCGCCAAACGATGTGTAGCTAGTTCAAGTGCCGTGTCGCCGGTCCGCTCGGCGGCGCGCTGCGCCTCGGCAACAAGGGTCTGCATGGCACCAAAGTCGCCGCGCACGAAGTGGAAAATGAACTTCCCGCTTAGAGTAGCGAACAAGGCACCCGTGTCATCGAGTTCATAACAGAGCGCGTGAGCCCTGCTGAAGGCAGTGCCCAGTTGCGGAGCCGTGTATCCGTGAATGGCGATCAGCGGACCTCCGATCGCCGTTTGCAGCGCGAGTTCCTGGCGATCGCGCTCCGGTCCTTGTGGATTGGACTTGAGTGCCTCCAGTCCCCTTGTGAGGTGAGTGATCGCATCGAGATTGGCGGAACGTCCCGCTGCGATCCGGCCGGCTCGCAGCCAATAGCCGACTGCCTTTCCCGCCAGCCCACCCTGCGTAAAGTGCGAAGCAATCGTCTCCGGCTCCGCCTCCGCACGGGCAGGATAGTGTTCTTCGAGAGCCGCAGCGATGCGGGCATGGATCTGCTGCCGCTTGCTCTTCAAGAGGCTCTCATGCGCGATGTCTTGGACCAGCGCGTGTTTGAAGCTGTAGCCAATATCCGGCGGTGCTCCACGCCGGAATATGAGCTCGGCTGTCAATAGCTCATTGAGAGCACGCTGGAGCGCGTGTTCGTCGAGCGCCGTAACCGATCGCAGAAGGTCGTGCCCGAATTCGCGCCCAATGCAAGCTGCGATCTGGGCGACTTCCTTGACCGGCGCCAACCGATCGAGGCGCGCCATCAACGAGTCCTGCAGCGTCGTCGGGATCGCCAGCGGCGGCAACGGGCCTATCAACTCATAGCGGTTGCCCAGGTCTTTGAGCAGCCCGGATTCAATGACCGCCTTGGTGAGCTCCTCGACAAATAACGGCACGCCATCGGTTTTGGCCAAAATCTGCTCAAGCACCTCTTGTGGAAGTATTTTGCCGCCCGTGACCCGGTCCACCACGGCCGCCCCTTGCCTCCGGCCGAGTCGGCTCAAAGAGAGCGCTGTCACGTGTCCATGGCCTGTCCAGCGCGAAACGAACTCCGGCCGGAAGGTGATAATCATCAGAATCGGAAGTCGCTGCACCTCGTCGACAGCCCGGTCGAGGAGTTCGAGCATGGTAGGATCTGCCCAGTGGACATCCTCGTACACGGCAAGCAGCGGCTGCTTTGCCGACAGACCGTGTATCTGCTCCAGGAGGGCCTGGAACGTTCGCTCTTTCTTCTGGTGTGGACTAAGCGCAAGTGGCGGGTATCTCCCACCTGCCGGAATTGCCAAGAGGTCGGCAAGAACCGGCGCGCTCTCATGCACGTCGTTTGTAGCGAGAGCGAGCATGGCCTCGAGTTTATCGAGCTGTTCTTCGGGAGCGTCCTCCCGTCGTATTCCCGCGGCCCGTTCAAGAAGGCCAATAATGGGGTACAAGGCGGTGTTGGGATGGAACGGCGAACAGAAATGGCTCAGCGGCGTGTGCGGCACACCTGCGAGGTGATCGCGCAGGGCCCGCACGAGTCGTGACTTGCCGATCCCTGCTTCGCCGCCGAGCAGCACGATCTGTCCCTCGCGCTCTTTTGCGCGCTCCCACCGGTCCAAGAGCAATGCAAGTTCTTGGTCTCGTCCGACCAGCGTGGTCGTTGCCATGCCGTGGTGCTGGGCGTCGAATCGACTCTCGGCTGCGCCCTCACCCGTGACGAGCCAGGCCTGTACCGGTCCAGGAAAGCCCTTGAGAGGCACCGTGCCGAGGTCGCGGTACATGAAAGCTTCGCCGAGGAGGCGGCGCGTCGACTCGGCAATCACGACGTCGCCGGGCTCGGCCAGACCCTGCAGGCGTGCGGCCAGGTTCGGCGTCTCACCGATCACAGCGCGCTCGCGAGCCTCTCCCTCGCCCGTCAGCTCGCCGACCACGACCAGACCAGTTGCAATGCCGACGCGAGCGGCAAGCGCCAAGCCGCCCGGCCCGGTAAGGGACGCGACCGCCTTGGTCACCCGAAGTCCAGCCCGGATGGCACGCTCCGCCTCATCTTCATGCGCCCGCGGCCAACCGAAATACGCGAGAACGCCGTCGCCGAGGAACTTGGCTATGTGGCCTTCGAACCGGGCGATCTCGCCCGCGACGGTGTTGTGGTAGGCCTGCATGAAGTCACGCACTTCCTCAGGATCGCGTCCTGAGGCGAGCGCGGTCGAACCGACCAGGTCGACGAACATGACGGTAAGCTGCCGACGGTCCGCCTCCGACGGCAGTGCCGGCCTTATCTGTCCAGCTGGCTCACCAGCATCAATGGGGGCGGCAGCGATCGATGATGAGCGCGCTTGAATCGCCTTCAGCACGGTCTTCCGCGGGCCGAGCGGCAAGCCCAGTTCTCGCAGATCGGCTTCAGTCAGCTCTTGCAGGACATCAGGCGTGACTTCGGCTTCCTGGAAAGCCTGAGTGTAGCGCTCCAGCCCAAGACCGCGAAGCCATTCCGCTATATCCACGCGAAGTCTCCTCGCGCGGCGCCAAGCGATTGGACGGCGAGCTCAGTTGAAAGTATGCAATCTCAGCTTCAGTGAGCCGTCCGCTTGACGCTCGAACACGTGGGTGGCAATGCCGCCGACGCTTTGGCGGCTCCCATCCGGTCCCTTGCCGTCGGCCGTCCATTTTGCGGTACTGAAGACGACCTTCTCGTCTCCACCCGCGTCTATGATCGTTAGTTTGTGACCAGTGAATCCACCTGAAAACAGCCCAGCGAAGAACTCTTCGATTTCTTCCGGACCCGATATGACCTGATGCGTTGGTGGTAGCACTTTAGCGTTTGAAACATAGGCTGCGGCGACCGCTCTCGAGTCAGCTTTGTTGAACGCCGAATCCCAGGCGGCATAAGCTCCAGTAATTTCGTCTCTGACGTCGAAGCTTGTCGAGGGCGCCAAGTTCGTCATGATTCCCTCCCTCAGGTTTTGCCTTGTTGACCGCCGCATCCTATCACTGCTGGGCAGTGCGGGTAATCGGGAACGTGTGGGAACCGGCGTGCTATTCTAATTGGACCGAGGATCTAACGAGGTAGGTCCATATTTCCGCGGAGGATCATTCGCGGACGGGTCGAGCCAGCAGCACGTCCGACCATTGTCCGTTCTGCCGCCGAAAGCGGGCGCAAAGTCAGAGGGGGCCATACTGACGGCCGCCAACAGCGCGCGCGGGACCTACACCACAGTCCGGTGCCGTTCGATGCAGGTGCGCAGCACCTCGTCCATCGGCTTACCCCACCAGTCGTTGGAGAATATCTCGATCTCGGAATAGCCGGCATAGCCTTGCGCCTCGACCGCGGCGCGCACGGATTTGATGTCGATCACGCCGTCACCCATCATGCCGCGATCGTTGAGGATGTCCCTGGTCGGAACCAGCCAGTCGCAGACATGGAACGCCAGCAGCCGGTCCTGGCCGGCGCGCGCGATCTGGCCCATCAGGTCCGGGTCCCACCAGATGTGATAGACGTCGAGCGCGACGCCGAGCATGCCGGTGCGGCCGGGGTCGAGCCGGTCGCAGATGTCGAGTGCCTGTTTTGTCGTATTCACACAGGCGCGGTCGGCTGCGTAAGCCGGATGCAACGGTTCGATCGCCAGCGGCAGCTTTGCCTGCCTGGCGTAGTCGAGCATGTCGGCAAGGGCCTCCTCGACCTGCCCCCGTGCCGCCACGATGTCCTTCGATGTCTCGCTGCCCGGCCGCGAATATTGCGGCAGGCCGCCGGCGACGAGCACGATGCAGGGCGCACCCAGCGCCTCGGCTTCGTCGACACAGCGCCGGTTGTCGTCATGCACTTCGGCGCGGCGCGAAGCATCGGAGGTGAACATGCCGCCGCGGCAATAGCCAGAGAGATCAAGCCCCGCGTCACGCACCGCGCGCGCCGCGCGATCGAGGCCCACGGCGGCGACCTGATCGCGCCAGGGATCGATGGCGCGAATGCCGTGCTCTGCACAGGCATCAACGATCTGAACGAAGTCACCCTGCTTGCGGACAGTCGCCGTGTTCAGCGACAGCCAGCGGTGGTCAGACGAAAAATCACGCATCACGATTCGATTCCGTGCGAAACCATGACGGCCTTCATGCGCCGCGTCGCCAGTTCGGGATTGGCCAGCAGCCCGGCCTGATCCGCCAGCCGGAACAGTTCGGCCAGATGCAGCGTCGAACGCGTGCTCTCCTGGCCGCCGACCATGGTGAAATGGTCCTGATGGCCGTTGAGATAGGCCATGAACACCACGCCGGTCTTGTAGAACCGCGTCGGCGCCTTGAAGATGTGCCGCGACAGCGGCACGGTCGGCCCCAGCACGTCGTGGAAGCCGGCCTCGTCACCGGCAGCCAGCCGCGACAGCGCGTAGGACGCCGCCGGCGCGATCGCATCGAAGATGCCAAGCAGCGCGTGCGAAAAACCCTGCTCGTCGCCGGCGATCAGCTCCGCGTAATTAAAATCGTCGCCGGTGTACATCTTGATGCGCTTGTCCAGACGCCTGCGCATGTCGATCTCACGCTGCTTGTCCAGCAGCGACACTTTTACGCCATCGACCTTGGCGGCGTTGCCGTTGATGATGGCCACCGCGGTGTCCATCGCCTTGTCGAGATCTTTCGTGCCCCAGTAGCCCGTCAGCGCCGGATCGAACATGTCGCCGAGCCAGTGGATGATCACGGGCTCCCGGACCTGCGACAGCACGCGGTCATAGACCTTTGCGTAATCATCGGCATTGCGGCCGAGTTTTGCGAGAGCGCGCGACGCCATCAATATGATGCGGCCGCCGACCTTCTCGACCGCCGAGACCTGCTCCTCATAGGCGCGGATCACGTCGTCGAGGTTTTTGGCGTCCTCGACCGCGAGATGGTCGGTGCCGGCACCGGAGAACACCAGCGCATTGCGGCGCCTGGCGGCGGCGACCGAGCGCGTGATCAGCTCCAGCGAGGTCGGCCAGTCCAGCCCCATGCCGCGCTGCGCGGTGTCCATGGCCTCCGCAACGCCGAGGCCGAGGTCCCAGATATGCTCGCGGAACGCGATGGTCTTGTCCCAGTCGACGGCGACCGAGAGCCAGGGATCGTTGTCCGCGAAGGGATCGGCAACGGTGTGCACGGCGGAGAACGCGATGCGATTCAGCGTGCCTTCAAGCCTCGCGGGAAACGTTCGCGAGGCCGCGAGCCGGTAGGTCTCGATCGACCGGTCGGCTTTCGGCAGTTTGAGCGACAAGGACGACATTGAAGGAGCAGGCTTGGGCAGGACGGGCTTGTTCATCGTTGCCTCCTTAGACCTTGATCGGCGCGACGTCGATCCAGCGCCGCTCCTTCCAGCTCTTCAGCGCGCATTCGGCGAGCTGCACGCCCTTGGCGCCTTCGAGCAGCGTGAACTTGTAGGGTGCATCCTCGTAGACGTGGCGGATGAACATCTCCCACTGCTCCTTGAAGCCGTTGTCGTAGCTGACGTTGTCCGGCAGCTTCTGCCAGTCGCCGTAGAAATCGTGCAGCCGCTTCTCGTCGGGATTCCACACCGGACGGGGCGTCGCCTGCCGCGCCTGGATCATGCAATCGGAGAGGCCCGCGACCGCCGAGCCGAGCGTGCCGTCGACCTGGAAGGTGACGAGATCATCGCGGTAGACGCGCGTCACCCAGGACATGTTGATGTGGGCGATGACGCCGCCCTCGAGCTGGAACGTCGCGTAGGCGGAATCGTCCGCAGTCGCCTTGTACTTCTTGCCCTGCTCGTCAAACCGCTCAGGAATGTCGGTATTGCCGATGCAGACCACGCTCTGGACGTTGCCGAAGAGATTGTCGAGCACGTAGCGCCAGTGGCAGACCATGTCGAGGATGATGCCGCCGCCGTCCTCGTCGCGGTAATTCCAGGACGGCCGCTGCGCCTCCTGCCAGCCGCCCTCGAACACCCAATAGCCGAACTCACCGCGCACCGAGAGGATGCGGCCGAAGAAGCCGGAATCGCGCAGGAACGCGATCTTCTTCAGGCCGGGCAGGAACAGCTTATCCTGCACCGTGCCGTGCTTGACGCCCTTGGCGTTGGCGAGCTTGACGACCTCAAGGGCCTCTTCGAAGTTCGTCGCGATCGGCTTCTCGCAATAGACGTGCTTGCCGGCATTGATAGCCTGGGTCAAAAGGCCCGGCCGCGCCTGCGTGGTCGCGGCATCGAAGAACATGGTGTCGTTCTTGTCGGCGAGCGCAGCATCGAGGTCGGTGGTCCAGCGCGTAATGTTAAACCGCTTGGCAAGCCCTTCGACCTTCTCGGCGCTGCGGCCGACCAGGATCGGATCGGGCATGATGCGGTCTCCATTCTTCAAGCGGACGCCGCCCTGGTCGCGGATCGCGACGATCGAGCGGATCAGATGCTGGTTGAGCCCCATGCGGCCGGTGACGCCGTTCATGATGAGGCCGAGGCGTTGCGTGGTCATGCCGATTTCTCCAAGAGTGACTTTGGCTGTTCGAGCGGGGCGAGCGCCGACCAGTCCGGATGGACCGACGTCGCAAAGCCCGCTGCATGAAGCGATCCCGTCAGGAGATCGCCGTTGTGAATGTGGAGGCGGATGCCCTGCCCGGCATCGGCATAGAGATCGGGATGCGCGGCCGCGAAGGCCTGGGCTTCTGCGAGAGGCGTCTCGCCAAAACCGTCGACATAGTGATGGCCGTTGCGCTCGGCATGGGCGATGCCGAGGAAGGCGCCGAGCGCGAGGTCCTGCTGCACGGCAAGGCCGGCCTGGCAGGTCAGGTCCTCGCTGGTCACGAAGAACTTCTCTCCGCCCACACTCCACTTCGCCGCTCGCGTGGCGTTGACGACGGACTTGTAGAGCGCCTTGCAGGATTTCGAGGAGATGCCGCGATAGCCGAGTGCCCGCGCCGCCGGAAACGCATCGTAGGAATCATCGGCCTCGTCGATGATGAAGCCGCGCGCCGCCAGCGAGCCGAGCGGCGACCGCCGGGTGATGTCGCGCGGCATCGGCTGCTCGACATAGAGCAGCCGCGAGGCGATCGGTCGCAGCGCGGAATCATGGTCGAGCCGATCCATCAGCGCATGCAGTGCCGCGAGATCGGCGTACTGCTCGTTCGCATCGAGCGTCACCTTGTAGCCGCGCCCGAGCCTATCGAGCTCCTTGCCGATCAGCGCCAGCCGCGCTGCGTCGGCTGCGGGATCGCCCAACAGCTTCAGCTTGAAGTAATGCGCACCGGCGTTCTCGTGCGCGTCGGCGACGCCGCCCTTACCTTCGACCGTATCGTCGAGGCCGACGGTATGCCTGATAGCGACGCGCGGCAGCGGCTTGCGGCCGGCAAGAAACGTTGTGATATCCGTTTCCTTCAAATCAGGCGACAGCCGCGCATCGATGCCGGCAATGTTGCCGGCCATGCCATCGAAAAAGCTGGTCTCAACGACGCGCAGCAGCGCATCGAGGATCGCCTTGTCGATTTCCGCGGGGCCATAAGCCGCCGCAAGCGCCGGAATGTTCTTCTTCGCGCAGGTCGCGATCTGTGCGCCGATGCACGAAGCATGCAGATCGAACGCGGTCAGATATCCGGTCCGCGCCAGATAGAGCCCGCGCGCGATCTGAAGCGACCGCCGCAACCCGTCAACCGTCTGTGCCGGAGAAAACTCCGGACGCTTGTCGAACCATTTCGGCACCAGCAGCTCGGCGCTGGCGCCGATTGCGGTCCCCCTGCCCTCGACCTCGACCTCGACCCGCACAAAGAGCTGCGGCGTCGCGTTGATGGTGATCGCGCCGAAGCGGAACGGCCGCGCGAAACGCACGGGACGTTCGAAGAAGGCGATGTCTCGCAGCTTCAGGCGCGGTGCCATGGTGTTACTTGGTCCCAGAAGTCTGGCAGCGTGGACGGTGCACCTCTCCCGCTTGCGGGAGAGGTCGGCACGTTCCGGGCGATGCGAAGCATCGTCCCGTGCCGGGTGAGGGCTTTCTCCTCTGGGGGGATCTCGCGAGTGGAGACACCCTCTCCCCAGCCCTCCCCCGCAGGCGGGGGAGGGAGCGCACCGTGCATATGGCCCGTTCAGAGAACAGCATGACCACCTAATCCAGTGCCCCTTGCGAAAAGAAATGCTTGCGGATGCGCTGCACGAGCTCGGTGAAGACCGGATCGGCCATCACGTCGAGCGAACGCGGGCGCGGCAGCGGCACGTCGTAGATCGCCGCGATCGCACCGGGCCGCTCGGTCATCACCAGCACGCGGTCGGCGAGGAACACGGCCTCCGGAATCGAATGCGTGATCAGCAGCACGGTCTTCCTGGTCTCGCGCTGGATCCGCATCAGCTCGACATTCATGCGCTCGCGCGTCAGCGCATCGAGGGCACCGAACGGCTCGTCCATCAGCATGATTTTTGGATCATGCACCAGCGCGCGGCAGATCGAGGTGCGCTGCTGCATGCCGCCGGAGAGCTGCCAGGGCAGCTTCTTCTCGAAGCCTTCCAGCCCGACCAGCTTCAACAGCGCCTTGGCGCGGTCGAGATATTTTTGCCGCGGCAACCGCTTCATGTCGATCGGCAGCATCACGTTGGAAAGGATGTTGCGCCATGGAAGCAGCAGCGCGTTCTGGAACACGATGCCGACATTGCCATGCGGCTTCGTCACCTTCTCGCCCTCGACCAGGATTTCGCCGGCCGACGGCGGCAACAGCCCGGAGATCAGCTTGAGCAGCGTGGACTTGCCGCAGCCGGATGGACCGACCACGACGAAGAACTCGCCCTCGTTGATGTCAAAATCGAGCGGCCGCAGCGACGGCACGTCGCCGTCGCGCGTCCGGTAGGTCTTCGACACGCCTGACAGCTTGATGCCCGACGCCTCGCCGGCGGCCCGGTCGCTCACCAGTCTCAGATGCGCGGCCGGCTGTGCGTCGATTGGTTTGGTCGCAGGATTCATCGCAACCCTCTCCGCCCGTCGTCCCGGCGAACGCCGGGACCCATACGCCGTGCYGGCGCGTTTGGGCACGCGGCGAGAGACCTTCCGTAACAAGCGTGGACGGTGGTTATGGGTCCCGGCCTTCGCCGGGACGACAGCGGATATTTGTCGCTCACGAGCCGCTCTTCGGCAGGTAATCGCTGGTGTAGAAGGCTTTCGGGTTCTCCTTGGCCTTGGCGTCGAGCCCGCCATATTCGACCATCAGATTGACGGAGTCCGTCATGTTCTGGTCGGTGACCTGGAACGGCCGCTTGCTCTTGGTCTCCGCCGTCCGGTAGAGCGGAATGGTCAGCTCAAAGCCCTGCGTCAGCGTCTCGATCTTGCCGCCCTTCGGGTTGGCATCGAGGATCGACTGCGCCGCCGCCTTCGGCTCCTTCTCGGCGGCTTCGACCGCCTTGGTCGTCGCCGACATGAAGCGGCGGACGAGATCGGCATTGGCCTTCACATAGTCGGAGTTGGCGATGATGCCGGAGGAGACCATGTTGATGCCGTAGTCGGCGAACTTGATCGGATAGACGTCCTTGCCGGTGGCGTCCTTGATCTTCATCGACTGGTCCATGACGTAGCCGAGCAGCAGATCAGCCTGGCCGTTGATGACCGCGTTGAGCTTGGTCTGGCCGTCGCCCGCGACCGTCTGGAAATCGCTTTCCTTCAGGCCGGTCTTCTTCAGGAACAGCGGCCAGATCTGGGTCATGGAGTCGGCCGGCGTGATCGCCACCGTCTTGCCCTTGATGTCCTCGGGCTTCCTGATGTTCTTGTCAGCAAAACCCATGGCGGACATCGGTGAGGTCTGGAGCAGCACGCCGGTCGCGATCACCGGCGCGCCCTTGATCGCGGCGCGCATCATGGTGGGCACGTCGACATAGCCGAAGTCGGCGGTCTTGGCGGCGACCGCCTGCGTGGTCGCAGCCGAGCCGCGGCCTTCCTGGATCTCGAGGTCGATGCCTTCGGCGGCATAAATGCCCTTGGCCTTGCCGTAATAGAACGGCGCGTGCTCGCCATAGACGTACCAGTTCAGCATCAGCACGACCTTGTCGGCTGCCTGCGCCGGCATGGCCGCGAACACCATCAGCGCCACTGATGCAGCTCCTATCCACCGCTTCATCGTTTCTCTCCCTTGCCCTTGTTGCGTCGGCCGTTGGTGGCCGTTCGTTGCTTTGGTTATTGCTAAGAGGCGAAAATCACGTCCTCGCGCTGGCTGACATGCCAGGGAATGACCAGCTTCTCGATCCGGTCCACGATCCAGAACAGCACCACGCCGAGCAGCGCCAGGATCACGAGCGCCGCGAACATCGTCGGCAGGTCGAACGTGCCGATCGAACGCTGCATCACATAGCCGATGCCGGAATTGGAGCCGACGAACTCGCCGACGACGGCGCCAACCACGGCAAGGGTCACCGACACTTTCAACCCTGAGAAGATCGCCGGCAGCGCATGCGGCAGGTTCACCGCGCGGAACACCTGGAAACGGCTGCCCTGCATGGCGCGGGCGAGATCGACCATGTCGGGGTCGACCGATTTGAAGCCCTGCACCGCCGAGACCACCACCGGGAAGAATCCGAGCAGGAAGGCGGAGATCACCTTGGGAATGATGCCGAAGCCGAACCAGACCACGAACAGCGGCGCAATCGCGATCTTCGGCACGGATTGCGAGAACACCAGCAGCGGATAGACGTAGCTCTCCACCGTCTTCGAGCCCGCGATCAACATCGCGACGGGAATGCCGAACAGCGCCGACAGCAGGAAGCCGCAGACCGTCGCATAGGTCGTCGGCCAGGACTGGCGCAGCAGTTCCGGCCATTCGGTGCGCAGCACGGCGACGACATCGAGCGGAGCCGGGATCTGGTAGGCGGGAATCCTGAACACCCGGATCGCGAGATCCCAGGCCACCACGATGAAGACCAGGAACAGAAACGGCCGGATCCAGGCCGCGTTCAGGATCTTCGACACCGCACTTTGCGGCTTCAACTCAGCCACGCCTCACTCCCGGTCGTCTTGTTCTTCGGGGAAGAAATTAACCCGTTGGATAAATACTGTCCAGAGCTTTCCCTGTGACGTTTTGCGCGGGGGGCCGGGTTGGCGGGGGACCGTGGCAGAACGTACCGCCCCTCCACACATTCGGTGTCGTCCCGGCGAAGGCCGGGACCCATAACCACAGGGAGAAATTTGGCGAAGATTGGTCGTTCGGGATTGGCACTGCGAGGACTACACCGTCTGCACCACCGCCGCGCGCTTCTTCGGCGCCTTGACCATCTCCAGCAGCGCCGCCGACTGCCCCGTCAGCGCCGCCAGCACCAGGCCGACCATGTGCGCCAGCCGCTCGTCCTTGGCGTCCTTGGCGAGCAGATCGCGGCCGAAGATCACGCTCAGCGTCGCCGAGTTCGAGAGATAGAAGAAGCAGAGCGCGGCGATCGAGATGTAGAGCTGGACGGGATCGACCGCGACCTGGAAGTCGCCGCTGTCGACGCCGCGCCGCACCACGGTGCGGATCATCTCGACGAAGGGCGAGTGCATCGACTTGACCTTGGTCGAGCGCTTCAGGTGCTTTGCGCGCGCGAGGTTCTCGGTCTGGAGCAGGGACAGGAATTCGGGGTTGCGCAGGAAATAGTTCCAGGTGAATTCGATCAGCCGCCGAATCGCCTCGGGCGGGTCGAGATGCTCGAGATCGAGCCCGCGCTCCTCGCTGCGGATCTTGTCATAGGCGCCTTCGAGCACCGCGAGATAGAGCTCGTCCTTGTTGCCGACGTGATAGTACAGCATGCGCTTGTTGGCGCCGGCCTGGGCCGCGATGCGGTCGACGCGGGCGCCGGCCAGGCCGTGGGCCGAGAACTCCTGCTTGGCGGCTTCGAGGATGCGCAGCCGCATCCCCTCGGGATCGCGCTGCCATCTCAGAGTTTGCTTTGCCTTCGCCAAACCGGTTGCTCGCTGGGTGCTCACAGGTCAGCGTGTAACACGCGAGCGGGCGTTTGAGAACGATCTCGTGCCCAGCAGTTTCGTAGGGTGGGCAAAGGCGCACTTGCGCCGTGCCCACGTCTTCTCACCAAATAGGCAGGACGTGGGCACGCTTCGCTTTGCCCACCCTACGGGAGTCTTCGAGAGGAGAGACCGCCCCTCATTCCACCGGCTTCGGCGAGCGCTCCAGCAGCACGGTCTGGATGCCGCAGGTGCCGTTCCGCACCGTCATGATCCGCGTGCCCGGCTTGCGGCCGTTGCGCACCTCGGTGACGTCGAGTCCACCAGCGATCAGGCGGGCGCGCGTGGCGTCGATGTCGGCCACCCGCCAGCTCAGGCCCCAGAGGCGGTCATGCAGGGCGTCGCCGCCCGCAACGGGACGGCGCACCACCTCGACGACGAGGTCGCCGCAGCGGAAGAACATCAGCTGGCCCCACTCCTGGTGCGAGCGGTCGAGCGCCAGATCGAGCCCGAGCCGCGCGCCGTAGAGCGCGGCGGCGCGCTCCGAATCCTCGGTGGTGATCACGACGTGATCGAGCGCGTCGATCGGTGCGATGTCGGTCGCGGCCGAAAGCGGACGCTGTTCGGCAAGCTCGAGGAAGAACATGCGCACGCCCCGCGTCAGCTCCGTGGCGGCGCGCGTGCGCTTCCAATGCAGGGCCGCTCCGGTTTCGGCATCGCTGCTTTCCACCTCCGCGACCGGATCCGGCCTCAAGGCCACCCGCTCCAGCCGGCGGTGCATCCTGCCCATGTCTGCGACACGAAAGCACAGGCTGGCGAGCACGCCCTCGCGGTCATCCAGCAGCGCGCGCATCCGGTCCGCCGGCAGGCTGAAGCCGCTCGGCGCCATCAGTTCGATCGTCATGTTCGCGAGCGTGAACAGCACCCGGTCGGCGCCCTCGCCGGAATTCTGCCAGGCCGGCGCACGCCCCAGCAGCGTCTGATAGGCCGCCTTGGCCGCACCGATATCCTTGACCAGAGCGACGACGTGATCGAGGCCGGTGATCATATCCCCCCCTTTTGTCGGCCCGGAACACGGGCTGAAGACACGGCATTGGTCCGGGCTTGGCATTGCCCAGCGATGGTCGTATTCCGGCACCAGGCTGACCTCAAGCGCTTCGGGCGGCAGTTTTGCGAATAATTTCAGCGTCCCCCGCGCGGAACCGGTGCTAGAGTAAGCCCGCCGGCCGGGACCACAAGCGCATCACGGACAAGCAATGCAGGCTCTCTTCATCGGACAGACCTATATCGACGTCGTCTTCATCACCGACCACATGCCGACCGGCGACGAGAAGCACGTGGCCTCGGACTACGCGGTCTCTTTCGGCGGCAATGCGGTCACGGCGGCGTTCTGCTGCGCCAAGCTCGGCATCGTGCCCGATCTGATCGCGACGGCGGCCAATGACTGGCTGGGGCGCATGTTCCAGGACATGTGCGCGAAATACGCGATCTCGTTGCATGCGCGAAAAGTGAACCAGTCCTCGCTCTCCTTCATCATGCCCAAGGACGGCAAGCGCGCCATCGTCCGCTGCCGCGACGACACCCACATCCATCCGTTCCCGATGCTCAATTTGGGCGGCTGCCGCGCACTGCACATCGACGGCCATCAGCCCGATGCCGCGATCCATTATGCAAAAGTCTGCCGCGAGGCCGGCATCTTGACCTCGCTCGACGGCGGCGGCCTGCGCACCAACACGCATGAGCTCCTGGAATTCATCGACGTCGCGATCGTCGCCGAGCGCCTGTGCGAGCAGATGGATCTCACGCCGGAGAAGATGCTGGACTATCTCAAGAGCCGCGGCTGCAAGATCGGTGGCGTCACCATGGGTGAGAAAGGCCTGCTCTGGTACAACGAGACCGGCGCGGTCGAGACCATGCCGGCGATGCCGATCCCGCGCGAGCGCGTGATCGACACCAACGGCGCCGGCGACGTGTTCCACGGCGCCTATGTCTATTCCTATCTGGCCCATCCCGGCAAAAGCTGGCGCGAGCATTTCGACTTCGCCCGCGCCGCCTCGACCTTCAAGATCCAGCGCCTCGGCAACGAGGCCGGCCTGCCGACCCTCGTCGACATCGCAAAGGTCCGGCACGAGTTCGAGGTCAGGGCCTAGACTTCGTTAAGGGCATATCATGGGGCGCGTCTTCATCGCCGGCAGCATCAACATGGATGTGGTGGCGACGGCCGACCGCCATCCGAGGGTCGGCGAGACCGTCGCCGGCAAGCAGGTGCTGTATTTCCCGGGCGGCAAGGGGGCGAACCAGGCCGTTGCCGCGTCGCGGCTGGGCGCGCGGACCACATTGATCGGCCGGCTCGGCAAGGATTCCTTCGGCGCCGAGCTGAAGGCATTCCTCGGCGACCAGGGCATCGACCTCGGCTACGTCCAGGAGACCGCCGAAGCGCACACCGGCACCGCCATCATCACGGTCGCCGAGGCCGACAATACCATCGTCGTCATTCCCGGCACCAATGCGCTGGTCAGTGCTGACGACGTCAGTGTCATCCCGCTGCTGAAAGGTGACGTTGCCGTCAGCCAGTTCGAGATTCCGCTGCCGACGATTGCCGCGTTCTTTCAGCGGGCGCGATCGGCTCGAGCGATAACGCTGCTCAACCCGGCACCGGCGAAAAAAATTTCTCGCGAGCTGCTCGAGCTCGTCGACATCCTCGTGCTGAACGAGAGCGAGCTCGGCTTCCTCGCCAGCACAGAGCTCTCCGAGAGCGACACCGCGGCGCGGATCATCGAGGTAGCAGGACAGCTTCAGGCGCGCGAGGACCAGACCATCTGCGTCACGCTCGGCAAGCGCGGCGTGCTCGCGCTCGCCGGCCGCCAGGAATTTGCAGTGCCCGGCCGCGTCGTGAAGGCGGTCGACACCACGGGCGCCGGCGACTGCTTCGTCGGCGCGCTCGCGGCGCAACTGACCGACGACGTGCCGCTACGCACGGCGCTCGCCTTCGCCAACGCCGCCGCCTCGATCAGCGTGCAGCGGATGGGCGCGGGGCCGTCGATGCCGACGGCGGAGGAAGTCGCGTCTGTCATCAAGGCGGGCTGATGCCGTTCTTACCTCGCCCCGCTTGCGGGGAGAGGTCGGATTGCGAAGCAATCCGGGTGAGGGGGTACAGGTCTCGCGATCATCTCATCTGCGGAGAGAGCCCCTCACCCCGACCCTCTCACCGTAAGAACGGGGAGAGGGAGAAGATGATCACGCCAGCGCGCTCTTCAGATCAAAGCCCTCGTCCGCCGCCTGCTCGGGCGTGATCGAGCGATCCATGGCCTGCAATCTGCGGCCGAACATGTGATCGCCGGCGCGGTTGATCGACTCGATGCCGAGCAATCTGTCGCCCTTGTAGCAGAATGCCGAAAACGCCTTCTTGGCGGGGTCGCCGCGCAGCACGACGCGGTCGTAGCCGGTGGTCAACCCCGCCATCTGGAGCTTGTCGTCACCCTGGTCGCTCCAGAACCAGGGATGACCGTCATAAGCCTTCCTGTCGCCGGTCAGCCGCGCCGCCAGGCAGCGGGCGTGGTCGGTGGCGTTCTGCACCGACTCCAGCCGCAGCGATCCGCCGAAGCGCGGGCTTGCGAACAGCGCGCAGTCACCGATCGCCGAGATGTCGGGATCGGAGGTCGAGAGATATTCGTCGACGACGATGCCGGCGGCGACCGACAGCCCCGCCTCGGCCGCAAGCTCCTTGTTCGGCAGCACGCCGACGCCGACCACGATGAGATCGGCGGGCAAGTGCCGGCCGTCGCTCAAGGAGACGCCGGTGACCTTGCCGCCCTCGGCCTCGATCGAGGTCGCCTGCACCCCGAGGTGAATGCGGATGCCGGCCTCGCGATGCCGCTGCTGGAAGTAATCCGAGACCTCCGCCGTCACCGCGCGCGCCATCACGCGTGGGGCAAGCTCGAGCACGTCGACCTCAAGTCCCTTGATCCGTGCGGTCGCCGCAAACTCCAGGCCGATGAAGCCCGCGCCGATCACCACCACCCGCGTCTTCGACGGCATGATCTGGCGCAGCGCCTCGCTATCGTCGAGGATGCGTAGATATTTCACGTCCGGCAGGTTGGCGTTGGGCAGATCGAGCAGGCGATTGCGCGCGCCCGTGGCCAGGATCAGGTGACCGTAGGCAAGCGTCTCGCCCGAGGCGAGGTGCACCTTGCGGCCCGCGCGGTCGATCGACGCGGCGCGGCCCGCGATCAGCTCGATCTTCTGGTCCTGGTAGAATTTCTCCGGCCGGAACATCAGGCTCTCCGGCCCGGCGGAACCCTTGATGTAGGCCTTCGACAAAGGCGGCCGCTGATAGGGCAGATGCGCCTCGTCGTTGATGAGGCAGACGCGGTCGGAAAACCCCGCCTGGCGCAACGATGCGGCGCCCTGGTAGCCGCCATGGCCCGCACCGACAATGATCACCGGACCGCCCGTCATCGGAACAGCCCACTTCCGGAGACACGAGCGTTACCCATGTCGTCTCCTCTCGCGCTGATTTTGGCTTGTGGCCTAGGAGGAGCCGGCGCTCGTGTCCGTCCCTAAACGAAGGCAGTGCATTTGACCCTATCGTTCCGGCCGACGCAAGAGCCTCCACCGGCCGCTCGCGCCGGGGATTGTCACCCCTCGCCTTCTGCGATTTAGTTGCAGAAATGACCTCCTGCCGGGGATTTTCCAATGACCGCTCCCGTCTCCCGACCCGATGATCCCGCTTTGCTGCGGATCGACGGCCCGATCGCAACCATCACGCTCAATCGGCCCGCCGCGTTCAACTCGATCAACCTCGCGATTGCGCAAAAGCTCGAACAGCTCGCGGCCTATATCGAGGGCGCCGACAACATCAGGGTCGTGGTCCTCGAGGGCGAAGGCCGTGCCTTCTCGGCCGGCGGCGATTTGCAGACGATCGGGGCTGCCGCCGAAGCGGGCACGGTGACGCCGGTGGTAGGCCAACTGCTGAAGCACTATCACGCCTTCATCGAGACCATCCGGCGCATGCCAAAGCTGTCGCTGTCGAGCGTCCACGGCTCGGCCGCCGGCGCCGGCATGGGCCTCGCCTTCGTCACCGACCTCTGCATCGCGGCCGACGATGCCAAATTCACGCCGGCCTATGCCAAGATCGGCGTCTCGCCGGACGGCGGCTCTACGGTCGGCATCGTCGGCACGGTCGGCTCCCGCCGCGCGCTCCAGATCTTCCTCTCCGAGGACAATTTTACCGCGCAGCAGGCCCATGAATGGGGCCTGGTCGCCAGGATCGTTCCCGCGACCGAGCTGAAGGCGGCGACGCGGCAGCTCGCCGAGCGTCTGGCGCAGAACCCGCCGGCGGCGATCGCCGGCACCAAGTCGCTGGTCTACCAGGCCGCGACAACGTCAGTGAGGCAGCAGCTCGATGCCGAGGAGCACAAGATCATCATGGCGATGAACACGGACGAGTTTCGCGCCGCCGTGAAGAAGTTCACGAGCAAGGGGAAGTGAGCGCAACCCTTACTTAGGACAGATGTAGCCGGTGCCCGCCGGCGACTTGAAGCAGCCGACCGACTCCGGCAGCACCTGCTGCGGCAGCCACAGCACGACGCTCGGGAAGTAGATCGCAAACGCGATGGTGGCGAGGAACACGACATAAATCGGCAGCGCCGCGCGCAGCGCCTTGGCGAAACTGATGCCGACGAATTTCGACGCCATCAGCAGCACGAGCCCGTAGGGCGGCGTGATCAGGCCGAAGGCGAGCGTGGCGATCAGCACCACGCCCATATGCACGGCGTTGATATCGCCGGCCTCGGTCAGCGTGTTGACCAGCGGCATGAAGATGATGATGGTCGGCACCGGCTCGATGAAGTCGCCGACCACGGTGAAGAGCAGCACCATCAGCAGCATGATCAGATGCGGATCATTGCCCGCGATCGAGGTGATCATGTCGGCGATGTAGCTGGCACCGCGCAAGTACGCGAGCATCCAGCCGAACGCGTTGGCGGCGCCGATCGTGATCAGCGGCAGCGAGAAGATCAGGCCCGCGAGACAGAAATCGTAAGGAATCTTGCTGAAATGTCCGCGGTTCAGCGCGGGAATGACCACCAGGATGATCCAGACCACGGCGACGACGCCGGCCTCCGTCGGGGTGAACCAGCCGGTCAGGATGCCGCCGAGCAGGATGACCGGAATCATCAGCGGCAAGGCGGCATCGCCGGCAGCGAACACGATCTGCCGCAGCGGCGCGCGCGGCTTGCGCAGGCCCGAGGGGCCGAAGAAATAGCAGTAGATCATCAGGCCGAAGCCGATCATCAGCCCCGGCACCACGCCCGCCATGAACAGGCCGGCAATCGAGACGTTGCCGACCGCGCCATAGACCACGGCGGTGATGCTCGGCGGCACCAGCGCCGCAATGGTCGAGGCGGAGGCGATGATTGCGGCGATGAAGGCGGGCTCGTAGCCCTCCCGCTTCATCGGGCCGCCGAGCGCGCGGCTCATCACGGCGACATCCGCGGTGGTCGAGCCCGACATCTCAGAGAAGAACATGCTGAAGACGACGACGACCTGCGACAGCCCGCCCCTGATGTGGCCGACGAGGGACACCGAGAGGTTGGCTATTCGCACCACCACATTGGCCGAGCTCATGAGCTCGCCGACCAGCAGGAAGAACGGGATCGCCAGCAGCGCCTCGGAATCGACGCCGTCAAAGATCTTCTGGATGATCGCGGCGAGCGAGACGTCCGACAGGATCGCGCCGATGAACACGCCGGCCATCAGCGAGAACGGCACGGGGACGCCGAGATAGCCGAACGACAGGAAGCAGACCGTCATCAAGGTCAGGACGACCGGCGCGCTCATGGCTGCGCCCTCATCTGTGCGTCGGTGATCCCGGGCGTGGCATCTTCGTCCGGCGGCTCGGGATGGTCAAAGCCGTTGCGCAGGCCGTTGACCAATTGCTCGACGGTGAACAGGCCGATCAGCACACCCGACAACGGGATGATCGCATAGAGCGAGGCGATCGGCGTGCCCGAGGGCAGGCGAAAACTGCCGAAGCCGCGCAGATAGTTCTGATAGCCGTACCAGATCAGGCAGAACGCGACGCCGAGCACGACGATCCGGATGATCACTTCGACGATCAGCCGCGCCGTGCCGTGCATCGCCTCCGAGATCGCGGTGAGATAGAGGTGATCGTTGCGCCGGGTCGCGGCCGCCGTCCCAACGAAGATCGCATAGATGAACAGCGTCGAGGTCGCCTCCTGCAGCCACAGCCAGGGATGACCGATGGTGCGGGTGACGATGTCGGCAGTCACCGACAGCGAGAAGCCGAAACACAGCACGCCGCAGAGAAGCATGAGCGCGACTTCGAGCCAGTCGAGCCAGCGCCATTTCAGATGGCGCTGGCGTTGAACGAGCAGCTTGTCGGAAATGGTCATCCAATCCCCCGTCGTCCCGGCGAAGGCCGGGACCCATAACCCCAGGC
>NZ_JBFULU010000049.1:0-52553 GCF_054049735.1 Bradyrhizobium sp. P5_C12
CCTCCCTGGGGTTATGGGTCCCGGCCTTCGCCGGGACGACGTTGGAGAGTGGCCGTGCGCGTCCTCTACGCGGTCACTTCCGCCCTACTTCGCCCGCTTCTGCTCGATCGCGTCCCAGACCTTGGCCGCGACGTCCGGGCCGCCGAGCCGGGCGATGGCGCGGATGCCGGTCGGCGAGGTCACGTTGATCTCGGTGAGGTTGCCGTTGATGACGTCGATGCCGACGAACAGCAGGCCGCGCTCGCGCAGCGCCGGGCCGACGGTCGCGCAGATCTCGCGTTCGCGCGGGGTGAGCTCGGTCTCCTGCGCCGCTCCGCCGCGCACCATGTTGGAGCGGAGGTCGTCGGCCGCGGGCACGCGGTTCACGGCGCCGGCAAACTCGCCATTGACCAGGATGATGCGCTTGTCGCCGTGCTTCACCTCGGGGATGAACTGCTGGATCACCCAGGCCTCCTTGAAGGTGACCGAGAACATGTCGAACAGCGAGCCGAAATTCATGTCCTGCGGCATCACGCGGAACACCGCCGCGCCGCCATGGCCGTGCAACGGCTTCATCACGACGGCGCCGTGCCGGTCGCGGAAGGCGTTGATCTCATCCAAGTCGCGCGAGATCAGTGTCGGCGGCATCAGCTGCGGAAAGTTCATCACGAACAGCTTTTCCGGCGCGTTGCGCACCGAAGCGGGATCGTTGACCACCATCGTCTTGGGGTGAATGCGCTCGAGCAAATGCGTCGAGGTGATGTAGGCGAGGTCGAACGGCGGGTCCTGGCGCAGCAGCACCACGTCAAAGCCGTTCAGCGCCTCGCGGCGCGGCTCGCCGAGGGTGAAGTGATCGCCGGGCTCGTCGCGCACGGTCAGGAGCTGAACGGGAGCCACGATTTCATCGCCGACCATCGAGAGCTTGTCGGGCGTGTAATAGGACAGGCCGTGGCCGCGCCTCTGCGCCTCCAGAAGCAGCGCGAAGGTGGAATCGCCCTTGATGTTGATGCGGGCGATGGGGTCCATCTGGACGGCGACGTTCAGTTTCATGGTCTGCCTTTCAGGTCGAGGCGTCGAATGCCGCCAACACATGGCGCGGAAGTGACCGCGGCGCAATCAGCATGGCGTCGAATCGCAGTTCGAATTCCGCATGCTCGGGATGCGCGGCGAGCCAGCCCTGCGCGGCGTCGATGATGCGCTGCTGTTGGCGCGGCGTCACGGCAAAGGCGGCGTCATCCAGCGTCGCCCGGGCCTTGACCTCGACGAAGGCGATCAGGTTGCGGCGGCGCGCCACGATGTCGATCTCGCCATGCGGGGTGCGGTAGCGTTTGGCGAGGATGCGATAGCCCTTCGCCATGAGGAAGGCCGCGGCGCGGCTCTCGGCCGAGATGCCGGTGCGGAACGCGGCGACCCGCTCCGGCGAGGCGATCTTTGGTTCCGCGGGCGTCGCGCCGTCAGTCTTCGCCATCGCCGCCCCGCAAGTCCTTCGCAAGCGCGAGCGCACGGGCATAGACCTCGCGGCGCGGCCGCCCCGACAGCTCGACCGCATGCGCCACCGCGTCCTTGACGCTGTGGGTGGCAAGCTGCCCGCGCAGGAGGTCGTCGAGCGCGCCGGCCGCCATCACCTCCGCGTCAGCCGCGGGCGGGCCAATCACCAGCACGAATTCGCCGCGCGTTTCCAGCGTGTCCGCGTCGCGCGCAAGCTCATGCAGCGTCGCGCGCGAAATCTCCTCATGCAGCTTGGTCAGCTCGCGGCAGATCGCGGCTTCGCGGCTCCCCATGATGCCAGCGAGCTCGGCCAGCGTGTCCTGCACGCGGTTGCCGGATTCGAACATCACCAGCGTCGCATCGATACGGGCGAGCTCGGTCAGGCGGTTGCGACGGGCGGTGGCCTTGGCCGGCAGAAAGCCCTCAAAGAAGAAGCGGTCGGTCGGCAGCGCCGCCACCGACAGCGCCGCCAGCACCGAGGACGGGCCCGGCAGTGCGAACACCGCATGGCCGGCCGCGCAGACCTCGCGCACCAGCTTGAAGCCGGGATCGGAGATCAGCGGCGTGCCGGCGTCCGACACCAGCGCGATGGAGCCGCCCTGCCCCAGCGCCTCCAGAATTTTTGGCCGCGCGGCTTCCGCGTTGTGCTCGTGATAGGGCTTGAGTGGCGCCGAGATGTCGTAGCGTTCGGTCAGGCGCCGCGTGATGCGGGTGTCCTCGCAGGCGATCATATCGACCCCGGCGAGCGTCTGAAGCGCGCGCAGCGTGATGTCGCCGAGATTGCCGATCGGGGTCGCGACCAGATGCAGGCCCGGCGCCGCCTTCGGCGCCGCCAGCCGATGGGCATCGATGGAAAACCCGCGCGGGGCGGGATCCGTAGTCTCAGGTGTATTTATCGGGCTCGGCTTTGCGCGCATAATGAAACGAACTTAGGCATGATCCCCGGGGCTGGGAACCGGTCCTCGGAAAAAGATCGCGCCAGGTCAGGGGTGAGGAAGGGCTGGAATGTGATCCATCCGGCATCACATTCCAGAGGGAATGAAGTGTCAGCGCCATATTCGCGGCGGAAACGCCGCCTTGATGCGGGTGACGGATGGCGGACAGCTAGCCAGGGCTTGAGGTGCGGCCGCGTTAAGCGGTCATTATCCTTTTGTTTTAGTTAACTATTTGCCGACAATATGCCTGAATCCGCGGCTTGTGTCGTGGAAAGAATGTTGTGACCGGCTGGCGACGCCGGTCAGAAGAGAAGCTGTGATGCTGGGCCCGCGCGATCCAAAATCTCCCGTTCAGGGCTCCCGATTATCAGGGGCGACCCGGCGGAGCGCGCTTGGGCTGTTGCTCGGCGCGCCGCTGTTGTCGGCCTGCGCCGGCGTGCAGCAGAGCCTCAGCCAGTTTTCCAATCCCTTCAGCAGCTCCTCGCCGCCGGCGCAGCCTGGGGGTCCGCCGCAACAGGCCACGACCGCCGGCACCGGCGGGGTGAAGGTCGCCGTGATCCTGCCGCTCTCGGCCGCCGGCAACGCCGGTTTGGCCGCGCAATCCATGCGCAACGCCGCCGAGATGGCGCTGGCCGAATTCCAGAATCCCAACATCCAGCTGCTGATCAAGGACGATAATGGCAGCCCGCAAGGCGCCCAGCAGGGCGCGCAGCAGGCGCTCGACGAAGGCGCGGAGGTCATTCTGGGGCCGCTGTTTGCCCAGTCGGTGCCCGCGGTGGCGCAGGTCGCGCGCACCCGCGGCATCTCGGTGATCGCGTTCTCGACCGATTCCAGCATTGCCGGCCGCGGCGTCTACCTGCTCTCCTTCCTGCCGGAATCCGACGTCAACCGCATCGTCGAATATTCCGCCAGCGTCGGTAAGCGCTCCTTCGCCGCGCTCGTGCCCGACAATGCCTATGGCAATGTCGTCGAGGCGGCGGTGAAGGCGGCGGTGCCGCGGCGTGGCGGACGCATCGTCGCGTTCGAGAAATACGGCGCCGATCGCGCCACGCCGGCGCGGACCGTGGCGCAGCAGCTCGGCAGCGCCGATGCGCTGTTCATTGCCGATGATGGTGACGCCGTCGTCGCGGTGGCGGATGCGCTGACCGCGGCGGGTGCGAATTTGCGCAACATCCAGTTGCTCGGCACCGGCCTGTGGGACAATCCGCGCGTCTATGCCAGCTCTGCGCTTCAAGGCGGTCTCTATGCCGCGCCGGATCCGGCCGGCTTCCGCGCCTTCTCCGGCCGCTACCGCACCAAATACGGTGCCGAGCCCGTGCGCACCGCAACGCTCGCCTATGACGCGGTGGCGCTGGTCGCAGCGCTCGCGCGCACGCAAGGCACCACGCGCTTCTCCTCCGACGTGCTCACCAACCCTTCCGGCTTCGCCGGCATCGACGGCCTGTTCCGCTTCCGCGCCGACGGGACGAATGAGCGCGGCCTCGCGGTGATGAAGGTGACGACCGGCGGCGGTGTGGCAGTGGCGGGTTCGCCGAAGAGTTTTGGGGCGTAGTTGGTTTCGTAGCCCGGATGGAGCGCAGTGCCGTAGGGTGGGTTAGCCGAAGGCGTAACCCACCATGCTTCCGCGCACGCGGGACGAAGTTGGTGGGTTACGCCTGCAGATGCGCTTTGCGCATCTGCAGGGCTAACCCACCCTACGGCAGCTCGTTACGCCGCGAGATCCGCGACCACGGCATCCAGTACCGGGAAACCGCTGCTGGTCACCCGCAACCGGCCCGTCGCATCCACGATGATCGCGCCTTCTTCGCGCAGCAGCGCGATGCGTTTGGGATCGAGCGGGCGGCCGGAGAGCGCGCTGTAGCGCTCGGGGTCGATGCCCTCGGCGAGGCGCAATCCCATCAGCAGGAATTCGTCGGCACGTTCTTCGCTGTTGAGGAGATCGTCGGTGACGACGCCATCGCCGTTGGTCTCGACCCGCATCAGCCAGGCTTCGGGCCGCTTCTCGGTGGCGGTCGCATGCCTGATGCCGTCGATGTCGAGGCGGCCGTGTGCGCCCGGTCCGATGCCGGCGTATTCGTGGCCGCGCCAATAGACCAGATTGTGCCGGCACTCGGCGCCGTGCCGCGCGTGGTTGGAAATCTCGTAGGCGGGCAGCCCGAGCTTGTCGCAGGTTTCCTGCGTCACGTCGTACAGCGCGCGCGCGACCGCTTCGTCCGGTGTCTTCAATTTGCCGGCCTGGTGCAGGCCGAAGAACGGCGTGCCTTCCTCGATCGTGAGCTGGTAGAGCGAGAGATGCTCGGCCGCCTCGTCGATCGCATGCCGGAGTTCATCGGCCCACATCGCCGGCGTCTGGTCGGGGCGGGCGTAGATCAGATCGAACGAATAGCGATCGAACGAGCGGCGCGCGATGGCGACCGCGTCGAGCGCCTCGCGCGCGCTGTGCATCCGGCCCAGCGCTTTCAGCGAAGCATCGTCGAGCGCCTGCACGCCGAGCGAGACGCGGTTGACGCCGGCRGCGCGATAGCCGGCAAAGCGCGTGGCCTCGACGCTGGTCGGGTTCGCCTCCAGCGTCACTTCGACATCGCCCGCGACCTTCCAGTGCTTGCCGATCGAATCGAGCACCGCGCCGACGGTCGCGGGCTGCATCAAGGACGGCGTGCCGCCGCCGAGGAAGATCGAGGTCACTTCGCGGCCCGGCGCGCGCTGCGCCGTTGTCTCAATCTCGCGCGCGAAGGCGCTCGCAAAGCGTGCCTCGTCGATCGCGGCGTGGCGGACATGGCTGTTGAAGTCGCAGTACGGGCACTTCGACAGGCAGAACGGCCAGTGCACATAGACGCCGAAGGCTTCCTTAGCGCGGCTCAAGGCAGATCTCCGCCAGTTTCACGAAGGCGCGGGCGCGGTGCGACAGGCCAAGACCGAGCGGCGGCAGGCCGTGCTTCTCGATGCTCTCCATCTCGCCGAAGGTGCGGCTGTGGCCGTCGGGCAAGAACATTGGATCGTAGCCGAAGCCGGCGGTGCCGCGCGGCGGCCACACCAGCGTGCCGTCGACGCGCGCCTCGACCTCTTCGCGATGATCATCGGGCCAGGCAACGCAGAGCGCGGAGACGAAGTGCGCCTTGCGCTTGTCGGGCGCGGTGGCGCCGCGCTCCAGCAACAGGCGCTCGATCCGCGTCATCGCCGCGGTGAAATCCTTGGTCGGACCGGCCCAGCGCGCGCTGTAGATGCCGGGTGCGCCGTCGAGCGCGTCGACCACGATGCCGGAATCATCGGCGAACGCGGGAAGCTTGGTCGCCTGCGCCGCCGCGATCGCCTTGATCGCCGCATTGCTGCGGAAATCATGGCCGGTCTCTTCCGGCTCGGGCAGGCCGAGCTCTCCGGCCGAGACCGCCTCGACGCCGTGCGGCGCGAGCAGCTCCCGCATCTCGGCGAGCTTGCCGGGATTGTGGGTCGCGATCACGAGTTGGCCTGTGATTCGGCGGTGCATGGCCTATTGACTACGCCACGGCCAGTTTCTGCAAGTCCACGAGACGTGCGACGCCCTTGCGCGCCAGCGCCATCAGCGCCAGGAACTCGGCTTCCGTGAACGGCTCGCGCTCCGCGGTTCCCTGCACCTCGATGATGCGGCCATCGCCGGTCATGACGAAATTGGCGTCGGTCTGGGCTTCCGAATCCTCGGCATAGTCGAGATCGAGCACCGGCGTGCCGTTGTAGATGCCGCAGGAGATCGCGGCGACGTTGTCGCGCATCACATTGGCCTTGATCATGTTGCGCGCCTTCATCCAGCTGATGCAGTCGGCGAGCGCGACCCAGGCGCCGGTGATCGAGGCCGTGCGGGTGCCGCCATCGGCCTGGATCACGTCGCAATCGACCGTGATCTGGCGCTCGCCGAGCGCTTCGAGATCGACGATGGTGCGCAACGAGCGCCCGATCAGGCGCTGGATTTCCACGGTGCGGCCACTCTGCTTTCCGGCGGAAGCCTCGCGGCGGGTGCGTTCCAGCGTGGCGCGCGGCAGCATGCCGTATTCGGCGGTGACCCAGCCGCGGCCCTGGCCCTTCAGCCACGGCGGCAGGCGCTCTTCCAGCGTCGCGGTGACCAGCACATGGGTGTCGCCGAACTTCACCAGGCAGGAGCCTTCCGCATATTTGACCACGCCACGCTCCAGCGTCACGGGGCGCAATTCATCGGGCGCACGGCGGCTTGGCCGCATGGGAATTCCTCCAAAACTCACGGGAAAAGGCTATTCGCGGTGCTTGTAGGTGGGGTGGGGATGGGCGGCAAGGCCTTTTCGGTCCCCAGGCAACCTTCAAGCAACCGCAAAACCACGCTTGTCAGCGGCCTCCCGGATAGACAAGTTACAAGCATCCGAGAGGAGTTGACGTCTGTGGCCCATCACGATCCGATCCATCTGATCGCGCCGCGCGCAGGCCTCGCCCAGCTCAACGAGCGGTCTCGCGACATCTTTCGTCAAATCGTCGAGAGTTATCTCGCGACCGGCGAGCCGGTCGGCTCGCGCAATATCTCGCGCCTGATCGCCATGCCGCTGTCGCCGGCCTCGGTCCGCAATGTCATGGCCGACCTGGAACAGCTCGGCCTGATCTATGCCCCACACACCTCTGCCGGCCGACTGCCGACGGAACTCGGGCTGCGCTTCTTCGTCGACGCCCTGATGCAGGTCGGCGATCTCAATGACGGCGAACGGCAGGCGATCCAGAGCCAGTTGACCTCGGTCGGCCAGGCGCAATCGGTCGAGGCCGCGCTGGAGGAGGCGTTGACGCGGCTCTCCGGCCTGACCCGGGCCGCCGCCGTCGTGCTGACGCCGAAATCCAATGCGCGGCTGAAACACATCGAATTCGTCCGGTTGGAACCGGAAAAGGCGCTGGTGATCCTGGTCGGCGAGGATGGTCAGGTCGAAAACCGTGTGCTGACGCTGCCGCCGGGGGTTCCATCCTCGGCCCTGACCGAAGCCGGCAACTTCCTCAATGCACGAATCCGGGGCCGGACCCTGGCCGAGGCGCGGCTGGAACTCGAGACCGCGCTCGGCGAGGCGCGCACCGAGCTCGATCAGCTGACGCAGAAGGTGATCTCGGCCGGCATCGCCAGCTGGTCCGGCGGCGAGAACGAGGACCGCCAGCTCATCGTCCGCGGCCACGCCAATCTGCTCGAAGACCTGCATGCGCTGGAGGATCTGGAGCGGGTGCGCCTCCTGTTCGACGACCTCGAGACCAAGCGCGGCGTCATCGACCTGCTCGGCCGCGCCGAGACCGCCGAGGGCGTGCGGATCTTCATCGGCTCGGAGAACAAACTGTTTTCCTTGTCAGGCTCCTCCACCATCATCTCGCCCTATCGGGATGCCGCCGGCCATATCGTCGGCGTTTTGGGCGTGATCGGGCCGACGCGGCTGAATTATGCCCGCGTGATCCCGACCGTGGACTACGCCGCCCGCATCGTCAGTCGCCTGCTGGGCGGCTGACCGGCGGCCCAGTCGATCACGGGCGCTTGATTTTCGGCGTCCGAAGCACGATATGCGGGCGAGAAAACCCCTGAGACGAATACGAAAAGAGAGCCGATGAACGATCGAGACCGGCAACCCGAAGACACGACCGCTGCGACCGGCGAGCCCGTGGTGTCAAAGCCCTATGTGATGCCCGACGATCCCGAGCCCGGCTCGGTCGAGCTGTTGCAGCAGGAGGCCGCCGAGGCGCGCGACCGCATGCTGCGGACGCTGGCCGAGATGGAAAATCTGCGCAAGCGCACCGCCAAGGAGGTGGCCGACGCCCGCCTCTACGGCATCACCGGCTTCGCCCGCGACGTGCTCGACATCGCCGACAATCTCCAGCGCGCGCTGGACGCGGTTCCGGCCGAGGCCCGTGCCGCCGCCGATCCCGGCCTGACATCGTTGATCGAGGGCGTCGAGCTCACCGAGCGCTCGTTGCTCAATGCGCTGGAAAAGCACGGCGTGAAGAAGTTCGACCCCTCGGGCCAGAAGTTCGATCCGAACTTCCAGCAGGCGATGTTCGAAGTGCCGGATCCGTCGGTGCCTGCGGGCACCGTGGTGCAGGTTATGCAGGCCGGCTACACCATCGGCGACCGGGTGCTGCGCCCCGCTCTCGTCGGCGTCGCCAAGGGCGGCGCGAAGGCTGCACCCGCGGCGAACAACAACGAGTCGAGCGGCGCGGCCAACTGAGTTTGGGCGTCATTCCGGGGCGATGCAAAGCATCGAACTGACGGTGCGCACCTGAGAATCTCGAGATTCCGGGCTCGATGCTTCGCATCGCCCCGGAATGACCGCGTGAAAGTCTTACGCGCTCGCCGCGATGTCCGCCGACTGAATCCGCTTCACGCCGGCCTTGGCCATGTCGGCCCAGGCTTTTGCCAGCGAGCCCTGCGTGTCGATGCCGCGGCAGGCGTCCTCCACGACATAGACCTCGAAGCCCGCCTTGCGCGCGTCGAGCGCGGTCCAGGCGACGCAGAAATCCGTCGCCAGCCCAGCGACGAAGACGCGCTTGATCTTGCGCCCCTTCAGATAGCCGGCGAGGCCGGTCGAGGTCTTGCCGTCGGCTTCGAGGAAGGCCGAATAGCTGTCGACGTCCTTGTGAAAGCCCTTGCGGATGATGAGCTCGGCGTGCGGGATCGAAAGGTCCTTCGACAGCGCGGCGCCGTCGGTGCCCTGCACGCAATGGTCGGGCCACAGCACCTGCTTGCCATAGGGCAGGTCGACGGTCTCGAACGGCTTCTTGCCGGAATGAACCGAGGCGAACGAGATATGGCCGGGCGTGTGCCAGTCCTGCGTCATCACCACATTCGCGAACGCTTTTGCCATTTTGTTGATGACGGGCACGACCTGCTCGCCTTCCTTCACCGCGAGACTGCCGCCTGGAAGGAAGCAGTTCTGCACGTCGATCACGAGCAGCGCGGATGATTCATCCGGCTTGATCGATGCGGCTGCAAAGAGCGCGGTTGGAGCGATCGCTGCGAGGGCGCCCGTCCCAAGCGCCGCCAAGATTTGTCGCCGATCCAGCATCGTTCGCCTCCCTCCAGGATGAACCCGATTGGGCAGGAGCCTAGTTCCGCTTGTGTACGAACAGAAGCCCGAAAATGCAGCCGGCTTTGGTGAGTGCTTAAGCGCGCTATCGTCACGTCGTCCCGGCGAAGGCCGGGACCCATACGCCGCAGCAATAGTTTTGCGAAGACTCGGAGTTACCAGCGCGCCCCGCAACCACGCCCTGTGGTGATGGGTCCCGGCCTCCGCCGGGACGACACCGAGGATGTGGAGCCGCCTTCGCTAACCCTTCGGCTGGATGCCGTCGCGCACGGCGCGGAAGCGGGTGAAGGCGGCTTGCCACTGGTCGCGCGGGGCGCTGGCGATGATGCGTAGCGAGGCGCCGCCGCTCGAGAAGCGGATCCACTGCACCACGGTCACCGGGGTCTTGTCCTTGCCGCTGACGCCGTCGATCCGGGTCTCGAAACCCTGCTGGCCGTTGATGCGGATCGGCTCGGACATGGTGACGCGGGATTCGCGCACGCCGGGGATCTGGAGCGCCGCCTCCTGGGCGAAGCGGGCGCGGTCGTCGGCCTGCTGCGGGGTGGCGCCGATCAGGCCGAGGATCATGAACGGCTTCGACTCATAGCCTGTGGTCTCGTCGCCGTCGGCCAGGATGATGCTCGAGCCCGGCGCCAGCGTGCGGACATCCTTGAAATCGGCGAGATCGGTGATCTTGAACGGCATCAGCGCGATCTGCTCCTCGGCCGAGACCTGCTTGCGGGTCACGGCGCTCGCGAACATCTGCCGCACCGCCTCGTCGGTGTAGATCTTGGTCGCATTCTCCGGGATCTGCACCGCGACATAGCCGGAGAAGCCGGCGCCCGGCACGATCATCGAATAGCGCTTCACCGGGGTGTCGCCGGCCTTGCCGCTTTCGGTGGTGAAATAGGCGAGGCCCGCGGGGGTCTCGATCTTGTCCTGCTTGACGCCATTGGCGCCGGCCGGATTGGAATTGAAGGCGCTCACGACCTCGCCATAGGCCGCCGGCGGCAGCTCGGTGATCAGCACCTTGACGTTGCCGTCCTCGCTCTCGAAGCCCGGAAAGGTTTTTGCCGTGCCGAGGCCGATCAGCGGCACCATGCCGAGGCGCAGCCCGGGCGGGAAGACGGCGTCGGCGGCAAGGGCCGGAAATGCCGTGGCGGCGAGCAGGGCGAGCGCGGCGAGGGGGCGGATCAGCTTCATGGGCACTCTGATTGGTTCACATTGAGGCCGTTCGATGGTGGACCACCGGGCCGCATTGTCGCGCAAGACCGCCTCGCCGAGGAGGCGTCCGGCCGCCCGCCTTTTAGCGGGTTTGGGGTCGCCGTAACAGGGTGCGGCGGACCACCGGGAGGGGCCGGCCGACAGCCGGACCTGTTAATATTTCCTCACCCGCAAGGGTGGTTCAGCCCGGATATGATCTTCCAAAACCCAATGTTTTCACGGCCGAAACTTGCGTTCGGTCCTTGCGGGCCCCTCCCCCCCTCCTATATGAGCGTCAACCATCGCAATATCGCGGATGTTTGATCTTAGGGGGTTTGGACCGGGTGCCTTCTGGGCCCAACCAGCCTGCCGCAAAAACAAGGATATCAGGACCATGGGAAAGGTCATTGGGATCGACCTCGGCACCACGAATTCGTGCGTCGCCGTAATGGATGGCAAGAACGCCAAAGTCATCGAGAATTCCGAAGGCATGCGCACGACGCCTTCGATCGTCGCCGTGACGGACGACGGTGAGCGCCTCGTCGGCCAGCCTGCCAAGCGTCAGGCCGTCACCAATCCCGAGCGCACCTTCTTCGCAGTGAAGCGCCTCATCGGCCGCCGCTACGACGACCCGATGGTCGAGAAGGACAAGAAGCTCGTTCCGTACAAGATCGTGAAGGCTTCCAACGGCGACGCCTGGGTCGAGGCCGACGGCCAGACCTACTCGCCCTCGCAGGTCTCCGCTTTCATCCTGCAGAAGATGAAGGAGACCGCGGAGGCCCATCTCGGCCAGAAGGTCGACCAGGCCGTCATCACCGTTCCCGCCTACTTCAACGACGCCCAGCGCCAGGCGACCAAGGACGCCGGCAAGATCGCGGGCCTCGAAGTGCTCCGCATCATCAACGAGCCGACCGCGGCCGCGCTCGCCTATGGCCTGGACAAGACCAAGACCGGCACGATCGCCGTGTACGATCTCGGCGGCGGCACCTTCGATATCTCCATTCTCGAAATCGGCGACGGCGTGTTCGAGGTGAAGTCGACCAACGGCGACACCTTCCTCGGCGGCGAAGACTTCGACATGCGCCTCGTGGGCTATTTGGCCGACGAGTTCCAGAAGGAGCAGGGCATCAACCTGCGCAACGACAAGCTCGCCTTGCAGCGCCTGAAAGAGGCCGCTGAAAAGGCCAAGATCGAGCTGTCCTCGACGACGCAGACCGAGATCAACCTGCCCTTCATCACCGCGGACCAGACCGGCCCGAAGCATCTGACGATGAAGCTCACCCGCGCCAAGTTCGAAGCGCTGGTCGACGACCTCGTGCAGAAGACCGTCGAGCCCTGCCGCAAGGCGCTGAAGGATGCCGGCGTCACCGCCGGTGAGATCGGTGAAGTCGTTCTGGTCGGCGGCATGTCGCGCATGCCGAAGGTCCAGGAAGTCGTGAAGCAGCTGTTCGGCAAGGAGCCGCACAAGGGCGTCAACCCGGACGAAGTCGTGGCAATCGGTGCCGCGATCCAGGCCGGCGTGCTCCAGGGCGACGTCAAGGACGTGCTGCTGCTCGACGTGACCCCGCTGTCGCTGGGCATCGAGACGCTGGGCGGCGTGTTCACCCGCATCATCGACCGCAACACCACGATCCCGACCAAGAAGAGCCAGGTGTTCTCGACCGCCGAGGACAGCCAGAACGCGGTCACCATCCGCGTCTTCCAGGGCGAGCGTGAAATGGCGGCCGACAACAAGATGCTCGGCCAGTTCGACCTGATGGGCATTCCGCCGGCTCCGCGCGGCATGCCGCAGATCGAGGTGACCTTCGACATCGACGCCAACGGCATCGTCAACGTCTCGGCCAAGGACAAGGCCACCGGCAAGGAGCAGCAGATCCGCATCCAGGCCTCCGGCGGTCTGTCGGAAGCCGACATCGAGAAGATGGTCAAAGACGCCGAGGCCAATGCCGAGGCGGACAAGAAGCGCCGCGAGGCGGTGACCGCCAAGAACGATGCGGACGGACTGGTGCATTCCACCGAGAAGGCGCTGGCCGAGCATGGTTCGAAGGTCGCCGAGACTGAGCGCCGCGCCATCGAGGATGCCGTCAGCGATCTCAAGGAAGCGCTGAAGGGCGACGATGCCGAGGCGATCAAGGCCAAGACCAACACGCTGGCCCAGGCTTCGATGAAGCTCGGCGAAGCCATGTACAAGCAGCAGGCCGAGGCCGACGCCAAGAAGGATGCGGCCAAGGACGACGTCGTCGACGCGGAATTCACCGAAGTCGACGACGACAAGAACAACAAGAAGTCTGCATAAGCCCGCGAGGGTCATGATGCGGACGGCTTGGACCCCACACGCTGCACCAGCCTCCCCCCTCAGGGGGGAGGCCTTCGTGTCGGGTATGACGGGGCAAGGGACGGAGCAAGGCTCTGTTGCGATCGGCCCCGTTACGATCGATCAATTCCCAGCCGCTATGCTCAACGCCGCCACGCTGCCCTCTGCCGCAACGCGGAAGGCTGCCTATATCGTCGCGTGGCGACGTTGTTTCGCCCCGACTTGAATCGCGATTGGATAGACCGAGTCAGACATGTCCACCAAGCGCTGCTATTACGAGACCCTCGAAGTCGAACGCTCCGCCGACGATTCCGTCCTGAAATCGTCGTTCCGCAAGCTTGCGATGAAATTTCATCCCGACCGCAATCCGGGGGATGACACCAGCGAAGTCCGCTTCAAGGAAATCAACGAGGCCTACGAGGTCCTCAAGGACAAGGACAAGCGCGCGGCCTATGACCGTTTCGGTCATGCCGCCTTCGAGCAGGGCGGTCCCGGTGGCGGCGCCGGTTTCGGCGCGGGCTTCGCGTCGTCCTTCTCCGACATTTTCGAGGACCTGTTCGGCATGGCCGGACAGCGCGGCCGCGGCGGCCGCGAGCGCGGCGCCGACCTGCGCTACAACATGGAAATCACCCTCGAGGAAGCCTTCGGCGGCAAGACCGCGCAGATCGAGATCCCGGTCTCGGTCACCTGCGAGGCCTGCTCGGGCATCGGCGCCAAGGCCGGCACCAAGCCGAAGACCTGCTCGAGCTGCGGCGGCGCCGGCCGCGTGCGGCAGTCGCAGGGCTTCTTCACGTTGGAGCGCACCTGTCCCGGCTGTCAGGGACGCGGCCAGATGATCGAGGACGCCTGCCCGTCCTGCTCGGGCCAGGGCCGGGTGACCCGCGAGCGGACGCTGTCGGTCAACATTCCCCCGGGCGTCGAGGACGGCACGCGGATCAGGCTCGCCGGCGAAGGCGAGGCTGGCGTCCGCGGCGGCCCGCCCGGCGACCTCTACATCTTCCTGTCGCTGGCCCACCACCAGTTCTTCCAGCGCGACGGCGCCGATCTGCATTGCCGCGTTCCGATCTCGATGGTGACGGCGGCGCTTGGCGGTGAATTCGAGGTGCCGACCATCGAGAAGGGCAAGACCAAGGTGAAGGTGCCGGCGGGGACCCAGTCCAGCCGTCGATTCCGCATCGCATCAAAAGGCATGCCGGTGCTGCGCTCGCGCCAGATGGGCGACATGTACGTCCAGGTCGTGGTCGAAACGCCGCAGAACCTCACCAAGAAGCAGCAGGAATTGCTGGCCGAGTTCGAAAAGCTTTCCTCCGGCAACACCCAGCCGGAATCCGAGGGCTTCTTCACCAAGGTCAAGGATTTCTTCGGTAATCGGGCGAGTTGAGCCGTCTTGACCGTACCGCCTTCGGCCTATACCTGTTTATGACCATTTTCTGACACGCCGCGGTCACGCGGTCTCGTCCCGTCCGGTCCAGACATGCCATTGCCGTCGTCCGCGCGTGCGTTGAAGAAGCCCCGTCTTGATGACGAGGTGCGTTTTCTCCGATCATGGATCGAAAAGCCCCTGCACATGGGGGCGGTGATGCCGTCGGGCAAGCTGCTTGCCCGGACCATGGCTCATTACGTCGACGTCAATTCGGACGCACCGGTGGTCGAGCTCGGACCCGGCACCGGCGCCATCACCTCGGCCCTGGTTGAGCGCGGCGTCGACCAGAAGCGTCTTGTGCTGGTCGAATACAATCCCGGCTTCTGTGCGCTGCTGCGCGACCGTTATCCGCAAGCCAAGGTGGTGCAGGGCGATGCCTATCGCCTGCGCGACACGCTCTGGAACGTGCTGAGCGCGCCGGCCTCCGCGGTCGTCTCCGGCCTGCCGCTTGTCACAAAACCGATGCTGACGCGGCTGCGGCTCGTCCGCGACGCCTTCACGGCGCTCGCGCCCGGCGCCCCCTTCGTGCAGTTCACCTATGCGGTGGTGCCGCCGATCCCGAAATCGCTGCCCGGCGTGTCCACAGAGGCCTCGGAACGGATCTGGATGAACCTTCCGCCGGCCCGCGTCTGGGTGTATCGCAAGGACTAATTCCGCCGGCTTCCCTTTTTGCGCGGCGGGCTCGTTTCGCCGAACGCATGGAAGCGGATGTCCGCACCCAGGATCCTGATCATTCCCGGCTCGCTGCGCACCGGCTCGCATAATGCGAAGCTGGCGGCGGTCGCCGCGTATGAATTCGCCCAGGCCGGCGTCGACATCACCCGCATCTCGCTCGCCGATTTTCCGCTGCCGATCTATGACGGCGATCTCCAGGCCAAGTCCGGCGTTCCGAAGCATGCGATCAACCTCAAGCGCATGATCGGTGCGCACCATGGCGTGTTGATCGTCACGCCCGAATACAACGCCTCGGTGCCGCCGCTGCTGAAGAACGCCATCGACTGGGTCAGCCGCGTGCATGAGCTGCATGAGGCGCGCGGCGAGGTGTTCCGCAACCGCGTCTTTGCGCTCGCCGGCGCCTCGCAGAGCCGGCTCGGCGCGGCCCGCGCGCTTCAGGCCTTGCGGCTGATCCTGACCTCCTGCCACGCCAATGTGATCGCCAGCCAGCTCACGCTCGCCTTTGCCCACGAGGCCTATGACGATATGGACAGGCTCAAGAACCAGGGCGATATCGACGCGCTGAAGGAGATGGTGCGGCAGTTGATCGACATTTCTCAACGCATGATGTGAGGTGACATGACGCCAGCCGAAATCGCCCCGAAAGACCGCCTGATCGTCGCGCTCGATCTGCCGAGCGTTGATGCCGCGGAAGCGATGATCGCAAGGCTCGGCGACAGCGTCACTTTCTACAAGATCGGCTATCGGCTCGCTTATGCCGGTGGTCTGCCGCTGGTCGGAAAGCTCGCCGACAAGGGCAAGAAGGTCTTCCTCGATCTCAAGCTGCACGACATCGGCAACACGGTGGCGCAAGGTGTCGAGAGCATCACCAGGCTGGGCGCGACCTTCCTCACCGTGCACGCCTACCCGCAGACCATGAAGGGCGCGGTCGAAGGCCGCGGCAGCGCCAGCCTGAAGATCCTCGCCGTCACGGTGCTGACATCCTACAACGACGACGATCTGCATGCGGCCGGCTACCGGCTCGGCGTCTCCGAGCTGGTCGAAGCGCGTGCGCAGCAGGCGCAGGTGCTCGGCGTCGACGGTCTCGTCTGCTCGCCGGAAGAAGTGGGCAGCCTGCGCAAGATCGTCGGTCATCAGATGAGTTTGGTCACCCCCGGCATCCGGCCGGCGGGCGCGGCGAGCGGCGACCAGAAGCGCATCATGACGCCGGGCCGTGCGATCACCGCGGGCGCAGACTATCTCGTCGTCGGGCGGCCGGTGGTGGAAGCCGCCGACCCCAGGGCAACGGCTGACGCAATCCAGGCCGAGATTGCGCAGGCGCTGGGAGCATGATCCGGAAAAGTGTGCAGCGGTTTTCCGGTCAGATCATGCTCAAATAGAGACAACCACAAGGGAGAAGAACAATGGCAAAAGGCTACTGGATCGGGCGCGTCGATGTGAACAATGACGAGGGCTACAAGCCGTATGTCGTCGCCAACGGCGCGATCTTCAAGAAATGGGGCGGCCGCTTCGTCGTCCGCGGCGGCAAGTTCACCACCGTCGAAGGCGCCAGCCGCACCCGCAACGTCGTGATCGAATTCCCGGACTACGAGACCGCGATCGCCTGCTACAACTCGCCGGAATACCAGGCCAACATCAAGGTGCGGCAGCCGCACTCGGTCGCCGACCTCATCATCATCGAGGGTTATGACGGCCCGCAGCCGTCTGACGGCTGAGGCACACCGAGATTCCGGGTTCGGCTCTGCGAGCCGCCCCGGAATGACGGTGAACGTGGCGTCACCGCCGACTGCTCCCCCTCGGTTGCCGGAACTGCGTCCCCCCGCTACAACGCACCTGAGAGGATCACACCATGTCCGACATGCGCTTGATTGTTGCTGGAGCCGGCGGCCGGATGGGCCGGGCGCTGACGCGGGCGATTGCCGAGACCAATGGCGCGGTGCTGGCCGGCGCGCTGGAGGCGCCGGGATCTGAGCTGCTCGGCAAGGATGCCGGCGTGCTCGCGGGTCTCCCTGCCAACGGCATCAAGCTCTCTGCCGACCTCTGGGAGTTGTCGAAGGACGCCGACGGCATTCTGGATTTCACCGTGCCCGCGGCGACCATCGCCAATGTCGCGATCGCCGCCCAGCGCGGCCTCGTGCATGTCATCGGCACGACGGGCCTGTCAGCCTCCGACAACGCCGTGATCAAGAGCGTCACCAACCGCGCGGTCGTGGTGCAGTCCGGCAATATGAGCCTGGGCGTCAATTTGCTCGCCGCCGTGGTCAAGCGCGTCGCCAAGGCGCTCGATGCGAGCTTCGACATCGAGGTCGTCGAGACCCATCATCGCATGAAAATCGATGCGCCCTCGGGCACGGCGCTGATGCTGGGCCAGGCCGCCGCGGCCGGCCGCGGCGTCTCGCTCGATGAGCATGCGGCGCGCGGCCGCGACGGCATCACCGGTGCGCGGCGGCCCGGCGACATCGGCTTCGCCTCCTTGCGCGGCGGCACCGCGGCCGGCGATCACAGCGTGAGCTTCCTCGGTCCGTTCGAGCGCCTGACGCTCTCGCACCATGCCGAGGATCGCATGCTGTTCGCCCATGGCGCGCTGAAGGCGGCGTTGTGGGCGCACGGCAAGAGTCCGGGACTCTACTCGATGGCCGACGTGCTCGGCCTGTCCGACATCTGAACAAAACGGAAAGCAGTTGATGAGCGAACGTCTTCTCGTGCTCGTGCGCCATGGCCAGAGCGAATGGAATCTGAAGAACCTGTTCACGGGCTGGAAGGATCCCGATCTCACCGAGCTCGGCGTGACCGAGGCGAGGGAAGCCGGCCGCAAGCTGAAGGCGCAGGGGCTCGTGTTCGACGTCGCCTACACCTCGGTGCTGACGCGCGCGCAGCACACGCTCGATCTCATCCTTGGCGAACTCGACCAGAAGGGTCTGCCGACGTCGAAGGACCTCGCGCTGAACGAGCGCGACTATGGCGATCTCTCCGGGCTGAACAAGGACGACGCGCGCAAGAAGTGGGGCGAGGACCAGGTGCTGGTCTGGCGCCGCTCCTACGACGTGCCGCCGCCCGGCGGCGAAAGCCTGAAGGACACGCTCGCGCGCGCACTGCCGTATTACGTTCAGGAAATCCTGCCCGGCGTGCTCAACGGCAAGCGCACGCTCGTCGCCGCCCACGGCAATTCGCTGCGCGCGCTGATCATGGTGCTGGAAAAGCTCTCGCCCGAAGGCATTTTGAAGCGCGAGCTCGCCACCGGTGTGCCGATCATCTACCGCCTCAACGCGGATTCGACCGTGGCCTCGAAGCTGGATCTGGCGGGGTAACAGACGCCGTCATTCCGGGGCGCCCGAAGGGCGAACCCGGAATCTCGAGGTTCTCAGGTGCGCAATTGCGCACCATGGTTCGATGCTTTGCATCGCCCCGGAACGACATCAGACAATCACTGCATCCCCACCTGCCCGGCTTCCCAGCCCAGCATCGCCTGCTTGCGGGTGATGCCCCAGTGATAGCCGGTGAGCGTGCCGCTCTTGCCGAGCGCGCGGTGGCAGGGGACGACGAACGAGACCGGATTCTTGCCGATCGCGGCGCCGACGGCGCGCGAGGCCCTTGGGCTGTCGATCTTGCAGGCGATGTCGGAATAGGACACCGCGCGGCCCATCGGGATCTTCAGCAGCGTCTCCCACACCCGCACCTCGAAATCGGTGCCGATCATGACCACGCGCAGCGGCTGGTCGGGCCGCCACAGCTTTTTATCGAAGATGCGCTGTGCGAGCGGCGCGGTGCCTTCGTGATCCTCGACGTAAGTTGCGTTGCGCCAGCGTCGCGTCATGTCGGCAAGCGCTGCTTTTTCGTCGCCGGGATCGGCGAAGGCAAGTCCCGACAATCCGCGATCGGTCGCGATCACGATGGCGGTGCCGAAGGGCGAGGGATGAAAGCCGTAGCGCAAGGTGAGGCCTGCGCCGCCGTTCTTCCATTCACCCGGCGACATCGCTTCATGCGTGACGAAGAGATCGTGCAGCCGGCCCGGACCTGAGAGGCCGGAGTCGAGCGCCGCGTCGAGCACGCTCGCGGAATCGCGCAACAGCCCCTTGGCATGGTCGAGCGTCAGCGCCTGCATGAAGGCCTTCGGCGTGAGCGAGGCCCAGCGGCGGAACAGATGGTGCAGCTCATCCGGCGTGACGCCGGCCGCATCCGCCATCGCCTCGATGGTCGGCTGCGCGCGCCAGTTCTCCGAGATGAAGGCGATCGCCCGGCGCACCGAGTCATAGTCGCGCAGCGCGGCGTTCTGGGGGCCCGGCTTGGCCAGGCGCTGATCATGTATGGCGAGTGTCATCATGACCGGAAATGTAGGAGCGGGGGCGGTTCGAAACCACCCGATTTCCGACGTGACATCAGCGAATGGGGTTGAAGGTCGGTCCGCGCTTGGCGGCGTTCAGCGCCTCAACCAAGCCATTGTAAAAGCTTGCTTTTTCTTCAGGCCCCAAAAAGCCGGCGAGCTGGAGCCGGCGGCCGCGCGAGATCAGGTAGAGGTGTTCGAGGCCAAAATCCTCGTCGACCTCCAGGTCGAGCCGGACCCAGAGCGGATTGAACGTCCATTCGGCGACCTGGCCGCGATGGCTGATGCGGCGCACGCGCAACTCGGACGGGGTAACCACAATCTGCTCGCTCGCCCGCGCGGTACGGAAATTGACCTTGAAGGCCCACCAGATCACCAGCACGTCGAGGCCGAAGAAGCCGAGCACCGGCCACGCCCCCATCATCAGGAACACGATGCCGGTGACGAAGCTGACGACGCTCAGGAACAGCATCACGGCGAGGAAGCCGGTGCGGTTCAGCGAGCGGTGCGGCGTCAGCAGCGCGGAGAAGATCTGCGGCTCTGGTTCGCTTGCAGATTTCTCGCGCTCAATTTCGTTGCCTGTGCTCATCGTCCCTCAGTATATCCCGATCATGGCAAAAATCATCCGCAAGGCAGCCGCGCGCAAACCGGCGCTGCCGAAGAAAAAGGCAACGCCGGCCGCCGCGAAGCCGAAGGCGTCCGCGAAGACATTGATCAAGGCCACAAAACCCAAGCCCGCAAAATCCAAGCCTGCAAAACCCTGGACGCCAGCCGAGATCCATGAGGTCTTCAGCCGTTTCCGCAAGGCCAATCCGGAGCCGAAGGGGGAGCTCGAGCACGTCAATCCGTTCACGCTGCTGGTTGCGGTGGTGCTGTCGGCACAGGCCACCGACGCCGGCGTCAACAAGGCCACGCGCGCATTGTTCGAGGTCGCAGACACCCCGCAGAAGATGCTCGATCTCGGCGAGGAGCGCTTGCGCGAGTACATCAAGACCATTGGGCTCTACCGCACCAAGGCGAAGAACGTGATCGGGCTGTCGGCCAAGCTGCTCAGCGAGTTCGGCGGCGAGGTGCCGCGCACGCGCGCGGAGATCGAGTCATTGCCCGGCGCCGGGCGCAAGACCGCCAATGTCGTGCTCAACATGGCCTTTGGCGAGCACACCATGGCGGTCGACACGCATGTCTTCCGGGTCGGCAACCGCACCGGGCTTGCGCCGGGCAAGACGCCGCTCGAGGTCGAGCTCGGTCTCGAAAAGGTGATCCCGTCCGAGTTCATGCTGCATGCGCATCATTGGCTGATCCTGCATGGCCGCTACACCTGCCTCGCGCGCAAGCCGCGCTGCGAGGTATGCCTGATCAACGATCTCTGCCGGTGGCCGGAGAAGACGGTCTGAGCGACAATCGAGTCATTCCGGGTCCGGTCCTTCGGACCGCCCCGGAATGACGATGGTGAGATCTATGTTCGAGCAAAGCCGGTTCTGGGGTCATCCGTGAGTCAACAAGAGCAAGTTTCGTCGCCGCCGGCCGTCGCTCCTGCCGCACCGGCCGCGCCGCCCAAGCCGGCACAACCGCCCGCCAGTTCGCTCTGGAGCCGGCTCGCGATCCCGCTGTTTGCGGTGATTGTCGCGCTCGCCTTCGTCGCGCTGGCGACGCTGCGCTTCGACGAATGGGTCGGCAATGCGGTGATTCAGACCACCAATGACGCCTATGTGCGCGCCGAGCTGACGCGGCTTGCGAGCCGCGTCTCCGGCGAAGTGCTGACTGTCGCGGTGACCGATTTCCAGCGGGTGAAGGCCGGCGATCTCCTGATCCAGATCGACCCCGCCGATTACGAGGCGCAGGTCGCACAGTCCGAAGCCGCGGTTGCGGCTGCGCAAGCCGTGCTCGACAATCTCGCCAACCAGGTCGAGCTGCAATATGCGACGATTGCGCAGGCCGAGGCCGCGCGGCTGTCGGCCGAAGCGATCGAGGTCGAGGCGCGGCAGGAGCAGGAGCGCCAGCAATCGCTGTCGCAGACCGAATCCGGCACGCGGCAACGCTTCGAGCAGGCGGTCGCTAGCTACGCCAAGGCGCAGGCCGACGTGCGCGCCAGCCGCGCCGTGATCGCCGCCCAGCAGCATCAGCTCGAGGTCCTGCAAGGCACCAGGAAGCAGCGCGCCGCCGATCTCGACGCCACCAAGGCTACGCTGGCGAGCGCCAAGCTCAAGCTCGGTTACACCAGGATCACCGCGCCGTTCGACGGCGTCGTCGGCGAGCGCCAGGTGCAGCCCGGCGACTACGTCAACATCGGCACCAACCTCATCAATGTGGTGCCGCTGCCAAAGGTCTATGTGATCGCGAACTACAAGGAGACCCAGCTCACGCATGTCGCACCGGGCCAGCCGGTCGAGATCACCGTAGACAGTTTTCCGCGCGAGAAGCTGCGCGGCCGGGTCGAGCGCATCGCGCCGGCGACGGGTGCGCAGGTCGCGCTGCTGCCGCCGGACAATGCGACCGGCAATTTCACCAAGGTGGTGCAGCGTATCCCCGTGCGCATCCAGTTCGACGACAACCAGCCGCTGCTGGCGCGGCTCGTACCGGGCATGTCGGTCGTCACCGGCATCGACACGAAGGGCGCGAATGGCGGAAAATGACGACGCCAGCCGCGGGCCGGTCTCGCGCGGCGGCATCGCGCCGCAGCCGCTGTTTGCCGTGGCCGCCGTGCTGCTTGGCTCGTTCCTCGCCAATTTCGACAGCCGGCTGACCACCGTCGGCCTGCCCGACCTGCGCGGCGCGTTCTCGCTCTCATTCGACGAAGGCGCCTGGCTGTCCACGGCCGGCATCGGCTCGCAAATCTTCATCGCGCCCGCGGTGGCTTGGCTTGCGACCGTGTTCGGCCTGCGGCGTGTGCTTGGTATCCCTAGCCTCGTCTATGCCGCGGTCTCTCTGACGATTCCGTTCGTGCGCGATTATCCGACACTGATCGCGCTCAGCGTCGTGCACGGGTTGTTGCTCGGTACCTTCGTGCCGGCGACCTTGATGATCGTGTTCCGCAATCTGCCGATCCGCTGGTGGCTACCGGCGATCGCGATCTATTCGATCCGCGTCGGCTTCGCGCTCGACACCTCGTCATCACTGGTCGGCTTCTATGTCGATCATCTCGGCTGGCAATGGCTGTATTGGCAGGGCGTCGTGATCGCGCCCTTGATGGGCCTGATGGTCTATCTGGGCACGCCGAACGAGCCGGTTAACCGCGTCCTRCTGCGCGAGGCCGATTGGGGCGGCATGCTGTTGCTCGGCGCCGCCGTCTCGATGATCTATGCCGGCCTCGACCAGGGCAATCGGCTGGACTGGCTCGGCTCCGGCACGGTGATGGCGCTGCTTGTCGGTGGTGGTGTTTTGTTCGTGGCCTTCGTCATCAACGAGGTGCTGGCTCGCCAGCCCTGGGCGCATGTGAACGTCCTGTTCTCGCGCAATATCGGCCTGTCGCTGGTGGTGATCCTGCTCTACACGCTGACCAGCCTCTCCAACTCATCGCTGGTGCCGAACTTCCTCGGCAATATCGGCCTGCTCAGGCCGGAACAGAGCGGCCTGTTGCTGTTCACCTATGGCGCGCTGCCGATGTTCGTGCTGGTGCCGATCTCGATCTATATGCTCCGGCACTTCGACGCGCGCGTGGTGGTGATACTGGGATTTTCCTGCTTCGCCGCCGCCAATCTTTGGGGCACCCAGCTCACCCACGACTGGGCGCGCGAGGACTTTATCGGCATCGTGCTGCTGCAATCGGTCGGCCAGTCGCTGACGCTGCTGCCGATCATCATCCTGGCGGTGTCGAACTCCGACCCCAGCCGGGCCACGGCCTTTGCCGCCTATATCCAGATCATGCGGCTCGGCGGCGCCGAGATCGGCGTGGCGCTGATGGGGACGTGGCTGCGCGTCCGCGAGCAGGTCCATTCCTTTTATCTCGGCCAGAACCTGACGGTCGGTGACGTCGACGTGGTGCGGATTCTGAAGCAGCTTGCCGATCACTTCGCGGCCCATGGCGCCGGCTCGGCGCCGGCGCGCGCGGTGGGAACGCTCGCAAGCTTCGTGCAGCGCGAGGCCAATGTGCTCGCCTATATCGACGGCTTCTGGCTGTGCTTCTGGCTGGCGATGGTCGCGCTCGGCTGCATCGCGCTGATCACCCGCGCGCCGCCGGGCCCGTTCACGCCCGCGCCGTTCGGCTTCGCCAAGATGCTGTTGCGCAAATGCGGGGTGCCGGTAGCGTAATTGGCTCTACCGCATCTGCCGCGCCGGCTCGATCAGCTCGGGCCGCGGTCCGGACAGGCGCTTGTGCATGTGGACCATGAAGGCCATGCCGAAGATCGGCGTCGCCAGATTGACGATCGGGATCGAGACGAAGGCCGCGATGATCAGGCCGGCGGTGAAGACGGTCGCGGCATTGTCGCGCCGCATCGCCTTGGCCTCCTCCGGCGATCGGAAGCGCATCGCGGCGAGCTCGAAATATTCGCGGCCCAGCAGCCAGGCGGTGGCGAGGAAGAAGATCAGGAAGCCGGCGCCGGCCAGCAACACGAAGGGCAGCGCGATCAGATAGACCAGGATGGTCAGCAATGCAGTCTTGACGCCCTCGTAGATCGCCTGGCTGAAGGGCAGCGCAACGCCGGGACGCTCGGCCGGATAATGCTCGCGCTCGACATGGTCGGCGACGTCGTCGACGAACAGGCTCGCCACCAGCGAGGTGATCGCGGGCATCAGGAACACGGCGCCGAACACGACGCCCAGGCCCGCCGCGATCGAGACGATCCAGGCCAGAACCCCGAGCGATGTGTGCCAGCCCGGCCCGAGCAGGCCTTCGAGCCAGACTTCGCCATAGGTCGCAAACCAGCTGAGCAGCCGCTGCAACCCGATCGCCAGCACGGTGATCAGCACCAGGGCAGCGCCGATCGATCGCCACAGGATCGAGCGCATCGGCGGCGAGATCATTTGCGACAGCGCCTTTACGGCGGCATCCAGCATGGGGGTACCTTTCACGAAAACCACCCGCGAGAGGTAGACACCCCAAGCCGCTTCGGCAAGTGACCCTGTCCGGCCTGCGGCTTTAGAGCGTTTTCGAGCGAAGTGGATACCGGTTCGCGTAAAGAAAACGCGTCAAAACAAGAATCTAGAGCCCCGTTCCGATTCTATCGGAACGGAAATGGCTCTAGGCTCCGCCACGATGATGGCCCAGCAGGTGACGGCACGACAGGCCGTGCTCCAGCGGCCAGATCCCCCGTGGATCCGGGCGGCGATCTACACCGCGTCCAGCGGCTTGCCGCGCACATTGGGCCCGAACAGCGCCATCGACACCACGACGATCAGCATCGCCGCGGTGATCAGGCCGAACACGCCGGTGACGCCGGCTTCCTTCAGCATATAGGCGACGATGAAGCCCGAGAATGTCGCGCTGAGCCGGCTCATCGAATAGACGAGGCCGGAGGCCCGTGCCCGGATCTGCGTCGGAAACACTTCGGTCTGATAGGCGTGATAGGCGTAGGACATCGTGGTGTTGCAGGCCGTCAGCAGCACGCCGCAGACGATCAGCAGCGCAGGCTCGGTCAATTGCGCGAACGCCATGCCGAAGGCGATGATGGCCACGCACGCACCGGTGATGATCCAGCGGCGCTCGAATTTGTCGGCAAAGCTCGAGGCCAGCAGCGGCGCGATCGGATAGGCGAAGGCGACGATGAAGGCATATTGTAGGCTCTTGGTGACATTGATGCCCTTCTCGACCAGCAGCGTCGGCACCCAATTGGCGAAGCCGTAGAAGCCGAATGCCTGGCAGAGGTTGAACACCATGAAGAGGATGACGAGCGACAGGTAGGGCGGCCGGAACAGATCGGCGAAGCCGACGCGTGCTGCAGGGGGCATCGCCGGTCGCGCGAGCGCAGGCGCGAGTCCTGCCGGCGGACGTTGGCCTGCACCTTCCAGCGTTGCCAGGATGCGAAACGCCTCCTCGGTGCGGCCATGCCGCGCCAGCCAGAGCGGGCTCTCAGGCAGGAACAGCCGCAGCACCCAGATGATCATGCTGGCGCCAGCACCAATCAGCACCACCCAGCGCCAGCCGTCGATGCCGTAGGGCGCGAGCGGCACCAGCCACCAGGCGAGAAAGGCGACGACGGGCACGGCGACGAACATGATCGACTGGTTCACCGCAAAGGCGCGGCCGCGTATCCGGCTCGGCACCAGCTCGGTGATATAGGCGTCGATGGTGATGACCTCGACGCCGATGCCGATGCCGGCGAGGAAGCGCCAGAACAGCAGGCCTTCGGAGGAGGTCTGGCAGGCCATGATCACGGACGCCGCGGTGTAGCCGAGCAGCGCATAGGTGAAGATGGCGCGCCGCCCGAAGCGGTCGGCCAGAAACCCGAGGAAGAAGGTGCCGACGAACAGCCCGGCAAACGTCGCGGCGACGAAGGCCCCGATGCCTGAGAAACCAAAAAAGCCCTGCGTCGTCGTGGTCAGGAGCCCGCTGCGGCTCAGGCCCGGCGCGATATAGCCGGTCAGGAACAGGTCATAGATCTCGAAACAGCCGCCGAGCGAAAGCAGGATGACGAGCTTCCAGACGTAACGCGTTGCCGGCATTGCCTCCAGCCGCCGCGAGATCTCGTCGGGCCCCGCGGACGTGGTGCCGAGCTCAAAGCCAGTGTCGATGCCGACAACGCTCATGAAATCCTCCCCGGAAGAGCGCGCGGCTGCGTGCGGCTCTGGTTCCCGGCGGCTTTCTTGCTGAAGCTCTGCCGGATCGCGGCCATGTTGGCCGCTGCGAGCCAGAAATCCAGACGAACATATCGATGGAAGCGTTCGATAAGTTCGAACTCGTGGTTCGTTCGCCTCTCCCTGGGCTTGCGTTAGAGCAACCGCAGATCGCCAGTTCGAGAGGTCGTCATGCCCGGGCTTGTCCCGGGCATCCACGTTCTTGGTGCGGTGTGGCAAAGCGTGGATGGCCGGGACAAGCCCGGCCATGACGCCGGAGGAATTGGCCGTGCCTCAGCTCAGCAGCTCCGCTTGCCAGTTGCCTTCGCGCACCTGCTCGGCGATCAGCGCCAGCATCAGGCGGCGCATCTCCTCCATGGCATAGGTCATCGGGCGGTTGCGCAGGCGGCAGAGATAGAGCGTGCGGGTCAGCTTCGGCTCGATCACCTTGCGTGCGATCAGGCGGCCCGCCGCCAGCTCCTCCCGCGCGAACAGCTTTGTCGCGATGGTGCAGCCCAGCCCTTCCACCAGCGCGCCGGTCATGCCGGTGATCGAGTTGGCGTGCAGGATCGCGCCGCCTTCCAGCCGCTTGAGCAGGACCGGATCGTCCAGCAACGCGCGCGAGGACAGGCCGAGACCGTAGCGAAGCAGGATCAGCGGCAGCCGGTTCAGCTCCTCGAAGCGGATCGGCGCCTTGCCCTTGCCGACCAGTTTTGGAATGCCGACGAGGAACATCTCCTCTTCGAGCACCGGCTCCGTGATCAGCTCCTTCTCCGACGGCGGATTGTAGACCAGCGCCAAATCGACATTGGAGATCATCAGGTGCATCAGCGTCGCGCCGGACAGGCTCTCGGTGAGCGACAGCTTGAGCTTGGGATATTTGGTGAGCACCGTCCGCATCAGCTGCACGCCGATCGCCTTGACGCCGGAATTTGCCATGCCGATGGAGATATCGCCGGCAATGACGCGAGCGCCCTCGCGCACTTCGGTCTCGGCTTCCGCCATCGCGCGCAGGATGATGCGGGCGTGCTCATAGAGCCGTTCGCCGGCCGCGGTCGGTTCCATGCCGCGCGACTTGCGCTCGAACAGGGGCGTTGCGAACTCGGCCTCCAGGTTCGAGATGTGATGGCTCAGCGCGGACTGCGCGACGTTCACCTGGTCGGCTGCGCGCGACAGGTTCCGCTGCTCGTACACGGCGATGAAATAACGGAGCTGGCGTGAATCCATGACGGCGAAGCGTTCTATAATCGTGAAGGTAATCTTCGATAGATTATATTTTTCAGAAGGCTTGGGAAGGCCTAGTCTTCGTGATGGACGAACAGGGAGACACGCATGGCCGAGACCGGACTGCCGCTTGCAGGCGTGCGCGTCGTCGAGATGACCCACATGGTCATGGGCCCGACCTGCGGCATGATCCTCGCGCAATTGGGCGCGGAGGTGATCAAGGTCGAACCGCCGGCGGGCGACAAGACCCGGACCCTCGGCGGCATGGGGACGGCGTTCTTTCCGCTGTTCAACCGCGGCAAGCGCAGCGTGGTGCTGGATTTCGAGCAGCCTGAGGATCGCGACACCATGCACCGGCTGCTGGAGACGGCCGATGTGTTCCTGGAGAATTTTCGCGATGGCCAGCTCGACAAGCAGGGGCTCGGCGCGGACGAATTGCGCCGGCGGCATCCACATCTGATCGTCGCCGGCCACAAGGGCTTTCTGTCGGGCCCCTACGAGCACCGCCCGGCGCTCGACGAGGTCGTGCAGATGATGTCGGGCCTTGCCGCCATGACCGGCACCCGCGAGAAGCCGCAGCGCGTCGGCTCGTCCGCCAACGACATCATGGGCGGCATGTTCGGCGTGATCGCGATCCTGGCGGCGCTGTATCAGAAGCGCGGGGGCAAGCGCGACGGCGCCGACATCCGCATCGGCCTGTTCGAGAACTGCCTGTTCCTGGTCGCCCAGCACATGGTCGAATATGAGATGACCGGCAACAAGCCGCGCTCGATGCCGGAGCGCGAGCATGCCTGGCCGATCTACGACATTTTTGACGCTGCCGGCGGCGCGCGCATCTTCATCGGCGTCGTGACCGAGGGCCACTGGCAGAGCTTTTGCCGGGAATTTGGCTTGACTGAATTTCTCGATGATCCCGCGCTTCGCACCACGACCGATCGCATCCTGGCACGCGGGCGGATCATTCCGCGCGTCGCCGAGGTCATCAGGCAGTGGGACGTGGCAAAACTGTCGCAAAGGCTCGATGCACTCAACATCTGCTTTTCGCCGATCAACAGGCCCGAGGATCTCCTGACCGACCCGCATGTGCTGCGGCCGGGCGGGCTCGTCAACAATGTCAACGCCGACGGAAAACCGTTCCGCGTGCCGGCGCTGCCGATCGAGTGGAACGGCAGCAACATCGGCGAGGGCCTGAAGGTGGCGCCGCTCGGCGCCGACACCGCGGCCGTTCGCGCCGAGATCGACAACGACGTCACGTCCAAAGCCGCAGGGAGGCGCACATGAGCAGGATTGAGGAGATTTACCCGGCCGACCGCGTCAGCCTGCGCGAGGTCGGCCTGCGCGACGGGCTCCAGCTCGTGAAAAAAATTCCGTCCACCGAGGCCAAGCAGCGCTGGGTGCGCGATGAATATGCCGCCGGCGTGCGGCATTTCGAGGTCGGCTCGTTCCTGCCGGCAACGACCTTTCCGCAATTCGTCGATGTCCGCGACATCGTCGCGACCGTCGCCGGATTGCCCGGCGCGCACGGCATTGCGCTCGCGCTCAACGAGCGCGGGGTGAACGAGGCGCTGGAGTCCGGCGTCGGCGAGATCGCCTCGGTGGTTTCGGCGACGGAAGAGCACAGCCAGGCCAATGCGCACCGCTCGCGCGAATCCGCGATCGCCAATGTGAAACGTCTCTGCGACATGCGTGACGCCAGCCCCCACAAGCCGCTGGTGAACGCCGCGATCTCGATGGCGCTGGGCTGCTCGATCACCGGCGCGGTCGATCCTGTCGAGGTGCTTCGTCTGGTCGACAAATGCCTTGAAGCCGGCGTCGATTTCGTCGCGATCGCCGACACGGTCGGTTATGCCGGCCCGAAGCAGGTGGCCGACCTGACGCGCGCCGCGGTCAGGCTCGCGGGCTCGAAGCCGATCTGCATCCATCTCCATGATACCCGCGGCATGGGTATCGCGAACGCTGCGGCCGCGCTGGACGAAGGTGTGCGTATCCTCGATGGCTCGCTCGGCGGTCTCGGCGGCTGCCCGTTCGCGCCCGGTGCGACCGGCAATGTCGTGTTCGAGGACCTCGTGTTCCTGTGCGAGAGCAAGGGTTTTGCCACCGGCATCGACCTGGAGCGGCTGATCGCCGTGCGCAAGATCCTGCGCGAGGCGATGCCGAACGAGCCGCTGTACGGCGGCCTCGCGCGAGCGGGGTTGCCCGGCGGAGCGGCGGCGAAGGCGGCGTGATGTCTTTCTTCCCTTCTCCCCTTGTGGGAGAAGGTGGCGCGACGCGCCGGATGAGGGGTCTCTCTCCGCGAGCTCGAAGAGGAGTGGTCGCGGAGGCATACCCCTCACCCGTCTCGCCGCTTCGCGGCGAGCCACCCTCTCCCACAAGGGGAGAGGGGAACGCACCGTCTATGCGGCAGACCTACTCATGCCTTTGCCCGTGCTTTCGCGCCTTCGCCTGCTTGCCTTCGCCGGTCGGGATCATCACCACGCGGCCGTAGCGCACGCCGCGTTCGGCGATGATGTGGTCGGCGAAATGCCTGACCTCGTCGGCCGCGCCGCGCAGCGCCGTCATCTCCATGCAGTTGTTGTCGTCGAGATGGACGTGCAGCGTCGCCAGCGCCAGGTCGTGGTGGCCGTGGAATTCCTGCACCAGGCGCTTTGAGAGATCGCGCGCGGCGTGGTCGTAGACATAGACGAGGCCGGCGACACAGGGCCCGGTCTGCGCGGTGTCCTCGGTCGACTGTTGCAGGCCGGCGCGCGCGAGATCGCGGATGATCTCGGAGCGGTTCTGGTAGCCGCGGGCCTCCGCCGCGGCGTCGATCTCCGCCAGCAGATCGTCCTCGATCGTGATCGTAATTCGCTGCATCAAGATGCTCCCTCGCGCGTGTCCGCGGTCCGTAGCCCGGATGGAGCGAAGCGAAATCCGGGACAGCCTCGTTATGAGGACAGACCCCGGATTGCGCTTCGCTCCATCCGGGCTACGACGCCTTTGTAGCGTCTTCCCGCAAGCGGGGCGAGGGAGCGCACCTTCATCTCACAGCCGCGTCGCGCGCAGCCGCAACGCATTTCCGACCACGCTCACCGAGGACAGCGCCATCGCCGCCGCCGCGATGATCGGCGACAGCAGGATGCCGAACGCCGGATAGAGGATGCCGGCCGCGATCGGAATGCCGGCGGCGTTGTAGATGAAGGCGAAGAACAGGTTCTGGCGGATATTGCTCATGGTCGCCTGCGACAGCTTTCGCGCACGCACGATGCCGACAAGGTCGCCCTTGAGCAGGGTGATGCCGGCGCTTTCCATCGCGACGTCGGTGCCGGTGCCCATGGCGATGCCGACTTCGGCCGCAGCCAGCGCCGGTGCGTCGTTGACGCCGTCGCCGGCCATCGCGACGCTGCGGCCGGCCTTTTGCAGTTTCGTCACCACCGCGCTCTTCTGGTCCGGCAGCACCTCGGCTTCCACCTCGGTGATGCCGAGCCGACGCGCGACGGCTTGCGCCGTCGTGCGGTTGTCGCCGGTCAGCATGATCACCTTGATGCCCTCGGTGGCGAGCGCCTTCAGCGCCTCCGGTGTCGAGGCCTTGACCGGATCGGCGATCGCAAACAGGCCCGCGAGCGTGCCATCGACGGCCATGTTGATGACAGTGGCGCCGTCGCCGCGCAGGCGCTCGGCCTCGGCGTCGAGCGCCTTGGTGTCGATGCCGATCGAGGCGAAATATCTGGCATTGCCGAGCACGATGGTCTTGCCGTCGACCTTCCCGGTCGCACCCTTGCCGGTCGGGGAATCGAACTGCTCGACCTGGCCGAGGGCGAGCTGCTTCTCCTTCGCCGCGCGCACGATGGCATCGGCCAGGGGATGCTCGCTGGCGCGCTCGACGCTGGCTGCAATGCGGAGGATGTCATCCTCGGCAAAGCCGGCCGAAGCGACGATCGCCACCACCTTGGGCTTGCCCTCGGTCAGCGTGCCGGTCTTGTCGACCACGAGCGTGTCGATCTTCTCCAGCCGCTCCAGCGCTTCGGCATTCTTGATCAGGACGCCGGCCTGCGCGCCGCGGCCGACGCCGACCATGATCGACATCGGGGTCGCCAACCCCAGCGCACAGGGACAGGCGATGATCAGCACGCTGACGGCGGCGACGAGGCCGAAGGCGAGCCGCGGCTCCGGTCCGAACCAGGCCCAGGCCGCAAATGCGGCGACGGCAACGACGATGACCATCGGTACGAACCAGCCCGCGACCTGGTCGGCGAGGCGCTGGATCGGCGCGCGCGAGCGCTGCGCGTCCGCGACCATCTGCACGATCTGCGACAGCAGCGTCTCGCGCCCGACCTTGTCGGCACGCATGATGAAGCTGCCCGACTGGTTGAGCGTGCCGGCGATCACCTTCGCACCGATCTCCTTGGTGACCGGCATGGATTCGCCGGTGACGAGGGATTCGTCGAGCGAGGAACGGCCCTCCAGAATGACGCCGTCGACCGGCACTTTTTCGCCGGGGCGGACGCGCAAGTGCTCGCCGGCATGAAGTGCGTCGATCTCGACCTCGTGCTCGCTACCATCAGGCTCGACGCGGCGCGCAGTCTTCGGCGCGAGCTGCAACAGCGCCTTGATCGCGCCGGACGTCGCATCGCGGGCGCGCAGCTCCAGCACCTGGCCGAGCAGCACCAGCACGGTGATGACCGCGGCAGGCTCGAAATAGACGGCAACGGCGCCGTCATGGCCGCGGAAGGTCGCAGGGAATATCTGCGGCGCGAGCGTGCCGATGATGCTGTAGACATAGGCGACGCCGGTGCCCATCGCGATCAGCGTGAACATGTTGAGGTTGCGCGTCACCAGCGACTGCCAGCCGCGCACGAAGAACGGCCAGCCGGCCCACAGCACCACGGGCGTGGCGAAGACGAGCTGGATCCAGTTCGACAGCGCCGCATCGATCCAGTTGTGCGGTCCGGCGAGATGGCCGCCCATTTCGAGCACGACCGGCGGCACCGACAGCACGCCGCCGATCCAGAACCGCCGCGTCATGTCGGCGAGCTCGGGGTTGGGGCCGGTCTCGAGGCTCGCGACCTCCGGCTCCAGCGCCATGCCGCAGATCGGGCAGGTGCCGGGTCCGACCTGGCGGATCTGCGGATGCATCGGGCAGGTGTAGATGGTGCCCGCCGGCATCTCGGGCTCGGGCGCCTTCTGCTCTTCGTTTTTCTTGGCGAGGTATTTTGCGGGATCGCCGGAAAATTTCGTGCGGCATCCGGCCGAGCAGAAATGGAAGGTCTCGCCGTGGTGGTCGAAGTGATGCTTGGATGTCGCCGGGTCGACCGTCATGCCGCAGACGGGGTCGTGCACCTTCGTCGCTGCGGCGCCGTGGTCATGGGTGTGATGATGGGCGTGGCCGGCATGATCGCCGTGTCCGCCGCAGCATGAGGCTGCCGCAGGCTTGTCGCTCGGCGGCGTCGCGGCCTTGCTCGAACAGCCGCATCCGGTGTGACCGTTCGCGTCGTGATGGTGCTCGTGTTCGGCGTCGTTCATTGCCATGCTCCGGCCTTGCGCTTGGTCCTTGCAACCCATACCCGGTAGGGGTATATAGACGGCATGCGCAAGGACATCAAGGCATCTGTCGGAAAACGGCTCGGCCGGATCGAGGGCCAGGTTCGTGGCCTCTCGAAAATGGTCGAGGAAGACCGTTACTGCATCGACATCGTGACGCAGATCTCGGCGGTGCGTGCCGCGCTGCGCCGGGTCGAGGAGGAGGTCCTGAAGGACCACGTCGCCCATTGCGTCGAGCACGCGATCGCAAGCGGCGACAAGGCCGACCAGCGCGAGAAGATCGCGGAGCTGATGGCGGTGATCGGACGGGCGGAGCGGTAGGCTCGCACGCTCGGCCATTGGGGGCGCACACGATCCCCCTCCACGTCGTCCCGGCGAAGGCCGGGACCCATAACCCCAGGGAGGAGTTTGGCGAAGACTCGTGGTTCGGTACGACTACCGCCTGCAATCGATAAATCACGCGGTATGGGTCCCGGCCTTCGCCGGGACGACGGCGGAGTTACGCCGCCCTCTCGCGCGTGCGTGCCCGTCGGCGCGGGCGGTACATCGCGATCTTCTTCAGCAGCAGGAAATGCTCCGAGATGGTAACGCGTTCGACCATCTCGGCGGGCTGCCCGATCACTTCTTCAGCCGGAACCGGCGCCTCTTCGTCAATCGCTTCAGGAACGAGCGGCGGCGCACTGATCGCTTCTGGAAACACACCGAACGTGCCGGCTACCTCCTCGAGCGGCTTTTGCTTGTCGGCCCAGTGCAGGGCGGTGTAGTCGAACCCGTGCACGATGGTGGGTTTGACGACTTCGAAATAGGGCGAGATGTCGAAGTCGCGGGGCATGTAGAGCGAGGAATCGCGGATGTGCAGGATCTCGCGGCGGGCGGCGCGGCTGCCGGCCTTGGTGATCTTCGGCAGGATCGGATAGCGTACGGCGTCGAAGGCCTGCGCGATCAGCGCCGAGCAGATGATCTTGGTGGGATCGCCCGAGCCGATCGCGATCATGCGCCGCCGCCAGCGCTGCGGGATCGGCAGCGGAAACAGGAAGCGCATCAAATCGACGATGTTCTTGGTGTCGTAGCCGAAGCCGATGCGGTTGATCGCATAGCGGCAGACCGTGGTGCGGTCCTCGTGGGACAGCCCGACCGGGCGGCAGACGCGGGTGTGATAGGGGAAATATTTCGATAGCGGCGCGGAGGTGACGCCTTCGCCGATATTGGCCTCTATCAGCACGTGCTGCTCGCCATTGGGCTCTTCCGCCCCCTCGATCGGCCCGACATAGAGCGCGGCGTGCGACCAGGTCGACTGCGTCAGGTATTTGATGATGCCGGAAATGCGGTTGTTGCCCTCGACCAGCAGCACGTCGCCGGGCTCGATGATGCCGCGCAGATGCTCCGGATCGCTCGGCGTGAACGGCTCATAGCCCGGCACCTCCTTCGAGAGGTACGCGGCAATCAGCTTGCCGACTGAGTCTAGGACGGTCCCCATGTCGAACTCCCCATGGCCTTTTCCGGCCTTGTTTTTTCCTTCTCTACCATGGTCGAAACGTGTTGCAATTCAGTTCATAGCCCCGTGAGGTCAAGCACGATTGATTCACCATGATAGTTGCCGCGCAACATCGGATGCGGCAAGGTTCGCTAGCTGTTCCCGTTCGCCGCAAGTCCCCGGAAACCATGACATGACAATCACGCGCCGCAGCTTCCTATCGGCGTCGGCAGCCCTTGCCGCAGCGCCGGTCCTGCGCGCAACGGCCGCACCCCTGCCGCGCGAGGCTGACATTGTCGTGATCGGCGCAGGCGCGGCCGGGATTGCCGCGGCGCGGCGCGTCATGGCGGCCAATCGCAAGGTCGTGGTGGTGGAAGCGGCATCGCAGATCGGCGGCCGCTGCATCACGGATGCGACGACGTTCGACGTGCCGTTCGATCGCGGCGCGCGCTGGATGCACAATCCCGAGACCAATCCGATGATCCGGCTGGCGCGCAGCGCCGGGCTCGACGTGCTGCCGGCGCCGTCGGGCCAGAGGATGCGCATCGGTCGCCGCAATGCGCGCGCCGGCGAGACCGAGGAATTTCTGGCGGCGCTGGTGCGTGCCAACCGCGCCATCGACGAAGCCGCGCGCGGCAAGCTCGATACATCCTGCGCCGCGGTGCTGCCGAAGGATCTCGGCGATTGGGCGGGCGCGGCCGAGTTCGTGCTGGGTGCGAGCTTTGCCGGCAAGGACCTGAAGGAGCTGTCGGCGATCGACAAGGCCCGCGCGCAGGACCGCAATGCCGCGATCGCCTGCCGCCAGGGCCTCGGCACGCTGATCAGCAAGCTCGGCGAGCAGGCGCCGGTCGCGCTGGCGACGCCGGCGAGCCGCATCGCCTGGAGCAATCGCGACGTCAGCGTGGAGACGCCGTCCGGCAAGATCGCCGCGCGCGCCGCCATCATCACGGTCTCGACCAATGTGCTGACCGCGGGCGCGATCAAGTTCGCGCCCGACATCCCGAAGCGCACGCTCGATGCCGCCGCAAAGCTCACGCTCGGCAGCTACGATCACATCGTGCTGCAGCTGCCGGGCAATCCGCTCGGACTGTCGCGCGACGACATCCTGATCGAGCAGAGCAATTCGACGCGCACGGCGCTGATGTTCGCCAATATCGGCGGCTCCTCGCTGTGCTCGATCGATGTCGGCGGCTCGTTCGGCCGCGATCTCTCGGAGCAGGGCGAAAAAGCCATGATCGCCTTCGCCAGGGAATGGATCACAAAGCTGTTCGGCAGCGAGGCGGCGGCGACCGTGCAGAAGACCAGCGCCACGCGCTGGAACGCCTCGCCGTTCGTGATGGGCGCGATGTCGGCGGCCTCGCCCGGCGGCCAGCTCTCGCGAAGAATTCTGGCCGAGCCGATCGGCTGCATGTTCCTCGCGGGCGAGGCAGCGCACGACACGCTTTGGGGCACCGTCGACGGCGCCTGGGAAAGCGGCGAGCGCGCCGCGGAGGCCGCGCTCCGCAAGATCGGCGCACTCAGGGACGAGCCGGCCGATGTGCCGACGCAATCGACGAAGAAGCGCCGGACGCCGCGGCTGTAGGGCAATTGAGCGGCGACAAACTCACTTGTCGTCCCGGCGAAGGCCGGGACCCATAACCACAGGGAGTGGTTTGGCGAAGACTCGTGGTGATCAGCTCGCGCTACAAAAGCTGACCGGGGTAATGGGTCCTGGCTTTCGCCAGGACGACTCGGAGGGAGTTATCGCAAAATCCCATCCAGCAGCGGCAGCCCGGCGATCACCGCAATCGCAATCAGCACATAGCAGATGCCGCGGAACACCGTCTCGCTGGCGCGGCCGAACAGCGAGGCACCGAACGCGACGCCGATGGCGTAGACCGGGCCGACGATCAGCGACAGCACCAGCGATTCGCGTGAGATCAGGCCTGTCGTCGCGTAGCTGACCATCGAGAAGAAATCCGACGCGCCGAAGAACAGCAGGATGTTGGCGCGCGCCACGATCGGGGCGATCGGGCGGCCGAGCCAGTAGCCGACGATCGGCGGGCCGCCGGTTTGCGCCAGCCCGCTACAGAAGCCCGAGAGGCCGCCGATCCCGACCGAGAGCCAGGCGTGGTCCTTGCCGCGATAGCGCCAGCCCGACAGCAGCAAGAGCAGCAGCGCGGCGACGAAGCAGGAGATGATCCAGCGCGTGGTGACCGGTTCGAGCACGCTGAGGAAATAGGTGCCGACGGGCACGCCGACCAGCGCGCCCAGCACGATCACGGCAGTGGCATTGCGGTCCGCCTTCCGCCATGCATCCGGCAAGAGCGGCGCGGCCGCAACGAAATCGATGACGAGCAGCAGCGCTGCGACCAGCCGCGGCGCCGCGATACTGCTCGCCAGCGGCATGAAGATCAGCGCCGAGCCGAAGCCCGAGAAGCCGCGCGCGGCGCCCGAGATGAAAGCGACGGCGCAGAGCGCCATCGCAATGGTGAGGCTGACGTCCTTCGGGAGAAAGTCAGTAGGCGTCATGCTCTATTGTTTCTGGAGCATGACGTGATCCGGAAACCGCTGCACGCTTTTCGGCATCATGCCCTCAGCGTGCCGCCGGTCTTCTTCGTCACCTCGGCCACGATTTTCGCGGCCACGGCCTCGATCTCCTGGTCGGTTAGCGTCTTCTCGCGCGGCTGGATCGTCACCGCGATCGCGACAGACTTCTTGTCGTCATCGATGCCCTTGCCCTCATAGACGTCGAACACGTTCACGCCGGTGATCAGCTTCTTGTCGACGCCTTGCGCGGCGCGCACGATGTCGCCGGCCTTGACGGTACGGTCGACGATGAAGGCGAAGTCGCGCGACACCGGCTGGAACGCCGACAACTCGATCGCGGGCTTGGCGCGCGTCGGCTTCTTCTTCGCCTCGGGGATGCGGTCGAGGATCACCTCGAACACCATCAGCGGGCCGTCGGCGCCGAGCGCCTCGAGCGCGCGCGGATGCATCTCGCCGAACGTGCCGAGCACGTTCTGCGGGCCGATCTGGATGGTGCCRGAGCGGCCCGGATGCAGCCAGGCCGGTCCGCCGGCCACGATTTGCAGCGCCTGCATCGGCGCGCCGGCGGCAGCCAGCACCGCGAGCGCATCGGCCTTGGCATCGAACACATCGGCGGCCGCCGAGCCCGACCAGTGCCGTCCGAGACCTTCCGAGGCGGCAAAGCCGCGGCGGATGCCGCTCGCTGCCATGAACTGATCCTGCGGGCGATCGCCCTTGAACACCTGGCCGACCTCGAACAGCGCGACATCGCCAAGGCCGCGATCGGCATTGGCCTGCGCGGCCGCGATCAGGCCGGCCAACAGGGTCGGGCGCATGTCGGACAGGTCCGACGCGATCGGATTGGCCACTTCGAGCTCGCGCTGGCCGCCGCCGAACAGTTCGGCCGCAGGCTTCGCGATGAACGACCACGTCACCGCCTCGATCATGCCGCGGCTCGCGAGCGCGCGCCTGGCGCGGCGGGTGCGGAGCTGGATCGGCGTCAGCACGGATTTGCGCGCGTCCTCGCCGCGTTCGAACGGCGTCATCGGTACCTTGTCGATACCGAAGATGCGCACGATCTCCTCGACGATGTCGGCCTTGCCGTGCACGTCCGAGCGCCAGGACGGCACCGCGACCTTCACCACCGGGCCCGGGCCCGCCATCATGAAGCCGAGATGGGTCAGGATGCGCTTCATCTCCGGCTGCGGCACCTCGATGCCGGACAGCCGCTTGACCTCGGTGACCGGGAAATCGATCACGCGGTCGTCGCCAAAGGCCTTTCCGACCACGATAGTCTCCGACGGCGCGCCGCCGCACAACTCCATCACCAGCCTGGTCGCGAGCTCCAGCCCCGGCACCATGAAGGCCGGGTCGACGCCGCGCTCGAAGCGGTAGCGCGCATCCGAGTTGATGCCGAGCTTGCGCCCGGTCTGGGCGATGTTGATCTCGTTCCACAGCGCCGATTCGATCAGCACGTCGGTGGTATTCTCGTCGCAGCCCGAGGCTTCGCCGCCCATGATGCCGGCGAGCGATTCGACGCCGTGCTCATCCGCGATCACGCAGATGTTGGGATCGAGGTTGTAGGTGCGGCCGTCGAGCGCGAGCAGGCTCTCGCCGTCGCGGGCGCGGCGCACGACGAGGTTGCCCCTCACCTTCCTGGCGTCGAACACATGCAGCGGCCGGGCGCGATCGAACGTCATGAAATTGGTGATGTCGACCAGCGCATTGATCGGACGCAAGCCAATCGCGGTCAGCCGCTTTTGCAGCCATTCCGGCGACGGGCCGTTCTTGACGCCGCGCACCAGGCGCAGCGCGAAGCCCGGGCACAGCGTGGCGTCCTCGACCGTCACCTTCACCGGGCAGGGGAATTCACCCTTCACGGCCTTGATGGTCGGATCCTTGAACTTGCCCATGTCGGCGGCGGCGAGATCGCGCGCGATGCCGTGCACGCCGGTGCAGTCCTGCCGGTTCGGCGTCAGATTGATCTCGATCACGGGATCGCCGAGCGCGGCCCATTCGGCGTAAGGAGCCCCGATCGGCGCGTCCGCCGGCAATTCCATGATGCCATCATGGTCGTTGGAGATCTGAAGCTCAGCCGCCGAGCACAGCATGCCGCGGCTCTCGACGCCGCGGATGGTGCCGACACCGAGCGTGATGTCCTTGCCGGGAATGTAGGTCCCGGGCGGCGAGAACACGCTGACCAGGCCAGCGCGCGCGTTCGGCGCGCCGCACACGACCTGCACCGGCGCGCCACCGTCGCCGGTGTCGACCATGCAGACGCGCAGCCGCTCCGCGTTCGGATGCTGCTCGGCCGAGATCACCTTCGCGATGGTGAACGGCTTCAGGGCCTTCGCCTTGTCCTCGATGTTCTCGACCTCGAGCCCGATCATGGTGAGCTTGTCGGCGAGCTTGTCCAGCGGCTCGTCGGTGTCGAGATGATCTTTCAGCCAGGAGAGCGTGAATTTCATTTTGCGTTCCTAGAAAACCTCGACCAGGCGGAAGCGTTCGCACATCAGCATCATGTCTTCGCGAAACTTGCCTTGCCGACTGAAATAGTTGCGATGCGCGTTGCGCCAGTAGTCGAGACTGCGATCACCTTCGCCTTCGTCGAAGGCAAAGGCCGCATCGACCTCGCCGAAGCGGCGATAGCTCACCTCGGTCGATTCGATGATGCAGCGTGGCTCTCCGCGTCCGTCCAGCACGATCCAGCGTTCGCCCGGCGTCGAGGTGTTGGGCTCGTCCTCGGTGCTGCATGTCGCGGTCTTGACGCCCCGGATCACGAGATCGAGCAACTCGTCGGCGAGCGCCGGGCCGTCGCCGAAGGCGAACGACCGCAGGCCGCGATATTGCTCTGGGACGGCGCTCAGGTTCACGTGCTCAATCCCCCCGCGAGCGTCGGGACTTCCAGCGGCTTGAAGCCGTAGTGGGACAGCCAGCGGACGTCGCTGTCGAACAGCTGGCGCAGATCGCTCATGCCGTATTTCAGCATGGCGATGCGGTCGATGCCCATGCCCCAGGCAAAACCCTGGTACTCGTCCGGATCGATGCCGCAGGCGCGCAGCACGTTCGGGTGCACCATGCCGCAGCCCAAAATCTCGAGCCAGTCCTCGCCTTCGCCGAAGCGGATCTCGCCCTTGTCGCGGCGGCACTGGATGTCGACTTCCAGCGACGGCTCGGTGAACGGGAAGAACGAGGGCCGGAAGCGCATGTTGATGTGGTCGACCTCGAAGAACGCCTTGCAGAACTCGTGCAGGATCCATTTGAGGTGGCCGAGATGCGAGTGCTTGTCGATCACGAGGCCTTCGACCTGGTGGAATTGCGGGGTGTGGGTCGCGTCCGAATCGATGCGATAGGTGCGGCCCGGGCAGATCACGCGGATCGGCGGCTTCTGGCTCAGCATGGTGCGCACCTGCACCGGCGAGGTGTGGGTTCTGAGCAGCATGCGCGAGCCGTCCTCCTTCGGATGGAAGAAGAAGGTGTCGTGCATCTCGCGCGCGGGATGGCCGATCGGGAAATTCAGCTTGGTGAAATTGTAGTCGTCGGTCTCGATGTCGGGACCTTCGGCGACCGAAAATCCCATGTCGGCGAAGATCGTCGTGAGCTCGTCCCAGACCTGGCTCAGCGGATGGATGCGGCCGGCCTCTGCCGGCGCATCGCGCAGCGGCAGGGTGACGTCGATGGTCTCGGAGGCGAGCCGCGCATCGAGCGCCGCAGATTTCAGCACGTCGCGCCGTGCAGCAAGCGCCTGGGTGACCTCGTCCTTGGCCTGGTTGATCGCGGCCCCTTGCGTCTTGCGCTCGTCCGGCGACATCTTGCCCAGCGTTGCGAGCAATGCCGAGATCGAGCCCTTCTTGCCGAGGGAGGCGACACGGACGGCTTCGAGCGCGGCTTCGTCGCCGGCGGCGGTAATCTGCGCGAGGATGGATTGGACGAGACTGGCGAGGTCGGACACGGTCAGATCCTTTCAAAAGGCTGCCGGGTTGTGGCCGCAGCCGGGCCGGAACGTCAAGCCGTCTAGAGCGTGGAGACCGTCGGGGACTTGAACCGTATTGGCATGGCTGGCACCAACGGGAAATCGAAGGAGAGGACGATGCGTCTGCGATCATGCCTGGCCGGTCTGGCCCTGGCGCTTCTGGCGGGTGCGGCGCAGGCCGCGACCGAAGAATGCCCGGCCAAATCCAATTCGATGGACGACATCATCGCCGCCCTCGACGCAGCGCCGGGCTGCGACCGCGCCATGAAGCTGTTCGAAGCCTGCGCGTACGGTGCCAGCGGCGATGTGCAATTCGGCGCAGCGGTCGAGAAGAAGTGCGAGGCCGATTTTCTCAAGGCCCTGAAGCCGCCGCAGACGCTCAGCTTTCAGCGCGAGTTGCGGGTCTGCGACCGGAAATACCGGAACAAGTCCGGCACGATGTATCTCTCGGCCACAGCCTTCTGCCGGGCGGAGGTCGCCCAGCGCTACTCGCGAAGAGCGCTGAAGGCCGGCGGAGCCGGCCGTTAGCGTTGCGTTGCTCAGCCGGCGCGAGCGGCCTCTCAGGCAGCCAGCGCAGCCTTGGCCTTCTCGGCGATCGCCTGGAACGACGCGGGCTCGTTGATCGCGAGATCCGACAGCACCTTGCGGTCGACCGTGATGCCCGACTTGGCGAGGCCGTTGATAAATCGGCTGTAGGTCATGCCGAACGGACGCACGGCCGCATTGAGGCGCTGGATCCAGAGCGCGCGGAAGGTGCGCTTCTTGCGCTTGCGGTCGCGGAAGGCGTACTGCTGGGCCTTCTCGACGGCCGGCTTGGCGGCGCGGATGGTGTTCTTGCGGCGGCCGTAGAAGCCCTTGGCGGCCTTGTAGACTTTCTTGTGCTTGGCGTGGGCGGTCACACCGCGTTTGACGCGAGACATGACAAATATCCTTCAGAGATGACTTTGGTTTTCGGATTGCCGCGCGGAACGCGGCTCGGTGGCAGTGATCGTGGACGCGATCAGGCGTTCGGCAAGAAGTACTTCTTGACGTTGTCGCCGTCGGTCTTGAACAGCACGCGGGTGCCGCGGAGCTGACGGATCTGCTTCTTCGTCCGCTTGATCATGCCGTGACGCTTGCCGCGCTGGGCGTGCATCACTTTGCCGGTGGCAGTCACCTTGAAGCGCTTTTTAGCGCCCGATTTGGTCTTCAGCTTGGGCATTTTGCTCTCCTATGGCCACAACAGAATGCCGCCCGTGAAGGCGGCTGGCCGTCTAAAATGCTCGTTAGAGCGTTGATTGTGCTCAGGTTTTGCGAACCAGCGCGAAACCCGCACGGACACCGCCGCGGCAGCCCTTAAATCAGCCGGGCGATGAAGGCTGGGCTTATGACAGAGCAGGAGCCAAATGGCAACGATGAACCGCGGCAACGGGCTTGCCGACTATTCGAGATCGCCCCACATTTCCTGCCCGGAGGTGGACCCAAATGGCCGATTTCCCGTGTTTCTCCGTCCGCTTTCCGCGCCGCCTGGCGCTCTTTGCCGTGCTCGCCGCAGCCGCCATCCCCTCGACCGCCGACGCCCGTGTCGGTCGCTATGACGGCGTCTGGAACGTCACCTTCGCCACCACCCGCGGCAATTGCAGCTCGGGTTACAGTGTTCCGTTCACCGTGACGGGCAGCCGGGTGTCATCCGCCGGCGGCGGCCGGGTCTCGGGCCTGGTCAACCGCTCTGGCGCCGTCGCGGTCCATGTCTCGGTCGGCGCCTCCCACGCCAGTGGCGGCGGCCGGCTCGCCGGTGCGGTGGGCGCGGGCTCCTGGAACGGCATCATCTCCGGCGACCGCTGCCAGGGCACCTGGCAGGCGACGCGGTCGTAGCTGGCGCCAAGACGACGGTGCGCTCCCTCCCCCGCCTGCGGGGGAGGGTTGGGGAGAGGGTGTCTCCGCAAGCGAGGACCCCCCAAGAGGTGAGCGCCCTCACCCGGCGCTTCGCGCCGACCTCTCCCGCAAGCGGGAGAGGTTGCAGCGAGTTCGCCGCGAGCGATGTTCCCGCCAAACTGCACAAACCAAAACGGCCCGCCGGAGATCCGGACGGGCCGTTGAACTCTCAAACTTGAACAACCGGCGTCAGCGTGGCGCCAGCACCATGACGACCTGACGGCCCTCGAACCTGGCGTCCTGCTCGACCTTGGCGAGTTCGGCGACGTCGCTTTTGATCTTGTCCAGCAGCTTGGTGCCGATTTCCTGGTGCGCCATTTCGCGGCCGCGATAGCGCAGCGTGATCTTGACCTTGTCGCCCTCTTCGAAGAACCGCTGCATCGCGCGCATCTTCACGTCGTAATCGTGATCGTCGATCATCGGGCGGAGCTTGATCTCCTTGATCTCGACGGTCTTCTGCCGCTTGCGGGCCTCGGCGGCTTTCTTCTGGGCGGAATACTTGTACTTSCCGTAGTCCATGATCTTGCAGACGGGAGGGCTGACATTCGGCGAAATCTCGACCAGATCCATGCCAGCTTCCTGGGCCATGCGGATGGCCACGACGGTCTCGACCGTGCCCTTGTTATCGCCGGTCTGATCGATCAGCTGGATCTGCGCATTGCGGATATCATCATTGATGCGCGGCCCGTCTTTGCTGGCAGGGGCCGGGGCTCTATTAGGACGGCGAATGGGTGGTTCTCCAAAGTTGTGAAAGGAAGCGGCTAGTTTGAAGGAAGAAGCGTTGGCCGGCAAGCAAGTCGCGTGTACCGCGATCGAAAACCCTCAAATGCGAGGCATTTTGGTCACGCCCATCGGCACGCCGCTCGACATAGACACCTTGCTCCGGTTCCGCAAGCGCCCCAAAAGGACAGGGTTGATAGCCGATTATGCCGCCGAAGCGGCCAAAATAGCTCAAACCAAGACACCTCAAACCGCACAGCCCGAGTAAACGTTCCATGACCAATGCGATTTCCGAAGCCGTGCTCGACTTCATCGAAATGGGCGAGGGCCCCTCGGCACGCAAGATCGCGGTGCGCAGCCGCGCCGGAACCGGCCCCGGCCTGTTCTGGCTCGGCGGCTTCAAGTCGGACATGCAGGGCAGCAAGGCGGTGGCGCTCGACGGCTGGGCCAGCGGGCACGGCCGCGCCGCGGTGCGGTTCGACTATTCCGGCCACGGCGAATCCGGCGGCGATTTCGCCGACGGAACCATCGGGCGCTGGCTCGAGGAGAGCGTGACGGTGTTCGAGCGCCTCTGCGACGGCCCGCAGGTCGTGATCGGCTCCTCCATGGGCGGCTGGATGGCGCTGCTGCTCGCACGCGAAATCCGCAAGCGGCAGGGAGAACAGCAAGCGAAGGCGTCGCTGGCGGGCCTGGTGCTGATCGCGCCGGCGCCCGACTTCACCGAAGAGCTGATGTGGAAGAAATTTTCGCCCGCGGTGAAGCAGGAGATCGAGACCAAGGGCTTCTGGCTGAGACCGTCCGAATACGGCGACGGCTCGCCCTATCCGATCACGCGGAACCTGATCGAGGAGGGCCGCAACCACCTCGTGCTCGGCAGCGCCATCGATCTCGGCTGCCCCGTCCGCATCCTGCAAGGCGCGCAGGATCCGGACGTGCCGTGGCAGCACGCCTTCGCGCTGACGCACCGCCTGCCGGCCGACGACGTCGTGCTGACCATGATCCAGGACGGCGACCATCGCCTGTCGCGCCCGCAGGACATCGCCCGCATGCTTGCCGCGGTGGCGGAGTTCGGGTGAAGTGTCTCTAAACAGTCGGTGTCATCGTCCGCGAAGGCGGACGATCCAGTATTCCACCAGCGGTCGTGATTGAGCCGATGGGCCGCGGCGTACTGGATGCCTCGCCGGAGCCTGTCATCGGGCTCGCCGAAGGCGAGACCCGGTGGCGGGGCATGACGGAGAACGGGGAAGGAGCCACGCCAATGACCGCCACCGCCATGCTGCGCGCCTTCTGCGATGCCGTCGAGCAGCGCAACGGCCGTGCCTTCGCGGATCTCTTCACCGAAGACGGCGTCTATCACGACGTGTTCTACGGCGTCTTCGCAGGGCGTGTGAAAATCGCCGCGATGATCGACGACTGGTTCTATCGCACCGCGAGCGATTTCCGCTGGGACATGCATGATCCCGTGTCCGACGGCACCACGCTCTATGCGCGCTATACGTTCAGCTACCGCTCGACGCTGTCGGACGCGAACGGCGCGCGGGCGATGTTCGAGGGCGTGGCGATCATGACGCTCCGCGACGCCAGGATCGCGAGCTATCGCGAGGTCGCCAACACTGCACCCGCCTTCGTCGACCTGAAGTTCGCGCCGGAACGGATTGCGAAGATCGTCGGAAAGCAGGGCGCCGAACTGAAAGCGCGGCCGGAGATGAAGCGGCATCTGGGGTAGGCGCACGGCTCTCTCCTCTCGTCATTCCGGGGCGCGCCTCTTGGCGCGAGCCCGGAATCCATACTCCCGATCGTGGCTATGGATTCCGGGCTCGCGACTTCGTCGCGCCCCGGAATGACGACGAGGGCGTCCCTACCGCTTCGACGGATTCGCCATCGGCTTGCGCTGCGCCAGCGCGGCCACCGTCGCGGTGCCGATCGCGCCCTGCTCGTCGTAGAGCCAGCATTCGCCGATCGCGACACCGTCGGTGGCGTGATGGTTCACCACCTCGAAGCCGATCCAGTTCGTCACCGGCAGCCGGTGCAGATAGATCGTCACGTCGCTGTTGATGTAGCCGAGCCCCTTGTCGCCGGCATTGGCAAAGGGGCTTGCGAAATCGGCGCCGGTGGCGACATGCACGAACGGTGTCATCGGCACGCCCGCGACGAGCTCGCGCACCTCGCTCATCCAGAGCCGGCGCGGGCCGAGCGAACCCATATGGCCGACGATCGGCCGCGTCGTCCATTTGCCGTGCATGCCGAGCCGCGGATCGGTCGGCGGCGGAATATCAGCCGGCTTCGGCACGTCCCAGTTCGGCGGCGACCAGACATTGCCGTCGGAATTCTGCGTCCGGCGCAACAGCTGGCAGGAGGCGCGCGCCATGCTGACGCCGCCGGAAACAAACTCCGCCTCGACCACGCGGATGCGCAGACCGTCGCGCACCAGCCGCGTCGTCACCTCGATCGGCTTGTCGATGGTCGGCAGCCGGAACATGTCGACGGTGAGGCGCGCCGGCACGAATTCAGGACCGGAATGACGCTCCTCGATGGCGCAGCCGACGAGGCCGACGATGACGCGTCCGTGCAGCGATTTCGGATCCCAGGGACCGTTGGCGGCTTCCGTCGGATGGAATGTATCGCCGTCGCGGGTGAAGAAAGGCGTGTTTGTCATGATGCGCGACTTTGCGGGAACGCGCGGGGAAATCAAGTGTGGGTGTATGCGCGTAAGCCGACCGCAACAACAGGTGTCATCGCCCGCGCAGGCGGGCGATCCAGTATTCCAAAGACGGCGGTGATTGAATCGAAAGGCCGCGGCGTACTGGATGCCCCGCCTTCGCGGGGCATGACAGTGAGGGTCAGGAGGCGAGGTCCCATTCCTCACGCACGGCATCATCCAATTCGCGCTTGAGCATATCCAGCTTCATCGCCGCAAATTCCTCACTCCGCACCAGCTGCCCCAGCGCCCACACCGCCGCCCCGCGAACCAGCGGGCTCGCATCATCCAGCAATCGCCGCGCCGCCTCGGCCAGCGCCGCATCGCCGGAGTTGCCGATCGCGATCAGCACATTGCGCAAGAAGCGGTCGCGGCCGATGCGCTTGACCGGCGACTTCGTGAACAGGGCGCGAAACGCGGCGTCATCGAGCCGTGCGAGCTCGGCAAGACCAGGCGCACGCAACGCGTCACGCGCCGCGAGTTTTGCCTCGCGGCCCTCTTGCGCGAACTTGTTCCAGGGGCAGGCGGCGAGGCAGTCGTCGCAGCCATAGATGCGGTTGCCGATGGCTTTGCGAAACTCTTGCGGGATCGGTCCCTTGTTCTCGATGGTGAGGTACGAGATGCAGCGCCGCGCATCGAGCTTGTAGGGCGCGGGAAATGCCGCGGTCGGGCAGATGTCGAGACACGCCCGGCACGAGCCGCAATGATCGATCTCGGCGTCGTCGCGCGGCAATTCGAGCGTGGTGTAGATCGCGCCGAGAAACAGCCACGAGCCGAACTCGCGCGAGACGAGGTTGGTGTGCTTGCCTTGCCAGCCGAGATGCGCGGCCTGCGCCAAGGGCTTCTCCATCACCGCCGCGGTGTCGACGAACACCTTCACTTCCGACGGTGCGGTCGCAACCAGCCAGCGCGCCAAGGCCTTCAGCCGCTTCTTGATCAGGTCGTGATAGTCGTCGCCCTGCGCATAGACCGAGATCGCCGCGCGCGTGCGCTGTTGCAGGATCGCCAGCGGATCCTGGTCGGGGCCGTAATTGACGCCGAGCATGATCACGGAGCGCACGTCCCGCCACAGCCCGCGCGGATCGACGCGGCGCTCCGGCTGCGCGGCGAGCCAGTCCATGTCGCCATGGCCGCCGGAGGCGATGAATTCGAGAAAATGCCTTCCGGCGTCTTCGATGGCGCCGGGCTCGGTGATACCGATGCAGTCGAAGCCGAGCGTCTGCGCCTCGCGCGCGAGCGCCGCCTTCAATTCAGCCGGATCGGGGTTCAGAAATCCAGGTCCACATAGGTCCGCGACGCCGGCACGCCGGCCAGCCATTCGCTCAGCAGCGGACGGAACGACGGGCGGGATTTCACCCGCGCGTACCACGCCTTTGCTGCGTCGTCCTCGCTCCATGGCACGTCGCCCAGATAGTCGATCGCCGAAAGATGCGCCGCGGCGGCGAGATCCGCGTAGGAGAGCCGGTCGCCGGCGAGGAAGTTACGGGTCTGCGCCAGCCAGCCGATATAGGCCAGATGATAGCGCACATTGGCTTTTGCCGCGCGCATCACGTCGGCCGAGGGCGCGCCGCCGCCGTCCTCCTCGTTCATGAAGCGCTTGTAGATGCGTTCGGTGACGAGAGGGTGTGAAACTTCCTCGAAGAACTTTTCGTTGAACCAGGCCATCAGCCGGCGCACCTCGACGCGCTCGGTGACCGTCTCCGGCATCAGCCGCTTGGGCCCCATCTCGGCGCCATAGGCCTCGTCGAGATACTCCGCGATGATGGCGGCGCCCGGTATCGGCGGCTGTTCCTCGTCCACCAGGACCGGCGTGGTGCCCGCGGCATTGAGCAAGAGAAATGCCTCGCGCCGCTCCCAGCTGCGCTCCTCGACGAGGCGCAGCTCGAGCCCGTATTCGCCCGCGATCAGGCGGATGAAACGCGAATGCGGACAGAACGGATGATGAAACAGCGTAAACATGCAGCCTTTGATTATTGGGTGGTGCTTAAGAATCCATCAATGTTTGTTCGGCGCCACACTAGTCCTTCAAAACCGCGAGGCAAGGCCGTGATGGCGCATTTTGCGATTGCAGCAAAGAGGCGAATGGGCGAGAAGAGCCCCGCTTTTCCAGCCGAAATGGACCGTAAATATGTCAGATGAAATACGGGCAGTGATCCTCGGGATCATCGAGGGTGTGACCGAGTTCCTTCCCGTTTCCTCGACCGGCCACCTGCTGCTCGCGGAACGCTTTTTTGGCCTCGGCGAGGGTGCCTTCTGGGATTCGTTTACGGTTCTGATCCAGCTCGGCGCGATCCTTGCGATCGTCGTGCTGTACTTCAAGAAATTGTGGGATGTCGCGATCGGCATGTTCGCCGGCGACGCCTATGCGCGCCGCTTCGTGATCGGCGTGCTGGTGGCGTTCCTGCCCGCGGTCATCGTCGGCCTGGTCGCCGGCAAATACATCAAGAGCATGCTGTTCAATCCGTGGGTGGTGTGCTTCTCGCTGATCGTCGGCGGCGCCATCCTGTTGTGGGTCGATCGGCTCGATCTCAAGGCGCGCGAGCATGACGCCACCCGGTTTCCGCTGCTGATGTATCTCTATATCGGCATCGCGCAGTGCATAGCGATGATCCCGGGCGTGTCGCGCTCCGGCGCCAGCATCGTCGCCGCGATGTTCCTGGGGGCCGACAAGCGCGCGGCGGCGGAGTTCTCGTTCTTCCTCGCCATCCCCACCATGATCGGCGCGTTCGCCTACGACTTCTACAAGAACCGCTCCGAGATGACGATGGACCACATGGGCGTCGTCGCGATCGGCTTCGTGGTGTCGTTCATCACCGCGATCATCGTGGTGAAGACCTTCCTGGAATACGTCACCCGCCACGGCTTCGTGGTGTTCGCCTGGTGGCGCGTCATCGTCGGAACGCTCGGCCTGATCGCGCTGGCGCTCGGCCGTTAACTTTATGGCCCGTAGCCCGGATGGAGCGCAGCGCAATCCGGGATCGTGCCACAAGCGCTGACGGCCCCGGATTACGCTGCGCTTCATCCGGGCTACGCCGCCCGGTTAGACCGGCGTTCTCAACGCAATATAAGCTTTTGACCGGTAGGCAGTTTCCAACGCAAGGCGCGCACCTCGCACAGGAGCTGAACCATGACCCTCGTCAGCGGCTGGGGGCGTTTCCCGGTCGTCGATAGCGATGTGCTGCGTCCGCGGTCGTTCGAGGCCGTGGGCGAAGCCGTGGTGACCGGCTCGGCGGCGCGCGGCAATGGCCGCGCCTATGGCGATGCCGCGATCGGCGCCAGCCGGACCGTGGCGATGACCGGGTTCGACCGGGTCAGGTCGTTCGATCCGGCGACCGGCCGCATCCGCCTCGAAGCCGGCGTGCTGCTGTCGGACCTGATCGACACTTTTGGTCCGCGCGGCTTCCTGCCCTTCGTCGTGCCCGGCACGCGCTTCGTCTCGGTGGGCGGCGCCATTGCCGCCGACGTGCACGGCAAGAACCATCATTGCGAGGGCGGCTTCGGCCGCTATGTCGAGAGCATCCTGCTGCGCACCGGGCAGGGCGAGACCATCGAGGCCTCGCGCGAGCACCATGCCGATGCCTTCCTTGCGACCATCGGCGGCATGGGCCTGACCGGAATCATCCTGGAGGCGACGATCCGGCTGCGCACCGTCGAAACCGGCTGGATCCGCGAGCGGGTGATTTCCGCGGCCGATCTCGATGCCGCGATGCGCGCGCTCGAGGCGAGCGATTCCGCGACCTATTCGGTGGCGTGGATCGATTGCGCGGCGGCCGGCAGCAACCTCGGCCGCTCGCTGATCTATCTCGGCGAGCACGCCGGCGCGGACCAGCTTGCCGACGGCGCCGATCGGTTTCCGGCCGGCAGGGATCCCGGGCTCTCCATCCCCATCGACTTGCCGTCGATGACGCTGAACCGCTACAGCGTCCGCGCCTTCAACGAGCTCTATTACCGCATGGGTGCGCGGCGCGCCGGCGGCAGCCATGTGGTTTCGATCTTCCCCTATTTCTTCCCGCTCGACAGCATCGGTGGCTGGAATCGCATCTATGGAAAGCGCGGCTTCCTCCAGCATCAATGCGTGATCCCGGAGCCAGGCGCGCGCGACGTGCTCGGCGAGATCCTCGGCCGCGTCGCAAGGCGCGGTGACGCCTCCTTCCTCGCGGTGCTGAAGAAGCTCGGCCAGGGCGACGGCATTCTGTCGTTTCCGCTGCCCGGCTACACGCTGGCGCTGGATTTCCCGGTGAAGGGCGACATCCTGAATTTCCTCGACGAGATCGACCGCCTGGTCGTCGCCGCCGGCGGCAGGCTCTATCTCGCCAAGGATGCGCGCCAGTCACGCGCGACCTTCGAGGCGGGCTATCCCGCCCTGCAACGGTTCAACGCGATCCGAAAGTCGCTCGATCCCGCGGGCAACATCCGGTCGAAACTTTCACAACGCCTGTTTGATGAGGTGCAGCCGTGACGTCGCGCAAGACTGTGTTGGTGCTGGGTGGCTCCTCCGATATCGGACGCGCCGCGGCGCGTGCCTTTGCCAAGGCGGGATACGATGTCGCCCTCGCGGGTCGCGACGTCGCCGCGCTTGAGCCTGACGCCGCCGACCTGCGCGCGCGCTACGCTGTCACAAGCAGCACGTGGACATTCGACGTGCTCGACACCGCGTCGTTCGACGGCTTCGTCGGCGGTCTCCCCGCATTGCCCGATGTCGTCATCTCGATCGTCGGCCTGCTGGGCGTGCAGGAGAACGCCGAGAGCGATCTCGCGCACGCCACGACGATCATGCGCTCCAACTACGAAGGGCCGTCGCTGATCCTCGGCCTGTTCGCCGAAAAGTTTTTGGCGCGCGGCAGCGGCACGCTCGTCGGCGTGTCATCCGTTGCCGGCGATCGCGGCCGTGCCTCGAACTATGTCTACGGCTCGGCCAAGGCCGGCTTCTCCGCGTTCCTGTCCGGCCTGCGCGCCCGCGCCAGCAGCAAGGGCGTGCACGTCGTCACCGTGAAACCCGGCTTCGTCCGCACGAAAATGACGGAAGGCATGAAGCTGATCGGCCCGCTCACCGTCGAAGCACCCGTGGTGGGCGATGCGATCCTTCAGGCCGTCGAGAACAAGACCGACGTCGTCTATGTCAGCGGCAAATGGCGGCTCGTGATGCTGATCATCAAGACGCTGCCGGAGGCGGTGTTCAAGAAGCTGAAGTTTTGAAAGTCGTGTGACGCGCGAGTGCTCGCCGCAGCGGCGGTGCGCCCCMTCGCCCCGTTCTTACGGGGAGAGGTGAAGAAAGAGCCTCACACGCTCATGCGCTGGAACTGGCCGGCGGCGCGAAAACGCCAGAGATATTGCGGGGCGATCGCCTCCAGCGAATCGGCGGCGATGCCGAGGCCTTCCAGCGTCAGGCCTGCGGCCTTCGCCGCATCCGAGACGATGTTGTCGCGCTCGAGCATCGTGACCTGGTCCGGCGTCAGCTTGAATGCGCTCGGCGCGAATTGCAGGAAGTTGGCCTGGAAGCGGGCGAGCCCGAACGACAGCGGCACCAGCATCGGCTTGCGAGCGGTGATGGCCAGAATGGCCTCGATGATCTCGCGCATGGTCAGCACCTCCGGCCCGCCGAGCTCGTAGGTCGCGCCTGCCTTGGCCTTGCCATCGACCGCATCCGCAATCGCAGTGGCGACGTCGCCGACATAGACCGGCTGCATCTTGGTGTCCGCGCCGACCAGCGGCAGCACCGGCGACATCCTGGCGAGCGCGGCAAAGCGGTTGGTGAACTGGTCCTCGGGCCCGAACACCACCGACGGGCGGAAGATCGTGGCCGACGGCACCGCCGCCATCACCGCCGCCTCGCCGGCCGCCTTGGCCTTGGCATAGCGCGAGGGCGACTCCGCGTCGGCGCCGATCGCCGAGACATGCACCATCCGGGCGCCCACGGCGGCCGCCGCCTTGGCGACCGTCTCGGCGCCCTTGGCCTGGACGGCGTCAAAGCTCTGCGCGCCGCTCTCGGCGAGGATGCCGACCAGATTGATCACAACATCCGAATCACGCACCGCCGCCTCGACCGACGCCGGGTAGCGCAGATTCGCCTGGATGGTGTGGACCTGCCCGACCTTGCCCGAGGGCTGGAGGAATCCGGCCAGTTCCGGCCGCCGAACCGCCACCCGGACCCGGTAATCGCGCTTGCACAGCGCGCGGACGACATTCCGGCCCAAAAACCCCGATCCGCCGAAAACCGTGACGAGAGTTTCCAGATTCGATGCCATGGGGTCCAATCCTGCGGGAAGAGTAGATCTGAGGGAGGCTTGTATCGGGCCGTTTTGCGATGCGCAATCGGCAACCCCGGGCGCGGTTCAAGCATGAATTGACAACCGCGTCACCGATCCGTAGTAACCGCCTCCGTGCCCCCAACGGCATGCCCAGGTGGTGGAATTGGTAGACGCGCTGGCTTCAGGTGCCAGTGGCTTAACGGCCG
>NZ_JBFULU010000050.1:0-52339 GCF_054049735.1 Bradyrhizobium sp. P5_C12
GTTGAGGAGAGGTTCAGCTTCAACCCCGTGAGGAAGACCCAGGCCGGCGCCGGCCGGTCCGCAAGCCTGGTTGCCTCATTCTCGGGCAGGCGGTAGCGGGCTAGCGCCTGGGCGGCGGGAGAGGCGAGGGCGCGAAAGCTCTGCGGCGGGCGATCGATGACCGCGATCGGCACCTGGTCGGCGATGCGCCGCCAGTGCTGCCAACGATGGAATTGAGCGAGGTTATCGGCGCCCATAATCCAGACAAAGCGCAAGCCCGAGAGGCGGCGGCGCAAGGTGTTGATGGTGTCGATAGTGTAGCGCGTACGGATGACGGATTCGAGACAGCTCACCTCGATCCGGGGATCGTTGGCGACGTCGCGCGCGGCCTGCATGCGCTCGCCGAGCGCGTGCAGCGCGCCGTTCTCCTTCAGCGGATTGCCCGGCGTCACCAGCCACCACACCCGGTCGAGCTGCAATCGCTTCAGCGCGAACTGGCTGATGGCACGATGGGCCTGATGTGGCGGATTGAACGAGCCGCCGAGCAGGCCGATGCGCATGCCCTCGGTGTAGGGCGGGATGGTCTGCGCCACGAAGCGCGGCGCGACGAATTTGTTGCTCAATGCCCGCGCCTCGCGACGTTACGGCCGCGTCTGCCCGGTGCCGTGGACGCGATACTTGAAGCTCGTCAATTGTTCTGCGCCGACCGGACCGCGGGCGTGGAATCTGCCGGTGGCGATGCCGATCTCGGCGCCGAAACCGAACTCGCCGCCATCGGCGAACTGCGTCGAGGCGTTGTGCAGCACGATCGCGGAATCGACCTCGCTCAGGAATTTCTTCGCGGCAGCGTCATTCTCGCTCACGATCGCATCGGTGTGATGCGAGCCGTGGTTCTGAATGTGCGCAATCGCGCCGTCGACGCCGTCGACCACCTTCGCCGCGATGATCGCGTCGAGATATTCGGTGTCCCAATCGTCCTCGCTCGCGGGCTTCACACGCGCATCTGTCTTCTGCACGGCGTCGTCGCCGCGCACTTCGCAGCCGGCGTCGATCAGCATCTCGACCAGCGGCTTCAGGCTGTTCGCAGCAGCGGCGCGATCGACCAGCAGCGTCTCGGCCGCGCCGCAGACGCCGGTGCGCCGCATCTTGGCGTTGAGCACGATCGACTTCGCCATGGCGAGGTCGGCGCTGGCATCGACATAGACGTGGTTGACGCCTTCGAGATGCGCGAACACCGGCACGCGCGCTTCCTGCTCGACGCGCGCGACCAGGCTCTTGCCGCCGCGCGGCACGATCACGTCGACGGCGCCGTTCAGTCCCGACAACATCATGCCGACCGCTGCCCGGTCGCGCGTCGGCACCAGCGTGATCGCAGCTTCGGGCAGGCCCGCCTCGCGCAGGCCCTGCACCAGGCATTGATGGATCGCGCGGCAGGAACGGAAACTGTCGGAGCCGCCGCGCAGGATCACGGCATTGCCGGATTTCAGGCACAGCACGCCGGCATCCGCCGCAACGTTCGGCCGGCTCTCGAAGATCACGCCGACGACGCCGAGCGGCACGCGAACGCGCTCGATGGTCATGCCGTTCGGTCGCTGCCAGCTCTCGGTGACGATTCCGACCGGATCGGCGATGCCGCGCACGATGCCGATGCCCTCGGCCATCGCCTCGACGCGCGCGGGCGTCAGCGTCAAACGGTCGATGAAGGACGCGGTCATGTTGCTCGAGGCGCGGGCCTCGGCGACGTCCTCGGCATTGGCGGCGAGGATGGCGGCGGCATGCTCTCGGATCGCCCGCTCCATGGCTTCCAGCGCCCGGTTCTTCTGCTCCGGCGGCGCCAGCGCCAGCACGCGCGCGGCAGCGCGGGCACGGCTGGCGAGATCGGACATCAGCGCCTGGAGATCGGCATTGCCGTCGAGGGCTTTGAGGGGGGCGGCCATAGCGGTTTCAACCTTCTGCTAAGGCGGTGTCCTAGCACGGAAATCCCGCTTTTGCGAAGGGCGGGGAGGGTATGGCTGGTCTCCCGGCGGCGTGCGGACTAGGTCATTGGCCGAGCCGCGACGTCATGGCCGGGCTCACCATGTTTCCCTTGGGCGTCATTCCGGGGCGGTGCGTCAGCACCGAACCCGGAATCTCGAGATTCCCCGAAGCGCAATTGCGCTCGGAGGTCTGGTCCCTCGGACCATCCCGGAATGACGGAGCAAAGGGTTTACCCGCCCACCACCAGATCGTCGCGGTGGATCATCTCGGCGCGGCCGCTGATGCCGAGGATGGCCATGACGTCCGGGGAGGAGCGGCCCTTGATCCGCTCGGCGTCCTCGGCGTCGTAGGCGATCAGGCCGCGGCCGATCTCGCTGGCGTCGGGGCCGCGCACGATCACGGCATCACCGCGGGCGAACTGGCCCTCGACCTTGATCACGCCCGCCGGCAACAGGCTGGCGCCGGCGCGCAGTGCCGCGACCGCGCCGGCATCGATGGTCAGCGTGCCCTTTGACTCCAGCGAGCCTGCGATCCAGCGCTTTCGCGACGTGATGGGATTGGCCGGCGTCAGAAACCAGGTGCAGCGGCCGCCATCGGCGATCGCCTGCAGCGGATGCTCGATCTTGCCGGAGGCGATCAGCATATGCGTTCCGCCGGTGGTGGCGATCTTGGCTGCCTCGACCTTGGTGCGCATGCCGCCGCGCGACAGCTCAGACTCGGCATCGCCTGCCACAGCTTCGATCTCCGAAGAGATGCTGTCGACCACGGGAATGAGTTTTGCGTTCGGATTGTTCTTCGGCGGGGCGTCGTAGAGCCCGTCGATGTCGGAGAGCAGCACCAGCAGGTCGGCGCTCGCCATGGTGGCGACGCGCGCGGCGAGCCGGTCATTGTCGCCGTAGCGAATCTCGTTGGTGGCGACCGTGTCGTTCTCGTTGATCACGGGGATCGCGCGCCACTCCAGCAGCTTGCCGATGGTGGAGCGGGCATTGAGGTAACGGCGGCGCTCCTCGGTGTCCTGGAGCGTGACCAGGATCTGGCCGGCGCCGATGCCGTGCGCGCCGAGCACCTCCGACCAGATCCGCGCCAGCGCGATCTGGCCGACGGCGGCCGCGGCCTGGCTCTCCTCGAGCTTCAGCGGGCCGCGCGGCAGCTTGAGCCGGCTGCGGCCGAGCGCGATCGAGCCGGAGGAGACCACGAGCACGTCGCGACCCTCGCGATGCAGCTTGGCCATGTCGTCGGCGAGCGCGGCGAGCCAGGATGCGCGCACCTCGCCCTTGTCGGAATCGACCAGCAGCGCGGAGCCGACCTTGACGACGATGCGGCGGAATTGACTGAGTTCGGGGCTGGCCATGGCGCGTTGCTGCGAATTGCTCTGCTTCGAAAGGCGGCGGAGCGCGACAGGCGGCGCCGATAAGGCCTGCTTTTGCAGCAGGACGATGGCCGGCGCAAGGCGGCAGGCCCGGTAAACGGCGGCAAGGCTTGTCTTGGGCGTCCGCCCGGTTCTAATGCCGGCAACCAAAACGGGCTGAAAGAGGAAACGAATGGATCGCCGCAAATTCATGGCTGGATGTCTGGGGCTGCCGCTAGTCGCACAGGTGGGCGGGGCGCAAGCGCAGGCCGGATTGACAAAAATCATCTTTCCGTTCGCGGCGGGCGCAGGCGGCGACACGCTGTGCCGGCTGATTGCGCAAGAGATGGCGCCGGCGTTGCAACGGACCATCGTGGTCGAGAACCGCACCGGCGGCGATGGCCTGATCGGCATCAAGGCGGTCAGGGGTGGCAGCCCCGACGGCAGCCTGGTGCTGGTGACGACCGGTCCCACCATGTACCTGCTGCCGATGGTGGAGACGATTCCGAGCTTCGACACGGCGAAGGATTTCATGCCGGTGTCGCTGCTGGCGCGGTTCGAATTCGCCGTTGTGATTGGCCCGGCGGTCGATGCTGCCGATTTCAAGGCGTTCGTGGCCTGGCTGAAGGCACATCCCGACAAGGCGACGTTCGGGGTGCCGAGCAACGGCACCATTCCGCATTTCATGGGCTCGAAGCTGGAGAAGGACCTCGGCATTCCCTTGACCCGCGTGCCCTATCGCGGCAGCGCGCCGATCCTCAATGATCTCGTCGGCGGTCATCTGTCGTTCGGCATCGTGACATTGGCCGATGCGCTGCCGCAGCACCGCGCCAAGGGCGTGAAGATCATCGCGGCCTCGAGCGCGGAACGTTCGCCGTTCGCTCCGGAAGTCCCGACGCTGAGGGAGAGCGGCATCGATCTCGTCGCGGACGCCTGGTACGGCATGTGGCTTCCCGCCGGCAGTCCGCCCGAGCTTGCGACCAAGCTCGGCGCGGCCGCGAGCGCCGCGCTCGCCAAGCCCGAGGTGAAGGAGAAGCTGACAGCGATCGGCCTGATCCCGGTCGGCAGCAATGCGGACGGGCTGACCCAGGAGCTCGCCGCAAATACTGCGTTCTGGCAGCCGATCGTGAAGGCGACGGGGTACAAGATCGAGAATTGAAGCCCTCTCCCTCTCCCCGCTTGCGGGGAGAGGGTCGGGGTGAGGGGGAGTCTCCGCGGGGACGGTGGCAGTTGGACTCGCGGAGAGTCCTCCTCACCCGGATCGCATCTGGCGATGCGATCCGGCCTCTCCCCGCAAGCGGGGAGAGGCGAAGAGCAACTCACATCTTCGCGCGCTGCGCGATGCCGTCCTTGATCGACGCCAGCTCCTTCTCGTCCCAGACGCCGATCAAAATGCCGCCCTTCACCTGGAGCTGGTTGTCGGCATAGGCCGCGATCTTCTCCCGCGACGTGGTGATGTGGTCGTTGGGATGCAGCGCCCAGTCGAACAGCTCTGCCTGCAATCGCGTGATGACAGCAGCGCATTCGGGATCGTCGCCGCGATCCAAAAACTCTTCCGGGTCGGTCTCGAGATCATACAGCATCGGACGGAAGCCGGAGGCGTGGATGTATTTCCAGCGGCCGTCGAACACCATGAACAGGCGGCAGCGCTCGATCGGCTGGTTCAGCTTCAGCCGCACGTCCTGCATGGCGTAGTCGTATTCGGAGAACGCGACCTTGCGCCAATCGCTCGGTGTCGGCCCGCGCAGCAGCGGCAGCAGCGAGCGCCCTTCGAGGATGTGGCCCGGTACCTTGCCACCGAAGTAATCGACGAAGGTCGGCGCGAGATCGATGCCTTCGACCAATGCATCGCTGTGCGTGCCGCGGGTGGCGTCGGCCTGTTTCGATGGATCGATGATGATCAGCGGGATCTTCGCCGACTGCTCGTGGAACAGATCCTTCTCGCCCATCCAGTGATCGCCGAGATAGTCGCCATGATCCGAGGTGAACACGATCATGGTGGTCTCCAGCAGGCCGCGTTCCTCCAGGAACTTCATCAGCACGCCCATCTGGTCGTCGATCTGGGTGATCAGGCCCATATAGGTCGGGATCACCTTCTCCCGGGCATCGTCGCGCGCCATGTTGCGGGAGTAGCGCATGTCCATATAGGCGCCGAACACCGGATGCGGGTTTTGCCGCTCGCGCTCGGAGCGGATCGCCGGAATCATGTCCGCCGTCGAATACATGCTGTCATAGGGTTTTGGCGCGATGTAGGGCCAGTGCGGCTTGATGTAGGACAGATGCAGGCACCACGGCTTGCCGTCGGTCTCGGCCTCGCTGATGAAGTCCATCGCCCGCCGCGTCATGTAGGGCGTCTCGGAATGCTCTTCCGGCACGCGCGCGGCCTTGTCGGCGTGCACCAGCAGCCAGCCGTTCTGCAAGCTGCCGTCGTCGGCCGCGCCGGAATTGGCCCAGTGCTCCCAGGGGTTCGTCGCCTCAAATCCCTGCTGGCGCAGATACTCGTCGTATTTCGGCCGCGGCCGTCCGGTGGGGTGCAGGCCGTCGTCGCGCTCATAGGGCTCGAAACCGCATTCGGCGACATGCACGCCGATCATCGACTCCGGCGGGATGCCGAGCGCCTTCATGCCTTCGAGGTCGGGCGCCATGTGGGTCTTGCCGACCAGCACGTTGCGCACGCCGATGCTCTTGAGGTGATCGCCGAGCGTCGGCTCACCAACGCGGAGCGGCCAGCCGTTCCAGTGCGAACCGTGCGAACGCATGTAGCGTCCGGTGTAGAACGACATCCGCGACGGACCGCAGATCGGCGATTGCACGTACGCCTTGGTGAAGAGCACGCCGCGCTTGGCTAAGGCGTCGATGTTGGGCGTCTTCAGGGTCGGATGGCCGGTGCAGCCGAGATAGTCGTAGCGAAGCTGGTCGCACATGATCCAGAGAACGTTCTTCGCGCGCGCCATGCGTCATCCCTGCCGTTTCTTGATCTTTGGATGCTGCGCTATCGACGGCGCGAAGACAACCTCTCCCGAAGGGATGCGCGACCCGCGGCCGCACATTCCCCGTCGTCCCGGCGAAGGCCGGGACCCATACTCCTCAGAAGAAGTTATGACGCGAGATGGCAATGACCAATCTTCGCCAAATCGGTGGTTATGGGTCCCGGCCTTCGCCGGGACGACGGTGGGGAGAGAGTGCCGTTGCCTCAGTTCACGCCGACCAGGGCTCCGCCTCGGCCGCGCTCTTCGCCTTGGCGGAGACCGGGCTCTCGCCGATCACATCCGCAAGCGCGCGCACCGCTTCCTTGACGCCCTGGCCGGTGGCGCCGGACATCAGCAGCGGCGTCTTCTTGGCGGCGCGCTTCAGCCGGTCCTTCTGCTTCTTCAACTCGTCCGGCTCGACCGCGTCGATCTTGTTCAGCGCGACGATCTCGATCTTGTCGGTGAGCAGGCCGCCATAGGCGTCGAGCTCCGTTCGCACCGTCTTGTAGGCCTTGCCGGCGTGCTCGCAGGTCGCGTCGACGAGATGCAGCAGCACGCGGCAGCGCTCGACATGGCCGAGGAAGCGGTCGCCGAGGCCCGCGCCTTCATGCGCGCCCTCGATGAGACCGGGAATGTCGGCCAGCACGAATTCGCGGCCGTCAGCGTTCACGACGCCGAGCTGGGGATGCAGCGTCGTGAAGGGATAGTCGGCGATCTTCGGCTTGGCCGCGCTGACCTTGCTGAGCAAGGTCGACTTGCCGGCATTGGGCAGGCCGACCAGGCCGGCATCCGCGATCAGCTTCAGCCGCAGCCAGATCCAGCGTTCCTCGCCGGGCTGGCCGGGATTGGCATTGCGCGGCGCGCGGTTGGTCGACGACTTGAAATGCGCGTTGCCGAAGCCGCCATTGCCGCCCTCGGCGAGCACGAATTTTTCGCCGACATTGGTGAAGTCGTGGATCAGCGTCTCGCGGTCTTCGTCGAAGATCTGCGTGCCCACCGGCACCTTCAGCGTGATCGGCTTGCCGTTGGCGCCGTGGCGGTCCGAGCCGGCGCCGTTCTCGCCCTTCTGCGCCTTGAAATGCTGCTGGTAGCGGTAATCGATCAGCGTATTCAGACCGTCGGCGACCTCGATGACGACATTGCCGCCGCGGCCGCCATTGCCGCCGGAGGGACCGCCGAATTCGATGAATTTTTCGCGGCGGAACGCCACGCAGCCGTTCCCGCCGTCGCCGGAGCGGATATAGACCTTTGCTTCGTCAAGGAATTTCATGGGCCATAGGTAGGCCAGGGGCGGGGATGCGGCAACCCGCACTTGTCCGTGAAAAGCAGGAAAATCGGCAAATTTCCGTGCTTGCTTAACCCCAAATCCCGGTCTTGCGCCCGTTTGACGGCCGTCGGTCCGAGGCCCGTCGGGCCGCGCAAACCGTCAGGCCGGCGGCGTATCGCCGGCCGGCCGCAACACGCAGCGCAGCGGATGCTGACGGGCAGCCGCAAGGCTCTGGATTCTCGCGCTAAAGGCCGCGGCCTCGGTTCGGCGAAAGATCCCGCAGGAGCCGCGTTGACGCGCATGGGTGGCAAACACGATCCCGGTGGCGCGGTCGCGGCTCATCTGGAACACGGTTTCAAGAACCGACACCACAAATTCCGCGGGCGTGTAGGGGTCATTCAGCAGGACGATCTCGAGCCAAGGCGCCTCGCCACCATCCGCTTCGACATCGGCCGTGGCGCCCTTGGCGATGCCATGGCTCAAATAAAGCAGGGCGTCGTAGCGGGTGGCGCCCTGTGCCTGGAGGAAGCGCCCAACCGGCTCGGCGAAGAGCTCGACGAGCATATCGGCGCCGGTCACGACCTGCCGTTCGGACAGATGGGCCTCGTTGAAGGCGAGCTGAAGCACATGGCCAAGGCCCGGTGGAGCCGGTGCGCCACGCGAAGGGTTTCCAGCCGTCTCATCCGCCGCGCTTGCGGCCTCGACATCGCTTCGCAGGCGCGCCAAGTCGATGCCGCAAGCCAGCAACACTGGCGACGCGTCTTCATCGTCGATCATGGCGATCAGCAAATCGTCCAGGTTCGGATGCGCGCGGCCGCGCGCCCGGGCGGTCGACGCCGCACGCTGGAGCGAATGCTTGAGCGTCTCGGAGCAGGTCGGGGGCAATGCCATCGCGGGCCATCATTGTACGGTCGGGTCGTGCAGGCTGTTTGTCGGTCCTTTGCCGGCCGCGGTTCACGCCGGGCTCGCGCCTGTCCTGCCCTTCCGCTCGCGCCGCGAGGTGGCGTTAGCCCGGCCTTTTACGGATCAGGAATTTCTGCGTGCCCTCCAGCACCAGCTCCTTGCGCTGGTTGAACACGGTGCTTGTGAGCGTCACCGTGCCGGTCGAACGGCCCGGCACCAGCTCGGTGACCTCGAGTGCCGGATAGATGGTGTCGTTGGCGAACACGGGCTTGAGGAACCGGCTCGATTGCTCGAGGAAGCCGACCAGGGATTCCTCGACCATGAACGGGAACAGGCCCGCGCCGGGCGCGGTGTGGATCAGCGTCTGGAAGCCATGGGCGAGCAGGTCCGGCATGCCGCGGGTGCGGCAATATTCCACGTCGTAATGCACCGGATGGGTGTCGCCGCTCGCGGTCTGGAACGCCGCGAACACCGCCGAGGTCTGGGTGCGGCTCGGCAGCACGAAACGCTCGCCGAGAGCGAAATCCTCAAACCAGCGTTGCTGTGAGATCATGCGGTGCTGGGTCGGATCGAAGTCGGTCATGCGCTGCTCTCCCGTCGGTGCGGTGCCTCATCGCTACCGCGATGCGAAGAGTGCGACAATCCGTTCAATTCGGCGGAAGCGGGCTTGTCTCGGCTGCCTGCGTCATTAAAACGACCGCAAGCGACGCTAGTCGCCTGTTTTCGACGCTCTCTCCGCTCGTCATTGCGAGCGAAGCGAAGCAATCCAGCCTACCTCCGCGGAAACAGTCTGGATTGCTTCGTCGCAAGAGCTCCTCGCAATGACGGGTTTCCACGAACGACAGCAATGCCATTGTTCAAGAACCTCTCCGCCTATGACGACCGCTCGGCGCGGCTGGCCGGCATCGCGCTGATGGTGCTGTCGATCTTCATGTTCTCGTTCGGCGACGCCATGGGCAAGTTCCTGGTCGCGACCTATTCGGTGGGGCAGCTGCTGTTCCTGCGCGCCTGTGCGGCGCTGCTGCTGCTCGCGCCCTTGATCTGGCGGCAGCGTGACGACTTCTTTCGCCTCGAGCGGCCCTGGCTTCAGCTCTTGCGCGTGACGTTGTCGACGCTGGAGGTGGCGGCTTTTTTCGTCGCAACCGTCTATCTGCCGCTTGCCGACGTCATCACCTATTATCTCGCAGGTCCCATCTTCGTCACGGCGATGTCGGCGGTCTTCCTCGGCGAGCGGGTCGGCTGGCGGCGCTGGACCGCGATCCTGATCGGATTCTGCGGCGTCCTGATCGCGTTGCGGCCGTCGGCGCAGACGATCAGCCTGCCGGCGCTGATCGCGCTCGGCGGCAGCCTGTCGTTCGCAACCCTGATGCTGATCACGCGCAGCCTGCGCAAGACGCCCGATATCGTGATGGCGTCCTCGCAGTTCGTCGGCACCTTTCTGTTAGGTGCCGGCCTGTCGGCGTTCCACTGGGTGCCGCCGACGCCGAGCAGCCTCGTGATCTTCGCGCTGGCGGGATGCATCTCGGTGACGGCGCTGTTCTGCGTCAATCGCTCGCTCAAGCTCGCGCCGGCCAGCGTCGTGGTGCCCTATCAATATTCGATGATCGTCTGGGCCGTGATCTTCGGCTTCGTCGTGTTCGGCGACGTGCCCTCGATGGCCACCATCGTCGGCGCCGCGATCATCATCGGCGCCGGGTTCTATATCTACTTGCGCGAACGCGATCTCGGCCGTGCGACTGTGGACGTCAATCCGCCGGCGTAACTACCACCGTCGTCCCGGCGAAGGCCGGGACCCATACCCACAGGGAGTAGTTTTGCGAAGACTCGGAGTGGGAATCCTCGCATCACGAACAGTCGGGGTTATGGGTCCCGGCCTTCGCCGGGACGACGGTGGAGAATGACGCAGCGCCTCCGCCCTACCGCACCCTTCTTGCGCTGCTCCAGCTCTTCAGCGACGCCCACACCCCGCGCGAGAGACGGAAGCAGTCGACGGGTGTGGAGCAGCCCAGCGCCAGGAAGCGGTGCAGCTGGACGCCGCTCCACTGGAAGCCGCACTTCTCGATCACGTTGCGCGAGGCCGGGTTGGTGACGCGCGCGCCGGCGTAGAGATGGTCGTCGTCGAACTCCTCGAAGAAGAAATCGATCGCGCCGCGCGCGGCTTCGGTCGCGAAGCCCTGGCCCCAATGCTCGACGCCGAGCCAGTAGCCGAGCTCGGCATTGCCGGGCGTCGAGCAGTCGATGCCGACCATGCCGACCGGCCCGCTGTCGTGCTCGATCAGGAACACGGTTTCGCTGCCGAGCTCGGCGGTGGCGCGGACGAATGCGACGGCGTCGTCTTGCGAATAGGGATGCGGCAGGCGGCGGGTGTTTTCCGCGATGCGGCGGTCATTGGCGAGGTGGGCGATGGTCCTGACGTCGGCGAGTGTCGGCCGCCGCAAGGTCAGCCGTTCGGTGGCGACGACGCTCGGTCTCGCCTCCCGCAAGGTCGCGCTCGAAAAATCCTGCAACATGTCCGGCTCCGTCAACGTCATTAAGTCAAACGAAAGGGGAGGCCGGTTTCCCGCCTCCCCTGGAGCCTATTTGTGGACTCCGCCGGTTTGGTCAGGACCCGGCGGACTCCAAATTTGATCCACCGTCTATTCAGCTGCCTCTGCGAGCGGAAGCACCGATACGAATGTGCGGCCGTTGGCTTTAGCCTGGAACGTGACACGACCCTCGATCTTGGCGAACAGAGTGTGGTCCGTGCCCATGCCGACATTAAGGCCGGGATGCCAGGTGGTGCCGCGCTGACGCGCAATGATGTTGCCGGGAATCACAACTTCCCCGCCGAACGCCTTGATGCCAAGGCGCTTGCCCTTTGAATCGCGACCGTTGCGCGATGAACCGCCTGCTTTTTTGTGAGCCATGGCTCGTCTCCGAAATCCTGCGTATTTCTAGATCAATTCCTTGACGGAATCATTTCACATTTTCTCACGCATCAATTCGTGAATTGGCGTGATCAATTTATGCGGCGGCTTCGTCCGTCGCCGTGTCCTTGGCGACCTTTTCCTTCTTCGGACGCGGGCCCTTGGTGGGCTTGGCGTTGTCCGTCAGGATCTCGCTGACGCGCAGCACCGTGATCTCGTCGCGGTAGCCGCGCTTGCGGCGCGAATTCTTGCGGCGGCGCTTCTTGAACGCGATGACCTTGGGGCCACGCTTGTGGTCGAGCACCTCGACCGCCACGGACGCACCTGCGACCGTCGGCAGGCCCAGGATCGGCGTGTCGCCGCCGACCACCAGAACTTCATTCAGCTGCACGATCGAGCCGACTTCGCCTTCGATCTTGCCTACTTCCAGGACATCATCCGGAACGACGCGGTACTGCCGGCCGCCGGTTTTGATGACTGCGAACATCGTTTTCTTCCTTCGTGTTCAATCCCGGCCTCGCGACAGTTTGTCCGGGCCGGCTTTTTGTCAGTCGCTATGGGTTCATGCGAGTTTTGTGCGGGCGGGAGTTATCCCTTTGAAAACCCACGCAAAAACAAGCGGCGCGAGAAACGCCCCGCGCCGGGTGTGGGACTTATAGCCGCCGGACGCCGCAAGTCAAGGAAAACCGCCGAAAAAGGCCCGGATTTGAAGGATTTGGCGCCCGCCCGCCCGTCAGCCGATTCTCCGCCGGCTTTGCAACCAACGGGTTCCCGCGCCGTTGTCCCCAAGATTTCGCAAGCGGGCAAGGGCACCCATGGCAACGGACGAACTGGTCGCCACGACGGGCATCGCGCAGCACGGTGCGGGCCGGCTGCCGTCGGTCGATGTCGACAGCTTCAACATCGAGATCAAGGACGAGGACGGCTTCCTCGGTGATCGCGCCAGCAAGGGCGCATTCCGGGACATGCTCGATCGCTGGCGCAAACCCTTGCGCAAATCCGGCGAGGATCCCTTCGGCGACGAGCCGTCGGACGAGATCAGCAAGAAGACCCTGGATGCCATCCTGGTCGGCGACGACACCGAGGCGTCCGCGCTGGTCCACAGCGCGATCGAGGAGTTCGCCCAGGAGCTTGCCTATGTCACGCGGCGCTTCCTGAAGACCAAGGCCTGGGCCAAGACCGAGCGCATCGTGGTCGGCGGCGGGTTTCGCGATTCCCGGCTCGGCGAGCTCGCGATTGCCCGCACCGAGATCATCCTGAGGTCCGAGGATCTCAAGGTCGACATGCGGCCGATCCGCCATCATCCGGACGAGGCCGGCCTGCTAGGCGCGCTGCATCTGGCGCCGTCCTGGATCTTCGAGGCCCATGACAGCATCCTCGCCGTCGATATCGGCGGCACCAACATCCGCTGCGGCGTGGTCGAGACGCGCTGGAAGAAGGCCAGGGACCTCTCGAAAGCGGGCGTCTGGAAGTCCGAGCTGTGGCGTCACGCCGATGACGAGCCGACGCGCGAAGGCGCGGTGAAGCGGCTCACGAAAATGCTGAAAGGGCTGATCACCGAGGCCGAAAACGAGGGCTTCAAGCTCGCGCCCTTCATCGGCATCGCCTGTCCCGGCGTGATCAACGCGGACGGCTCGATCGAGAAGGGTGCGCAGAACCTGCCGGGCAATTGGGAGAGCAGCAAGTTCAACCTGCCGGCGAGCCTGATCGAAGGCATCCCGCAGATCGGCGCGCACGACACCGCGATCCTGATGCACAATGACGGCGTGGTTCAGGGCCTCTCCGAGATACCGTTCATGCAGGATGTCGAGCGCTGGGGCGTGCTCACCATCGGCACCGGGCTCGGCAACGCGCGCTTCACCAACCGCCGCAAGGACAATGGGAAAGACCGTGATTCTACCGAGAATGGGAAGAAAAAGGCTAAGTCTGACAAGGAGTAACCTTGACTGGTTAGGTTAAGGGACGGATTGCGTTGCGGTGCATGGGGCACCCGGTACGGTCGAATTTGTCGCCTCACCTGGCCAGCGAAGCCGCCCTTCCTGGCCAGTATTTCAATGAGCGGCACGGGACCGCCAGTGTTTACCGCGTCTGGCGGTCCCACCCCTTACTCGGACTCAACTCCAGTCGATGCGCTGAAAGAACGCCGCGATCTCTGCGGCCGCGTGGTCGGGATTTTCCCGATGTGGGAAGTGGCCGGCGCCGGGAAACATCGCGAGATCGAGCGCGCTGAACGTCTCGCCGAGCCGGTCGGTCCACGCATAGGGAAACAGCGGATCGTGCTCGGCCCAGCGCACGCAGGTCGGCACGTCGATCGGCGGCAGCTGTGGAGCTTCGCCCTTGATCATCGCGACACGCCCGGCATGCGCGGCGCGATAATACGCAAAGCCGCCGGCGAGATTGCCGTCCTTGAAGAAATTGTCGGCGAAGGCGTCGAGGACATCATCGAAGGCGTTCTTTCGGTGCGCCCAGCCTTTCAGGAAGTGACCGATATACAGCCGGCAGTTTTCGCGGCTTGCGCCGACGAGCCGCACGGCCATCTCCATCTGGTGGAAGGACTGGTACCAGATGTGGTTGAGCCGGTCGGGTGCCGCCATGCGCGGCCCGATGCCGGGATAGACGAAATCGAAGAAGAACAGACCGGGGATCCGCTCCGGCGCCAGGCGGGCCAGGGGCTGCATCACAGCGCCGCCGACATCGTGGCCGACGACGCCGAATCGGCTGACGCCGAGCCCGTCCATCAGCGCCAGCATGTCCGCCGCATGACCGTCCGCCCCAAATGGGCCGGATGGCTTGTCGCTGTCGCCAAAGCCGCGCAGATCTGGCGCGATCAGCGTGAAGCGATCGGCCAGCCGGTCCATCACCGGCTCCCAGGTCAGCCAGAATTCGGGCCAACCATGCAGCAAAAGCAGCGGTTTGCCTTGGCCAGAGCGGACCAGATGGAAATCGGCGCCATTGGCCTTGATCGTCAGATGCTCCATGGCAGTTCCTTCCGAAGGCTGGGATGGGGATGAAAGAGGCAGCGGATTTTCCCCTTTCGCGCCTTGTCTGGCCCGCCATCCTCGCCTATTAACGCCCCCAACCACAGGGGCCCTGCTCCTAATATGGCGCCTTCAGGAGAGGTGGCAGAGTGGTTGAATGCACCGCACTCGAAATGCGGCATAGGTGCAAGCCTATCGGGGGTTCGAATCCCTCCCTCTCCGCCATTATCCTTTGTCTGCCCCGGTTCCTGCTTAAGACGCCCGCCCCGATTGCTGCGCAAGTACCGTCCGCGCTGTCGTGACAAAGGCCTGCGCGGCCGGCGATAGCGTTCGGCCCTGACGCTGCAGCAGTGACACCGGACGGGTGATGGCTGGGCGCACCAGAGGTCTTGCGATCAGTGTTGGAAACTGATCGGCCGGCAGCATCGTGGCGGGAAGGATGGCAAGCCCCAGTCCCTGCGCCGTCATGGCGAGTGCGGTGTTGATCAGCGTCACTTCATAGGTCGGCGAGAGGCGCTTGCCTTGCGCGCCCAGCGCCTGGTCGATCTGCATGCGGATCCGTGTCTCGCGCCGCATCGCGATCGTCGGGAGCTGCGCCAGCTCGTCCCATGTGAGGGAACGCCGCGCGGCGAAGTCGGCGGTGCGGCGGCCGATGACACTCAGCCGTCCATGGATCAGCGTCTCGATCGTCATCTCCGCGAATTCACCCTCCACGCTGCCGATCGCGAACTCCGCATCGGTTGCGATCAGGCGCGGAACGAGATCGTCGGCGGCGACGTCGCGCATGTCGATTTCGATGTCGGGATGGGCCGCGCGGAATTTCGCCAGCACCAGGGGCAGCAGCGCCGATGCGGCGCCGGCGGAGGCGACAAAAGCGACGCGGCCGGTGCGCGCTTGCGCGAGGTCACGCATGCGCCGTGACAGTCCCAGCGCATCGCTCAGCATGCGTTCGGCGGCACGAAAGGCCTCGTCGGCTGCCAGCGTCGGCTGCACCGAACGCGTAGAGCGGTCGAACAATTTTACGCCGAGCTGGATCTCGAGCTGTTGGATCAGCAGGCTCGCCGCCGATTGCGTGATCCCCAGCTCGCGCGCGGCCCGCGTGATGCTGCGCGTCCGGTACACGGCGCTGAAGGCCCGTAGCTGCCGCAAGGTGACATTCATAGGCAAAGCTCATGAATTAATGAATTCTTTCTGGCTTATCTCATAAGCGGCCCCGCAATAAAATGCATGCCGCGCGGACAGAGAATCCGCCGCACAGCAAGGGGATGAAACGGGCATGAGGACACAGGTTCTGGTGGTGGGCGCCGGGCCCGTGGGATTGACCGCGGCCATGGATCTGGCCTCGCGCGGGATCGACGTTGTCGTCGCGGAGATCCGCCACGCCGGCGATCCGCCCAGCGTCAAATGCAATCACGTCTCGGCGCGCTCGATGGAGATCTTCCGCCGGCTCGGCGTCGCCGCGAAGCTGCGCGACGCGGGCCTGCCCGCGGACTTCCCGAACGATTGCTCCTACCGGACCACGGCGACCGGCATCGAACTCTGCCGCATCGATATCCCCTCTCGCGCGCGCCGTTACAGCGCAACCGGCGGCCCAGATACCTGGTGGCCGACGCCGGAGCCGCCGCACCGGATCAACCAGGTCTATCTCGAGCCGATCCTGTTCAGCCACGCCGCAGCCCAGCCGCGCATCACCATTCTGGCGCGCACGGAAATCACTGATATCGAGCAGGACGACCACGGCGTGGTCGCCCTCGCACGCAATCTCGACAGCGGGAGTTCGCTCCGCATCGAAGCCGGCTTCGTGATCGGGTGCGACGGCAGCCGTTCCCTCGTCCGCAAATCGATCGGCGCGAGCCTGTCCGGGACGCCGGTGATCCAGCGCGTGCAATCGACCTTCATCGAAGCCCCGCAACTCAAGCAGCTGATGGGTGCGCACAAGCCGGCCTGGATGGTGCTCTCGCTCAACCCGCGACGCTCCGGCACGACCGTTGCGATCGACGGTCACAACCGCTGGCTGATCCACAACCACCTCAAGCCCGACGAGCCGGAGTTCGATTCGGTCGATCGCGACTGGGCGATCCGTGCCATTCTCGGCGTCGACGAGCGCTTCGAGTACAAGGTCCTCAGCAAGGAGGACTGGGTCGGGCGTCGCCTCGTGGCCGATCGCTTCCGCGACCGCAGGGTCTTCATCTGCGGCGACGCCGCGCATCTGTGGATGCCTTATGCCGGCTACGGCATGAATGCGGGCATTGCGGACGCCGTCGACCTCTGCTGGCAATTGGCGGCGCATCTGAACGGGTGGGCGCCGGCTTCGATCCTCGATGCTTACGAGGCGGAGCGTCAGCCCATCACCGAACAGGTGTCGCGGTTCGCGATGGATCATGCGATGAAGATGATGGCGCAGCGCGGCGGCGTGTCGGCGGAGATCGAGGACGACACGCCGCGCGGGCACGCGGCGCGCGCAGCGCTGGCCAAGGCGGCCTACGAACTCAACGTCCAGCAATATTGCTGCGCCGGGCTGAACTTCGGCTATTACTACGATGCCTCTCCGATCATCGCCTATGACGGCGAGACGCCACCGGCTTACGCGATGGGGAGTTTTACGCCCTCCACCGTGCCGGGCGCACGCGCGCCGCATGTGTTCCTGCGCGACGGACGATCGCTCTACGACGCATTCGGACCGGGCTACACACTGTTGCGGCTGGATCCGGCGATCGATGTGACGCCGCTGCTGTCGGCCGCAGGAGAGCGCGGCATGCCGCTCGCGCTGGTCGACATCGCGCCGGATGAGGCCAACGGCGCCTATGCAGAGAAGCTCGTGCTGGTACGGCCCGACCAGCACATCGCCTGGCGCGGCCCGGCCGCGCCCGAAAATCCGCAAGGCCTGCTGGCGCGTCTCACCGGCGCGGCGGCGTAGAGGAACATCAAGCTGCCGGCCTGACGGCCGTTGGCCACGAACGAAAAATGCATTGGGAGGGGAACGTGCTTCACGTTGCAAGGCGCCGCATTCTGGCCGTGCTGACGGCCGCGATTTTCGCCGTGCTGCCGCTGGAGGCGGGCGAAGCCGCCTACCCGGAGCAATTGATCAAGATCATCGTGACCTTCCCGCCCGGCGGCAGCGCCGATACCGTGATCCGCGCGCTCGAGCCGTTGGTCACGGCCGAGCTCAAGCAAAGCCTCGTGATCGAGAACCGCGCCGGCGCTGGAGGCAACATCGGCATGGCCGCGGTCGCGCAAGCCAAGCCGGACGGCTACACGCTCGGCGTCGCGCCGGCAGGCGCCCTGACGGTGAACCTGCACCTCAATCCGTCGATGCCGTTCGACCCCAGGGATCTCGTGCCCATCACCCTGCTTGCGGAAATACCCTTTGTGCTGGTCGCGTCCGCGAACGTCCCTGCGCACAATGCAGCAGAGACGATCGCGCTCGCCAAGGCCAAGCCCGGCGCGCTGTCGATCGGACATGGTGGCAATTCGACGGCCATGCATTTGACCGCCGCGCTGTTCACGCAGAAGGCGGGGATCACGATGGAACTGGTCCCCTATCGCGGGACCGCACCGGCGACGGTCGATGTTCTCGCCGGCCATGTCCCCTTCGCGGTGCTGGACATTCCCGCATCGAGGCAGTTGATCCTCGAAGGCAAGCTCAACGCCGTCGGCGTCTCCTCAGTGCGCCGCCTCCCATCCTTGCCCGATGTGCCGACGCTCGCCGAGAGTGGCATTGCAGGCTTCGAATCCGTGGGCTGGTTCGGGCTCGTTGCTCCGGCCGGCACGCCTGCCGATATCGTCGGCCGGTTGAACGAAGCCTTCGTGAAAGCCCTGAAAGACCCGTCGGTGGCCGAGAAGATCCGGACCCTCGGTGCCGAGCCCGCCCCGACCTCGCCGGAGCAGTTCGGCAGCTTCATTCAGAGCGAAAGCACGAAATGGGGCAAGCTCATCAACGAGGCCGGCATCAAGGCGAACTAGGCCCGGCGTCACGCCACCCCCGCCGGCTTCTCCAGATCCGCCCAGATCTTCGCAAAATAATCCTGGAACAGCGCATCCGTCCTCAACGCCGCCGGATCGCGGCCGGCGCGGGGCAGATCAATCACGTGCAGCGCGCGGACCGTTGCCGGCCGGGCGCTCAGCACCAGCACGCGGTTGGCCATGGCGATAGCCTCGCCGATGTCGTGGGTGACGAGAATGGCGCTCTTGCCGCGCTCGGCGATGATGCGGGCGACGTCGGCCTGCATCAGCAGACGGGTCTGGAAGTCCAGCGCCGAGAACGGCTCGTCGAGCAGGATCACCTCGGGGTCGAAGGCGAGCGTGCGCATGATGGCGACGCGCTGGCGCATGCCGCCGGAGAGCGCCGCTGGCTTCGTGTGCTCGAAGCCGGCGAGGCCATAGGTCTTGATCAGCTCCAGCGCGATCTCGCGCGCACGAGCCTTGGGCGTCTTTCGGACCTCGAGGCCAAGCATGACGTTGTCGAGCACGCTACGCCAGGGCAGCAGCAAGTCCTTTTGCAGCATGTAGCCGACATGGCCGGCGGCATCGCCGACGCGCCGGCCTCCGACCTCGACATGGCCGCGGGTCGGCCGCAACAGGCCGGCAATAGCATTGAACAGCGTGGACTTGCCGCAGCCGGAGGGACCGACGATCGCAAGCGTTTCGCCGCGGTTGAGCTCGAAATCGACTTTCCGGATCGCCTCGACCGGCCGGCCGCCGCCGTCGAAGGTGACGCCGACATTCTCGGCCCGCAGCACGACCGGTGCGGCGTCCGTGGTGCGCGTGAGGTCCTGCGCGAGCGCATTCATCGGTCCACCTCCTTGCAGAAATCGAGCAGCGTATCGTTGAAGATGCCCGGCGTGACCACGGTGAAGGCATGCGCGCCCCAATCGACCTCGTGCACCCGCGCCTGCGGAATGGCGGCGGCGAGTTCACGGGTGAGATAGGCCGGCACCAGCGCATCGTCCTTCGCCGACGCCAGCAGCGTCGGCACGTTGATCTCGGCGAGGCGCTTGCCGCCCTCGAACGCCAGGAACATGTCGATGCGCTGGATCATCGTCGCCACCGGCGGGAAATGCTTCAGGATGCGCTCCTCCTCCGCGTCGAGATGGGCGATGTTTTCGGAGATCCATTGCGGCGGATACAGGAACAGCGGCTGCGCGCGCACATAGGCCTGCGGTCCGGACTGGTTGAGCAGTGCTTTCCGGATCTCGAAGCAGCGTCGCAGGAATGGATCGGCGCGGCCCCAGCCGTTGATGACGACGAGGCTGCGCAGCCGCTTTGGGTGGCGCAGCGCGAGCTCGATGCCGACGATGCCGCCGATGGCGTGGCCGACGAGATGCGCCGCCTCGACGCCGGCGTGGTCGAGCACGCAGACGATGTCGTCGGTCATGCCGGCGATGCTGCGGCGGCCGGCCGCGCTGCGGCCGGTGCCGACGTGATCGTAGAGGATGACTTGGTGATGTTTCGCGAGCGCATCGAGCTGCGGCGTCCAGAACGAGCCGCTGCCGCCCATGCCGGCCGACAGCACGATTGGCGTGCCGCGCCCATGAATTTCGTAATAGATGTCGGCGTCCTCGCCGCGTGCAAAAGCCATGACGTCCCGGATATTGGAGGGGTGTGGTTGCGGATCAGGAGAGCAGGCGCCGTTCGATCAGGTCGATCGCGCCATACATCAGCAGCGCCACCACCATCAGCGTGGCGATGCCGACCCAGACCGCGTTGAGGTCGTAGAGCACGCCGGCATAGTAGATCATGTAGCCGAGGCCTTCCTTGGAGGCGATGTACTCGCCGACCACGGCGCCGATCAGGGCGAAGCCGACATTGAGCCGGAAGGCAGCGACGATCCACGGCATCGCGCCGGGGATGATGACGGTGCGCCAGGTCTTCAGCCGGCTGGCGCCAAGCGAGCGCAACAGCTTGACCAGATCGGCATCGACCTCCTTGGCGCCTTGCAGCGCGGTGATGACCGCGACGATGAAGGTGATGATCGCGGCGATCGCGATCTTCGAGGAGATGCCGATTCCGAACCAGACGATGATCAGCGGCGCCAGTGCGATCTTCGGCAGGCCGTTGAGCGCGACCAGATAAGGCCGCAACACCGCGGCGCCGGTCGGAACCAGCCAGAGCGCGAGCCCGGCCGCACTGCCGAGCACCGTTCCGATCAGAAAGCCCGCGATCGCCTCCCATGCGGTGAGCGCCGCGTCGCGCAACAGCTCGCCGCTGCCGATCAGCTTGCCCGCCTTGGCGATGATGCCGCTCGGCTGACCGTAGAGATAGACAGCGATGAGGCCGAAGCGGATCGCAAGCTCCCAGGCCGCGAGCAGTGCAGCCAGGAGTGCGATCTGGAGCAGCGCGATCCGCAGCGCGGACGGTAGCTTGAACCGCGCGGCCGTCACCGCGGCCTGGCCGGCATCGAGCACGGCCACCTCACGGCCTCTTGTGCGCGATCGAGGCGATCTCGACCAGGCAGGCCGGCTTCACCAGGCCGCACTGGATGCAATAGCGCGCCGGCTTCTCGCCCGGAAAATACTCGGCATAGACCTTGTTGACCGCGGCGTAGTTCGCCCAGTCGGTGATGAAGATCGAGTTGAAGGTGACGTCGGCGAGGCTCGAGCCTGCCGTCTCCAGCACGCGCTTGATGGTCTCGAGAATGTGCCGGGTCTGGCCCGCCGCGTCGCCCTCGTGGACGACGTCGTTGTTTGCGTCGAATGCCAGCGTGCCCGAGACGTAGATCACGTTGTCGGCCATCATGCCCGGCGAGAACGGGGCGATGGGGGCGTGGGTGCCGGGTGGAATGATCGCGCGGTCGGTCATAGCGTCTCCTCATGTGCTGGAACGGCTTCGGTCTGGGCAAAGGCGCGGCGGAAATCGCTCGCGGTCGAGACCCAGCCGAAAAATGTCTCGATGTTGAAGACGGAGGCCTTCTGGATGTAGTCGGGGCCGGCCTGATGCGTCGCGTCCTCCAGCATCACGCCGAAATATTCGAGGTGGAAACCGTCGCGCAGCGTCGATTCCACGCAGACATTGGTGGCGATGCCGCAGAACACGAGATTGCGGACGCCGCGGGCGCGCAAAATGCTGTCGAACTGGCTGTTGAAGAAGCCGCTGTAGCGGGTCTTGGGCACCACGATGTCGCCGGGCTTCGGCTGCAATTCGTCGACCAGCGCGTAGTCCCAGCCGCCTTTTGCGAGCAGTTTGCCTTGCAGTTCGGGCCGCTTGCGCATCGTCTTCAGCGCGTTCGACTTGTGCCAGTTCGGCGAGCCCGGCCCGCCGGCCTCGACATAATCGGGATCCCAGCCGTTCTGGAAGAAGATCACCGGAACGCCCGCGCCGCGCGCGACACCCAGCACGTCCTTAATCGCCGCGATCGCGGCCTTGGCGCCGGAGATGTCGAAGCCCGCGAGGTCGAGATAGCCGTTCGGCGAGGCATAGGCGTTCTGCATGTCGACGACGACCAAAGCGGTCTCGTCGACCGCGAGCCGGAGCGGCTCGGGCCGCGCCGGCAGGGTGACGTAGCGCGGCTCGCGCGCAGGAGAAGTATTCACCACCATCACGCCAGCCCGAACTGCCTGGTCGCCTGCTCGGCGAAGCGGTTGTCGACCATCTGGGCATAGGGAAGGACGGATTGCACCGCGCCGCCGCCCTGTTCGAGCTGCATCGCGCGATCCCATTCGTCCGCGGAGATCGTGGGGTTGCGCGGGATCGCGGTCTTGGAGCCGAAGAAGTTCTTCGTGGCGCTGGCGACGACCGAAGGCGTCACCTTCGGGAAGAATTTTTCGGCGACCTCGGTGAAGACGGCGTTGTTGTCGTGCATCAGCTTCTGCGCTTCTGCGATCGCGTTGCAAAAGCCCTGCACGGCAGCCGGATTGCTGGCGATGGTCTCTTCCGTCGCCATTGCGGTGGTGAAGCAGAGCGGGCCGAGCACGTCGGCAAAGGACAGCACGGGCACGAGGCCGAACTGCTCGGCGGCAATGCTGACATCCCATTCGAAGGCGGTGGCGATGTCGGCGCGGCCATCCTTCACAGCGGCCGCCTGCGCGCCCGTCGGAAGTTCGAGGAAGGTGACGCCGGCGTCCTTGGGATCGAACTTGCCGACGGTCTTGATCGCGAAGGTCGGCACCTGGATCGTCGAGGACGGGAATTTCAGCGTGGCGATGGTCTTGCCGCGCAGATCGTCGATCGACTTGATCTTGCTGTCAGGCTTGGCGATGCCCCACATCGACACGCCACCGACGATTTTTGCGATGTTCCTGATCTTGCCGCCCTCGCGAACCGCGTTGACCGACATGCCCGGGCTGGTCACGCCGATCTGGCCGCGCCCGGAGAGCAGGATCGGCACCGGCAGCGCGATGCCGCCTGCGGTGGAGAAGTCAATGTCCAGGCCGTGCTTGGCGAAAAGTCCCTTGTCCGCGGCCACATAGAGAGAGTTGTACATGCCGAGCCGAAGCGCCTCGACGACCGCCAGTTTGGTTCCGGCGGCGAAGGCCGGGGTGGCGAGGCCCGTCAGCGGCGCCGTCGCTGCCCCCAGCAGCGAATATTTCATGAGGTCGCGTCTGTTGATCACGTCCCAGTCCTTTGACTTGTCAGAACAGTGGGTTACGCCCTGGTCTGCCTAATTGATGATCGTTCCCGGTCTTCGCCCAAAATCCTTGCATTGGAGATTTTCATTAACAATCCGGAATAGAGAGATATATTTATAAGCTATGCTGATAGATCAGATCGACCTGAAGCAGCTCCGCGCCTTCGTCCGGGTGGTCGAGACGGGCAGCTTCAGTGCTGCGGCGCGCGCGCTCGGGATGTCGCAATCCGCCGTCAGCCAGGCGGTGCGCCAGCTCGAGGACGGATTGCGTGTCCGATTGCTCGACCGCACCACGCGAAAACTTCAGCTCAGCAAGGTCGGCGCGGATTTCATGCCGGGCATTCAGCGCCTGCTCGCCGATCTCGATCGCCAGCTCCAGGATCTGCGCGATCTGCGCGAACATCGCCGCGGTCACGTCACCGTCGCCTGCGTACCGTCGGTGGCGTTGCGGCTGATGCCGCGCGTACTCGCGGCGTTTCAGCGCGAGCATCCGATGGTCGCGGTGACGCTGAAGGAGATTTCGCGACATCAGATTTTTGCCGCGCTGCGCGGCGGCGATGCCGATCTCGGCATCGCCAACGTCCCCGGCGACGATCCCGAGCTCGACGCCACGCGTCTGCTCGTCGACAATTTCGCGCTGGTGATGCGCCGCGATCATCCGCTGGCTGCGCGCGACGCTGTGAGCTGGGCGGAAGCGTCGAAGGCCGGCCTCGTGGTGATGGCAAGCGGCACCGGCATCCGGCTCGAGATCGAGCGCGGTGTCGCCGAGCTCGGTCAGGGCACGCCGATCCACGAGGCGGAGCATCCGGCGACGCTGCTGGCGCTGGTCGAAGCCGGTGTCGGCGTGGCGCCGCTGCCGAGTCTCGCCTGGCCCGAGGCCAGCCATCCCGTGCTGACCTGGCGCAAGCTGGTCGAGCCCGTGATCGAGCGCGAGCTCTATCTGATCTGGCGCATCGGTCGCGATCTCTCGCCCGCCGCCCGCGCGCTCCAGCGCGGCATTCTGGCGGGCGCGCAGGCGATCCGCGAGCGGAGCCTCGTCGGCTAACTGCGCCGCAATCGACAACCCGCTGCCCGGTGATAGGTTGAACCTGCTACCGGTGCGGCCCGACCCTAGCAACATCCCGCCGGTCGGCCGAGAGCCAGGTGATCCGTCACGATGTTCGACAAGACCTACCGGCAGCGCCTCGAAGCCGATCTTGCGCAATGGGAGGCCGATGGCGTTATCGCGCCTGCGGCCGCCATCAATATCCGCAACGCGCTGCCGCCGCTCTCGCCCGGCATCAACATCGCCGTGGTCGTCGCCATCGTCGGCGGCCTGTTGATCGCGGCCGCATTCCTTGCCTTCGTCGCGGCGCACTGGACCGAAATCGCGCGGCTGCTGCGGTTCGCGATCCTGATCGCCGGCATGGTTGTCGCCGGCGGCCTCGGAGCGTGGTTCGCCAGCACGCGGCGGCCGGTTCTCGCCGATCTCTGCGCCAGCATCGGTGCGATCGTCTTTGGCGCCGGCATCGCGCTGGTCGGCCAGATGTATCATCTGGGCGATGACTTTGCCGGCGGCATGCTGCTGTGGTCGATCGGCGCGTTCGCGACCGCACTGCTCACCGGCTCGCGCGGCGCGCTTGCGGTCGGTCTTGTGGCTGCCTGCATCTGGACCTGCATGCGCAGCTACGACGCGCCGGACCTCCTGCATCTTCCGTTCGTGGCGGTCTGGCTCATCGCCGCCGCTCTCGCCTTCGCCTGGAATTCCCGCGTCGCCGCCCATCTCGTCGCGCTTGCCGTGCTGCCGTGGTGGATCGCGACGTCGCTTCGCTTCGAATTCGACGGTATCCAGCCGTCATTCGTGCTCGCGAACGGTGCGGCCTTGCTGTTCGGCGCCGGGCTCGCGATTGCAGCTGCGCCGTCGCCGCGGGCGCTCCGCCTCGGGTCCGTTCTGTCGATCTACGGAGCATTTTCGCTGGCCGTCGTCGCTGTCCTGGAGGTGACAACGGTCGACGACATCATCCGCTTCCGGACCAGCACGGTGCCCGCCCAGCCGCTGTGGGCGATCCTGTGCGGGGCTGCGGGCGTGATCCTTGCGCTCGCGTCCGCCGCGCTCACGAAGCGCGCGGGTGAAATCCTTGCAGCATGTTCGATCGGGCTCGTGCTGATCGCGGCGCCGATCTGGCCGGCTTCCGCGGCCGGCGAGCCCTGGTTCGCCTATGCTGCGCTGCTCTGCGCCATGCTGTGCCTCGTCGTCTCCGGCATGCTTGACGACGTGCGCCCGCGCATCGTCGCCGGCTGGCTCGGCATTGCCGGCGTCGTCGCCGGCATCACCTGGGCGGTGAAGGGCTCGCTGCTGCGCCGCTCGGCCTTCCTTGCGGCGGCCGGCGTTGTCGCCGTCGCCTTCGCGACCGCGCTCAATCGCGCGCTGCCGAGGACCGAGCGATGACAGAGATGATCCCGTCCGTCACGAAACTCTGGCAGCGCATCCCGAAAGCCGTGCTGTTTGGCGTCGCCATCCTGGTCCAATGCGTGCTGTTGGTGCTGATGGTCGCCGATCGCATGCAGATCCTGCGCAACGGCCGTGAGGTGACCTTGCAGACGCAGCCTGTCGACCCCCGCGATCTCCTGCGCGGCGATTATGTCGTGCTGCGCTACGACATCTCGCAATTGCCGGCAGGCGCGCTCGCCGGTCAGCCGGCCGCCGAGCGCAATCCCGTCGTGTTCGTCAAGCTCGCGCCCAATGCCAATGGTCTCTACGAGGCGGTCTCGGTGCACGCTGAGCCCGTGCCGGTCACGGCTCCCGAGGTGCTGATCCGCGGCCGCCTCGCCTACGGCGCGTCCTGCGGCTCGCCCCGGCGCGCCTTCTGCGACAAGCTGACGATCCACTACGGCCTGGAAAGCTATTTCGTGCCCGAAGGCGAGGGCAAGAAGCTGGAGCAGGCCCGCAACCAGCAAAAGCTGCGGGTGGTCGCGTCCGTGCTGCCGTCCGGGCGCGCCGCCATCAAGCGGCTGCTGCTCGACGGCCAACCTGTGTATGAGGAGCCGTTGTATTAGCGGCCGGTCATTTCGACTGGGCCTTCAGCGCCCGCCGGAGCACGTCCCACATCCGCGGTTCGTTCATGTGCGCAACGTTGAACCGCATGAAGTCCGGCGCCGTCTGCGACACGCTGAACACATTGCCCGGCGCCAGCACGACGTCCTCTTGGAGCGCGGCACGCGCCACTGCGGTGGCATCCTGTCCGGCGGCGAGGCCGCACCACAGGAAGAAGCCGCCGCGCGGCATCAGCCAGGGCTCGACGCCTAAGGCCTGGAGCTTCCGAGCAACATCACGCCGGGTGCGTACGAGCTTTTGCCTGAGCTCGTCCATGTGCTTGCGATAGCGGCCGCCGGCCAGGACGTTGGCGATGATCGCGGTCGACACCGGGCTCGGGCCGCCAAAACTGGTTGCGACCTGGAGGTCGACGAGATGCTCGATCCAGTCGGCGCGCGCGGCGATGTAGCCGCAGCGCACCGAGGCCGACAGCGTCTTGGAGAAGCTGCCGATGCGGATCACGCGGGTGAGCCCGTCGAGCGCGGCAAGGCGCGGCGAGCGCTCCGGCTCGAAATCGCCAAAGATGTCGTCCTCGATGATGGTCAGGTCGTGCGCTGCGGCTGCCGTCAGCAGCCGGTGCGCGGTCGGAAGCGACAGCGTCGCGCCGGTCGGATTGTGGAGCGCGGAATTGGTGATGTAGAGGCGCGGCCGTGCGCCGGCGAGGATCGCCTCGAAACGCGCGACGTCCGGGCCCGACGGCGTGTAGGGCACACTGACGATCTTCACCTGATGCGCCCGCAGCAGCGCGCGAAAATTGAAGTAGCAGGGATCGTCCACCAGCACGGTATCGCCGGGACGGAGCAGGAAGCGGCAGACGAGATCGGCTCCTTGCGTGCCCGAGCCCGTCAGCATGAGCTGGTCGACCGACGCCTCGATCGCGTCCTCGGCGAGGCGCGCCAGCAAAAGCCGCCGCAGCGGCAGCGCGCCGCGCGTGCTGCCATAGTCGGTCAGCAGGCTCGCCTCGGTGCGCGCGAGTGCGCGCACCGCACGGCGCAACGCGGCCTCCGGCATCCAGTCCGGCGGCAGCCAGCCGCAGCCGGGCTTCGGCACCGCGGCGTCGGCATCGAGCGACTGCCGCGAGACCCAGAACGGATCGACGGCACGGTCGCGGCGCGGCTCGACCTCGGCAAGCGCCAGCGGCGGCATCACCGTCGGCGACACATAGAAGCCCGAGCCGCGACGGGCGCGGATCAGCCCTTCGGCGGCCAGGCGATCATAGGCCTCGACGACGGTCGAGGGCGAAACCCCCATCGTGGTGGCGAGGCTGCGGATCGACGGCAGGCGGTCGCCGGCACCGAGCGCGCGGCCCGCGATCTTGGCCCGGATCGCGCTGATCACGTCGACGGTCCGCGTTCCGCCCCGTCCCTTCGTTCGCGTCTCGCCGCCCAAGTGTATGACCTTCCATACCAGTACAATTTGACCAGATTGTATTGGATTGTCACTGGTTTCGCCACCGCTTCGGGCCGAGGATCGTCGCCCAAGAGAGCGAGGCGACATGCAATCCGCGGGCAGTGGCTGGGGCAACGGACTTCTCGGCGTCATCATCTTCAGCGGCTCGCTGCCGGCGACGCGCGTCGCGGTCGGCGGCTTCTCCGCGCTGTTCCTGACCTCCGCGCGCGCCGTCATTGCCGCGCTGATCGGTGCGGCCGTGCTCGGCCTGCTCCGTCAGGCGTGGCCGGCGCGGAAGGATCTTGCTGCGCTCGCCATCGTCTCGCTCGGGGTCGTCCTCGGCTTTCCGCTGCTGACGGCGCTCGCGCTCCAGCACATCACGTCGGCGCATTCGATCGTCTTCATCGGCCTGCTGCCATTGTCGACCGCCGTGTTCGGTGTGCTGCGTGGCGGCGAGCGCCCGCAGCCGCTGTTCTGGCTGTTCGCGATCCTCRGCAGCGCCACGGTGGCCGGCTTTGCGCTCTCGAACGACGGCACCGCATCAGTCACCGGCGATCTCCTGATGGTCGCCGCGATTGTGTTGTGCGGGCTCGGTTACGCCGAAGGCGCCGCGCTGTCGCGCCGTCTCGGCGGCTGGCAGGTGATCTCCTGGGCGCTGCTGCTGGCAATGYCGCTGATGGTGCCGGTCGCGGTCCTGACCTGGCCGCCGGCCTGGGCAGGCGTCGGCGTCCCCGCATGGATCGGGCTCGCCTACGTCTCCGTGTTCAGCATGTTCGTCGGCTTCATCTTCTGGTACCGCGGGCTCGCGATCGGCGGCATCGCGCGCATCGGTCAATTGCAGCAGCTCCAGCCGTTCTTCGGCCTCGCGCTCGCCGGCTTCCTTCTGCACGAGCCCGTCGCATGGAGCATGATCGCCGCGACCGCGCTGGTGGTCGTCTGCGTCTTCTTCGCGCGGCGGTATGCGTGAGGCGGTGCATCCCGACCAAGGTCTGAAGTTGATGACCTTGATCGAACGCGCTTCCATCCGGTCATTGGCGCGACCATCACCTGGCGCGGTAGTCATGCGACCGCCAACGTTGATCTAGATCAACGTCTGTTCTTGCACGCAGTGTCCCTCTGGATGGGAGAGTTATCTCCTCGGTGCATCGCGTGCGCTATTTCGCGATCACAGTGACAGTATCCGCCTGGCTGGTCTGCCCGTTTCGCTGATGGGACGGTGATCGGCATCCTCACTCGACTGACAGAAATCCGCAGAAACTTTGGCCAAGGGACGGAGGACGTCATGCGACACGGAACACATTTTTGGTTGGCCGGCGCCGTTATTGCCTGCGCAGCCATGGGCTCGGTGCAGTGGTCGGAGGAGGATGGTGTTTCATTCTCGATTCAGAGCGCACAGGCCCGCGTAGGGCGACCAGCGACCCCGGCGAGTGTCGCTGGCGTCGCGCGGCGAACGACGCGCCGCGCCGTAGTCGGTGGAGCAGCCGTAGGTGCAGCGACCGTAGGCGCCGCTGTCGCGGCACCGACGTGCACCCGCGTTCTGGTCAATGGCGCCTGGGTCTGCCGCTAGGAGAGCTATCTTTGATGGGGAGATGATCGCAGCGACCGCGCTCGTGGTCGTCTGCGTCTTCTTCGCGCGGCGGTTTGCGTGAGGCCGCTGCCTCATTCATTCCCTCCCATCACCGTCCGCGTCAGCGTGCTCCTCGCAAACTTCTTCAGCGGCATCGGCTTGCCGAACAGATAGCCCTGCACGAGATCGAAACCGAGCTCGTTCGCGGACACGAGGTCGGCGCGGCTCTCGACGCCTTCGGCCACGGTGCGCACCCCGCAGCCCTGCGCGAGCTCGACGATGTGGCGGCACACCGTCCGCTTCAGGCGGTCATTGCCGCAGCCGGTGACGAATTGCCGGTCGGCCTTGAGCTGGATGAAGGGAATCCTGTCCAGACCCATCAGCCCCGGCCAGTCGGCGCCGAGATTGTCGATCGCCAGGCCGATATTGTGGAAGCGGATTTCGCGTGCGGCCTCGGTGAGAAATTCGAGATCGCGGATCGCCTCGTCGCTGGCGATCTCGATCGTCAGTCCGCCGAAGGCCGGATGCGTCGGCACGCGGCGGCAGAGATCGCGCACGGCCTGCGGCTCCTTCAGGTAGGACGCCGGAAGGTTGATCGAAAGATCGACCGGGCTCTGCCGCTCCAGCAGGTAATGCCAGTCCTGCACGGCGCGCTCGACCACGAACTCCGACAGGCCGCGGAAATGCGGGTCATGCGCCTCCGGGATGAAGTAGGCGGGCGGCACCACGCCCCAGGTCGGATGCCGCATTCGCACCAGCGCCTCGGCGCCGCAGCGGACCAGCGTGCGCGCGTCGATCTTGGGCTGGTACCAGAGCTCGAGCCAGCCCGCATGCAGGGCCTCGCCGACATGCACGGCCGGGCTCGGCGCCGGCTCCTCCGGCAGCAGCATCGCGACGCGTTCGCGCAGCGTCTCCGCGGCAAACGGCGTGGTGAGCGGCGGCAGCATCGCAAGCCCGTATTCCTCGCCGACCTGCTGCACGGCCTTGACGATGATCGACTCGCGGGCGCCGACGGCCAGAACCTTGCCGTCAAACGCCCCGCGCACCAGCGTCTCCAGGAATTTTCCCGGTTCGATGCCGTCGGCGGCGATGCCGAGCAGGATCAAGTCCGGCAATTCGCTCGTCAGCACGGTTTGCAGCTCGTCGGCGCTGGCGCATTCGCTGGTGACGAAGCCGAGATCCTCGAGCACCTCGGCGAGAAACGCGCGCAAGTGGCGCTTGCCGTCGGCGACGCAGGCGCGCGGCGTCACCTTTCGCCGTCCGAAGGTTACTGCCCTCCGTCCGGCGAGTTCTACAATCCCATCGTTCATCGCAAGCCACTCCCGTTCCGTGGCGGTGTGTTAGCGATGCGGAGGGCTTCAAATATGGAGAGCTTCAGCGTAATTGTTGAATTGTCCGGGTAACGTTAAAGCCCCCATCTCTTTTAAAATTGTCCGGATTGTCTTGAAGAAGTTTTTACATCTGGCTGCTCGTCGCGCTCGGAGGTGCGGCAATATCGAGAGATTTTCGCGGCTCGCGCGACATGCGTGAGCGGCAGCCACTGTCCTGCAATTGGACGAAGCCGATCGGGCTTCGCCCAATTCAATAACGCCGGTATCAGTTGCGGGTGGCTTTGTCGTGCTGCGTCATGCCGACTGCCTTATAATCGTAGGTCGGATAGAACTCCGTGCGGTAGGGACCCCATGCGGTATCCTCGATGATTCGATTGACCTCGCGCAGCCGCGATGCCGGCAGGCGCAGCGTGATCACCTGCCCGATGCCCATCATCACGTACCAGCTCACGACCTCCACGCCCGGCGGCGGGAACGCCTTGTAGAAGCCCTGCTTGTCGAGCTGCGCGTTCAGCTCGTTGAGCGGGCGCGACTGGTCGTGCTTGAACATGACCGTGAGCAGGACGGCGTTGTCCGCGGTCGGCTCGGCATTGCTTGCAGGCGGCGCGGTCTGCGCCATCGTCGTCGATGTCAGCGCCAGCGCGCCCACGAGCCAGGCCATCGTCGTCAGTGTCAGTCGGATCGATCTCATCGCGGGTTCCTTCCATCGCGCCATGCGGTGCGGCCGAAGATAGGAGCGACGGGCCAGGCCGAAGAACTCATTTTCGCGCGATACGGGCATATATCGGCTGCGCTCGTGACAGTTCCGCGACAAAGCGCCGGCGCGCGCCGGCGGCAAATGTGAAACACATCACATGTGCATTGCTGCACCTGCGCTAATGGTCGCTATAGCCGGTGGTGGGCTGTCGAAGGATCGCAGCAATGACGACGCGGCGAATGATGTATTGGTGGTTCAGGTTCGTGCTGTCAGGGCGATTTCTCGATCGCTTCCTGTGCCTGCCGCGCGCGCCGCACTGACGCGCCTTGTTGTCTGCTCACGATCTTGTCGGAAAACCGCTGCGCACTTTTCCAGTTCTAGCTTTGTCCGAGTAGTTTGCGAAACACCGCCGCACCGTCCTGCACCGCGTCGCGCCCCTTCCAGGCCAGATAGCTCAGCTTGCCACCCAGCGTGTCGTGACTGCGCAAACGGCGCGAGCCGAGAATGTGGCCGACGTTGGAGGGGAAGCGGCTGACCTCGGCGGACACCAGCGCCGCGATCGCGTCCATCAATTGCTGCAGCCGGATGCCCCATTCCGATTGCTCGATGCCGTCGATGCGGACCTTGAGCGCATATTCGGTGTCGTAGATATCGGCGAGCAGGTCGCGCGCGACGAGGACCCGGTTGTGGCGGAGCGCGATGCGAAGCGCGAGGCGCTTGTCGTCGAGCCGGTCGAGCACCATCGGGACGACGCAAGCATAGGGCGTCGCGGCGACGTCGGCGGCGTTCTTGCTGGCGGCGGGCTTGGTGGCGAGGCGCACCAATTGCCAGGATGTCTTCAGGCGCCTCGCCAGCAGCGCCAGCGCGAAGGGTAGCGCCTGCGGGTGGGATTTCCTGAAGGCATCGAGCTGCGCGGTGATCTGGGTGACCTGGCCGTCGTCGAGTTTCGCGATCTTCTCGGGCAGCTTCGCGTTGAACTTCGGCAGCGCATCGCCGGCGCGCAGCACGTGCTGCATCTTCGTCACGTCGTCGAAGGCGGTGCGCGAGGCGGTGTATTGCGCGAGCTTGCTTCGCGCCTGCTCGGTGCCGTCGGGCGAGGCGAGGATGTTCTCGAGAACCTTGAGGACCTTGGTCTGGAAGGTCGATGCGATCTTCAGCACTTCCTTGGGATTGTTGGCCGCGACCTGGTCGTTGATCGCCTTGATGTAGTCGCGCGCCATGGTCGGCAGCAGGTCGCGGCAGATCCACTCCCAGATCGGGGTGAGCGTGTTGCGCGAAATCCGTCCCGCATTGGCGTGCTCGGGTGCGCCGTCGATCAGCAGCAGCTCGAGCGGCGCGAAGAAATAGCGCGAGGGACTGGTGGCGCGGGCGTGAGTCGATCCGTCCTTGCGGAACTCGGCGCGCAGCTTGGCCTGGATATCGCTCGAGCCCGGCATGTCGATGCCGCACAGCTCGAGCCGCTCAAGCTCGCTGAGCAGACAGCTGCGCGACAGCGGCGTCAGCTTCTGCAAGAACTCCGATAGCTGGTCGATCTCGTTCATGGCACGCAATCTTCCGCAGCGATTCCCGCAGGCCTGCCGGCCCAATGCGAGGAGGCATTTGCGCGCTCTCAACTCAGCCTGAGAGAAACAAGTTACTGTTAATTTATCCGTAAAGTCCGGGGGGCCCGGAGATCGGGCATCGAGGCGATCGTTAAGATTTCGCTCGTCTGCCTCCGATGCAGGCGGATTTATCAACCCCTGCGCGGTCCGGTGGGGTGCAGCGCAAGCATAAATTGTGCCGATGCCAGCGTTTCAGCACAAAACTGACAAAATTACCGTAGTCTTACGGAGCAAAAAGTTAACCACAGACCACCCCCGGTTCCGATAAACGAGTGACATGGGGTCACAGAATGATACGGCCACTGATTCGCGGCCGTCGGAATGGTACGAAAGCAGCGCTTCTCCGCCTGAAGAGCTCGATTTCGTCCGGCTGAATGCCGCTCGCGCCAAGGCGGCCGACGAGATGGCCGTTGCCATCGCCCGCGAGCTCAACGGCCCCCTGACCGCACTCCTGCTCTACATGGGCGAGATCAAGCATCACAGCGATCAGCTCGCCCCGGTCGCAGGCGACCGCGCCTATTTGCAGCGGGTGGTGGAGAATGCGCTGGCGCAGACCGAGCGCGTTTGCGGCCTGGTCAAGCAGCTTGCCGGGCCCCACAAGGGCGGCCTGCCGGCGGCGTCCAAGGCCGGAGACGCCGAGCTGAAGGCCGGCCGCGCGCCGCAGGCTCAACGCGTGGCGAGCCCCGAGCTGCTGGGCCTGACGGGCCAGAAGCGGCTGACCAAGCGCGAGCGCGAGGTGCTGAGGCTGATCAGCGAGGGTTATTCGAACAAGCAGGGCGCGCTGCGGATGCAGATCAGCCCGCGCACGTTCGAGAGCCATCGCGCCGAGGCGATGCGCAAGCTCGGCGCGCGCAACACCGCGGACCTTGTCCGTGCGGCGCTGTTGCATTCGATCGATTGAGGTTCTTGTGGTGTGCCGCCGGGCGGCGGCACGGCCAAGGCTTAAGAAAGAGGCCTTGAGAACGAGGTTTGAAAAAGCCTTGGACCCCGATCGCGCTCAGAAATAGTCTTCGGCGAACGGGCGCACGCGTGAGGTCGGCCGCAGCTGCTTGGGCTCTTCCTTCGGCCCATTCGGGATGATCGTGATGATCCAGCGCGGGGGAATGCTGGAATCCTGCTCGAGCACCGAACGGACGAAGCCCGTCACTGTCGACTCGCCCGCCTTCACCGTCGCCATCCGGCCGTTGAACTGAGCGATGCGGAAGCGACGGACTTCTTTCTGGTCCGCAGTCTCATAGGTGAACATGGAAACCCTCCTGGTTTGCCGCGACTATCGCCACCTATGATTAGCCATCTGTGAAAATCCCAAACCGTAGAAGTACGGCGGGGTTGCGCACGCGCTTCGCTAGGCCTGCGGCTCCTGCGCGCGGGCGGCGGCGTAGGCTGCATCCATCCGCTCCAGAAGGTCGCGGAATTCGGCCTCGCCGACCGTCTCCGCGCTGTGCTCCAGCCGCAGCGCCAGCGCCGCGAGCCGGCAATAGCCGAACGTCCCGGCTGCGCTTTTCAGCGAATGCGCTTCGCGTGCGAACCTGGCGCGGTGTTGCGCGAGTCCCAATGTCCGAAACAGCGTCAGGCGCGCGCAGGTCTCGCTCCAGAACACGGCGCGGACTTCGCCGGCGCCGTCTTCGCCGATCTCGCGCACCAGGGCATCGAATGCGTTCGGCTCCCGCAGGGGTTCGGCATCGAGCGCAGTGGCGAAATTGGCTTCAAACATGGCTCGGTCCCGATTGCCCGCGGTGGTGCGCGTCGCGGCCCTCGGGCGCGCGCATTCGTCAGGTCTACCCCCATTCTGATTTCGGTTCCGGTAGCGGGACGCGCGATGTTTGCAGGCCGCCGTAAGCGGTTGGTTTACCACGGGCCGTCTTGGGGCGGCGTACCTGGCGCGGCGTCAGGACCCGAGCAGCCTGTCGTACTGGGCCTTTACCGTGGCGTAGCATTCGCACGCCGTCTGCCGCAGCCCGTCCAGGTTGATGATCTGGATGTGTCCGCGGCTGTAGTGGATGAAATCGGCCTGCTGCAAGGTATTGGCGACCAGCGAGACGCTGTTGCGCCGCGCCCCGATCATCTGCGCCATGGCCTCCTGGGTCAGCAGCAGCCGGTAGTCGCCCGACAGGTCGTGGGTGTGCAACAGGCAGCGCGACAGCCGCGCCTCGACCGGATGGGCGGCGTTGCAGCCCGCGGTCTGCTGAACCTGCGCATAGACCGCCAGCCCGTGGCGCGTGAGCAACGTCCGCAGGGTGGTGCTCTGATCGGCGGCGACGCGCAGCCGGTCGAGGTCCATGACGGACGCAACGCCGGGAACCAGCACGATCGCCGTGTTCAACGCGCAGGCATCGCCCATGGTCGAGAGCGTCCCGAGCAGGCTGTCGCGGCCGACCATGGCGACCTGCACATGCTCTCCCTTGGCGAGCTTCACCACCAGCGAGATGACGCCGCGGTGAGGAAAATAGGCCCGCGTGAGCGTGTCGCCGGTCTCGATCAGCACCGTGTCGTGCGGCAGATCGATCGTGCGCAGATGCGGGCGGATTAATTCATAGTCATCGGCCGAGAGCGCGGACAAGAAACCGTTGGTAGGACGCACCATCGTTTCCAAAGCTGCCTCCCGTCGTCTGAGCCGGAGCGTTACCAGCTAAATTGCTCCTTGCACGGGCAAGTTCCATCATCTTCCCGTCGGGATATATTGGCAATTGGGACAAGATGTCCGCCCCCGCTGATCGCCCGCGCTGCGCCGCGTGCGGCGGGCCTCCAGAACGGTCGTATCGAGGCTGTTGTCGTCACCGCAGGGCTCCCAGCAGGCGGGCGTAGTGGGCCTTCACGGCGGAATAGCAATCGCAGGACATCGATTGCAGCGCGCGCAGGTCGGTGACGACGATCCGGCCGCGGGCATAGCGAATGATGCCGGACCTCTGCAGTGCATGCGCGACCAGCGAAATGGCGTTGCGCCGCACACCCATCATTTGCGCCAGGGATTCCTGCGTCAGGGGCAGGGCTTCGCTGTCGGACAGGTCGCGGGCACGCAGCAGCCAGCGCGCCAGCCGGGCTTCGACCGGGTGCCGCGTGTTGCAGAGCAGGGACTGCTGTGCCTGCGCGAGCAGCGCCTGCTCATGGCGGACCATCAGGTTGCGAAACCGGGTGCTGGCGGCGGCGACCGTCCGGAAAGCCGCGATTTCAAGCACTGAAGCAGTACCGGGGAAGAGGACGGCGGCGTCGGTCGGCGCGATGCCGTCGGCAAGCGCCGCGCCGCCACCCACGACGCTGTCGCGGCCCAGCATCGCCACCTCGATGGTCTGTCCCTCGGAGAGGCCTACGGTGATCGAAACGGATCCGCGGTGCGGGAAGTAGACGTGCCGCAACGCAACGCCCGCCTCGCCCAAGACAGCTGCCCTGACCATTTCAACGGTGGCGAGATGGGGACGCAGCAGATTGAAGTCCGCCGCGTCGAGCATTTGCAGCAGCTGGTTGGGCGGGTGTCCGCTTGCGGTCATGCGGAATCGATCCGGCGCGTTGCATGTGCAGTCGATGCCGCGTACCCATTCGTCATGCAGTTGCACGGCGGCACAATCATATTATACAGGTTGTGATGTCGCGCATATACCTGTTAGAGGGCAGACAGGCTGTCGCATTTGCGGCGGAAATAAGGGTAGCGCGCTGATTCGCTCACAACCCAGGCGCGCCAGTCCTGCGGATGGGCGAGGCAGGAAAATGCGGCAAAGGGGGCCTGCATGAGCCGGAAGCATCGCATCCGTGGCGCCATGGAACGCATGTCGACCCGCGCGGCCTCGTCCGCTCGCCGATCTTCTGCCCTCGACGATCGCTCTCCCCGATGGTGATCCATGGTCGCAGATTTCGCGGCCGCCTTCCGCTCTCCGCCAGGGGCATTTGCAGTCATCGCCATTTCGATCCAAGCCAGAGGAGCAAGGCGTGCCCCACTGTTCAATTATTGAATCGCCGAAACGGGAAGCTCAAACGGGGCCGGAAAATCTGCGCCATATTCTCGTCGTCGACGACGACCCGATGGTGTGCATGGCCATCGAGGTCTATCTGCAGAGGAACAAGTTTCGCGTGACGATTGCCGATGGCGGTGAAGCCGGACTTCGCGCGCTCGGGAACGAACAGTTCGATCTGATGATCATCGATATATTCATGCCGCATATGCGCGGATTCGAATCGATCCGGATCTTCCACGAGCGCGCGCCCGCCATTCCGCTGATCGCCATGTCGGGCTACGCTTTCGCAAATCTGAATTCGCCCGCCCCCGACTTCCTCCGGATGGCGCTGGAGCTCGGTGCGGCGCGCTGCCTGCGCAAGCCGTTCACACCGGCGGCACTGCTTGCCACCATCAACGAATGCCTTTCGGACTACAACGACGCGGTTTCCGCGGCCCGCCTCGGTTAGCATCTCGCCGTTGGCGGCGGGCCTCCGGTAAGGCTTCGTTTACCTCGCCTGCAGATCATGCGCGCGGCCTGCGCCCTGTCCGATGTGGTCGGCACCGATGGCGCCGAATGGCGGCGGAGCCATCCGGCCCGTGCGCCATGCGCGCATGGCCTTGCACGGCGGCGGCTTTTCCGGACGCCTCGGATCGCCGTTAGCGGCGCGTTTACCCAGAGCACGATCACGCCGGCAGCGGAGACGCGGTTTTGCCGAAAGACGCTCGCGCCGGCCGTCAAAGGGCAAACTTGTCTTCAATCTCCGTATTAGCACGGAGGCTGAAATTAACGTGACCGTGAAATGGGATGTCTAACGATTTAGGCGAGGGCGTCCGTCGAATTCGAAGGACGTGCGGGCGTCGCGCACGGTCCCCTCCGCTTGGCAAAGATGCCGGTCGCGAATGGCCGTCACGGCCGACGAGATCAAGGGCCGAAACATCGGCCGCGAAGTCCAGGTTAGTAAGGCGTATCGCATGGATGATCTGTTGCGGGAGTTTTTGACGGAGACCAGCGAGAGCCTGGACACCGTCGACAATCAGCTGGTGAAGTTCGAGCAGGAGCCGAACAACGCCAAGATCCTGGATAACATCTTCCGCCTGGTCCACACCATCAAGGGCACGTGCGGCTTTTTGGGATTGCCGCGGCTGGAAGCGCTGGCGCATGCCGGCGAGACGCTGATGGGCAAGTTCCGTGACGGCATGCCGGTGACCGGGCAGGCGGTGACGGTGATCCTGTCGTCGATCGACCGCATCAAGGARATCCTGGCYGGSCTSGAGGCGACCGAAGCCGAGCCCGAGGGCACCGACCGCGACCTGATCGACAAGCTGGAAGCGATGGTCGAGCAGGGCATGGCGGCGATGGCTGCCGGGGCTGCTGCTCCCGTTGCCGAAGCGCCGCCGCTGGTGCCGGACGCGCCGGCTCCCGTCGAAGCCAAGGCCGCACCCGCCAAGGACATGACCCAGGGCTCGCTGATCGACCAGACCCTGGAACGCCCGCTGCGTCCGGGCGAGGTGTCGCTGGACGAGCTCGAGCGCGCCTTCCGCGAGACYGCGATCGAGGCGCCGGCCCCCGTTGCCAAGGTTGAGGCGAAGGTCGACGTCGCACCCGAGCCGGCTCCGGCCCCGGTTGCCGCCAAGGAAGTTGCCAAAGAGACAAAGCCCGCCAAGGAGAAGGCCGCGCCGAAGAAGTCGATGGCGGACGAGACCGCCGTCGAGGGCGACCGCRTCGCCAACCAGTCGATCCGCGTCAACGTGGATACGCTGGAGCATTTGATGACCATGGTCTCCGAGCTGGTSCTGACCCGCAACCAGCTGCTSGAGATCTCCCGCCGCAACGAGGACACCGAGTTCAAGGTGCCGTTGCAGCGSCTGTCCAACGTCACSGCCGAGCTGCAGGAAGGCGTCATGAAGACGCGCATGCAGCCGATCGGCAATGCCTGGCAGAAGCTGCCCCGCATCGTCCGCGACCTCTCGAGCGARCTCGGCAAGCAGATCGAGCTGGAGATGCACGGCGCCGACACCGAGCTCGACCGCCAGGTGCTCGACCTGATCAAGGACCCGCTCACCCACATGGTGCGCAACTCCGCCGACCATGGCCTCGAGACCCCSGCCGAGCGCACCGCGAACGGCAAGGGCGAGCAGGGCACCATYCGYCTGTCCGCCTATCACGAGGGCGGCCACATCATCATCTGCATCGCCGACAACGGCCGCGGSCTCAACACCGAGARGATCAAGGCCAAGGCGATCTCCTCRGGTCTCGTCACCGAGGCYGAGCTCGAGAAGATGTCGGAAGCCCAGATCCACAAGTTCATCTTCGCCCCCGGCTTCTCGACCGCGGCCGCCATCACCTCGGTGTCGGGGCGCGGCGTCGGCATGGACGTGGTSCGCACCAATATCGACCAGATCGGCGGCACCATCGACATCAAGTCGGTGGCCGGCGAAGGCTCCTCCGTCACCATCAAGATCCCGCTGACGCTCGCGATCGTCTCSGCGCTGATCGTCGAGGCCGCCGGCGACCGCTTTGCGATCCCGCAGCTCTCGGTCGTCGAGCTGGTTCGCGCTCGCGCCAACAGCGAGCACCGCATCGAGCGCATCAAGGACACCGCGGTGTTGAGGCTGCGCAACAAGCTGCTGCCGCTGATCCACCTGAAGAAGCTCYTGAAGATCGACGACGGCGCCGCCAGCGATCCCGAGAACGGCTTTATCGTGGTCACGCAAGTCGGCAGCCAGACYTTTGGCATCGTGGTCGACGGCGTGTTCCACACCGAAGARATCGTGGTCAAGCCGATGTCGACGAAGCTGCGCCACATCGACATGTTCTCCGGCAACACCATTCTGGGCGATGGCGCCGTCATCATGATCATCGACCCCAACGGCATCGCCAAGGCACTCGGCGCCTCCGGCTCCTCGGCCCATGACATGGCTGATGAAGCCGCCGGCCATCATTCCTCCTCGGCCGAGCAGACCACCTCGCTCTTGGTGTTCCGCGCCGGCTCCAGCCAGCCCAAGGCGGTCCCGCTCGGGCTCGTCACCCGCCTGGAAGAGCTGCCCTCGGACAAGATCGAGTTCWSYAACGGCCGCTACATGGTGCAGTACCGCGAGCAGCTGATGCCGCTGGTCGCGATGGAGAGCGTCACCATCGCCTCCCAGGGCGCCCAGCCGATCCTGGTGTTCTCCGACGACGGCCGCTCCATGGGCCTCGTCGTCGACGAGATCATCGACATCGTCGAGGARCGGCTCAACATCGAGGTCGGCGGATCCTCCAGCGGCATCCTCGGCTCGGCCGTGATCAAGGGCCAGGCCACCGAGGTGATCGACGTCGGCCACTTCCTGCCGATGGCGTTCGCCGACTGGTTCACCCGCAAGGAGATGAAGCCGTCGATGCACTCGCAGTCGGTGCTGCTGGTCGACGACAGCGCCTTCTTCCGCAAYATGCTGGCCCCGGTGCTGAAGGCGGCCGGCTACCGCGTCCGCACCGCRCCGAACGCGCAGGAGGCGCTCGCCACGCTGCGCTCCGGCCAGAGCTTCGACGTGGTGCTGACCGACATCGAGATGCCCGACATGAACGGGTTCGAGTTCGCCGAGGTGATCCGCTCCGACAACAATCTGGCGGCAACCCCGATCATCGGCCTCTCCGCRCTGGTGTCGCCGGCGGCGATCGAGCGCGGCCGTCAGGCCGGCTTCCACGACTATGTCGCCAAGTTCGACCGTCCCGGCCTGATCGCAGCGCTGAAGGAGCAGACCGCGGGCGCGGCCGGCGCCTCCGAGCTGAGCCGGGCTGCGGCCTAAGCGAAGGAAACATCGATGACCAAGAAGATGCAGAGCACCGAGGGCGCCATGGTCGAATACGTCACCGCGATGATCGGCGGCCAGCTGTTCGGCCTGCCGATCTCCCGGGTCCAGGACGTGTTCATGCCGGAGCGCGTCACCCGCGTGCCGCTGTCCTCGCGCGAGATCGCGGGCGTGCTGAATTTGCGCGGCCGCATCGTCACCGTGGTCGACATGCGCGCCCGGCTCGGCCTGCCCAAGCCCGAGGACGGCAAGGTGCCGATGGCRGTCGGCGTCGACCTGCGCGGCGAATCCTACGGCCTCCTGATCGACCAGATCGGCGAGGTGCTGCGCCTGTCCGAGGACGGCAAGGAAGAAAACCCCGTCAACCTCGATCCCCGCATGGCCAAGCTCGCCGGCGGCGTCCACCGCCTCGACGGGCAGCTCATGGTCGTCCTCGACGTCGATCGCGTCCTCGAGCTCGCACCCGAGATGATGGCGGCCTGATACGGCGGCATCGCCGCCGACGGACTTGCAATTGGAAGTGCCCCCGCAAAGGGGAGGAAGCAGAGGTTCACATGCGAACTTGTCTCGTCGTTGATGATTCCAGCGTCATCCGCAAGGTTGCGCGCCGGATCCTGGAGGGCCTCGACTTCCAGATTCTCGAAGCCGAGGACGGTGAGAAGGCGCTGGAGGCCTGCAAGCGCGGTCTGCCCGACGCAGTGCTGCTCGACTGGAACATGCCGGTCATGGACGGCTACGAGTTTCTCGGCCATCTCAGGCGCATGCCGGGCGGCGACCAGCCCAAGGTGGTGTTCTGCACCACCGAGAACGACGTCGCGCATATCGCGCGTGCGCTGCACGCCGGCGCCAACGAATACATCATGAAGCCCTTCGACAAGGACATCGTGACGGCGAAATTCCAGGAAGTCGGGCTTATCTGAGCGAACATCCGGAGGCTGTACGGATCCTTCGGCGATTGTTTTCAACTGAACCGTTTCAGTCTGAGTTGGTGAGTAATGAGTGTTGCGTTCGCAGGTAATTCGACCACGGGTCCGTCGCGCGACGCCGGGCCGCTGCGGGTGATGGTCGTCGACGACTCGGTCGTCATACGCGGTCTGATCTCGCGCTGGATCGGTGCCGAGCATGACATGGAGGTCGCGGCCTCGCTGCGCACCGGGCTCGAGGCGGTCAACCAGCTCGAACGCATCAACCCCGACGTTGCCGTGCTCGACATCGAAATGCCCGAGCTCGACGGCATCTCGGCGCTGCCGCAACTGCTGGCGAAGAAGCGCGATCTCGTCATCATCATGGCCTCGACGCTGACCCGCCGTAACGCGGAGATCAGCTTCAAGGCGCTGTCGCTCGGTGCGGCGGACTACATTCCGAAGCCGGAGTCGACGCGCGAAGCGTCGGCCGCGGACATCTTTCATCACGACCTGATCCAGAAGATCCGCCACCTCGGCGCGCGGCTGCGCCGCAGGCCCGCAGTCGCGAGCCCGCCGCTTGCGCCCGCGAGCCCGGCACCGGCTGCACGTGCACCGGCTGTCGTGCGGCCCGCCGCGCCCGCACCGGCCGTGCATGCGCCGTCGTCGGGGGCGCTGTCCACGCGCCCGTTCTCGACCCAGGCACCCAAGGTGCTGCTGATCGGCTCCTCGACCGGCGGTCCGCAGGCACTGATGGCGCTGGTGACCGAGCTCGGCCCGGTGATCGACCGCTTCCCGGTGCTGATCACCCAGCACATGCCGCCGACCTTCACCACCATCCTTGCCGAGCATCTGGCGCGCTCGAGCCGCAAGCCGGCAGCCGAGGCGATCGACGGCGAGCCGGTGAAGCCGGGACGGATCTATCTGGCGCCGGGCGGCAAGCACATGCGCGTCGTGCGCAATGGCGCGGAGGTCGCGATCGCGCTCGACGACGGCCCCGCCGTCAATTTCTGCAAGCCCGCGGTCGATCCGCTCTTCACCTCCGCCATCGATATCTGGCACGGCAGTATCCTCTCCGTGATCCTGACCGGCATGGGCTCGGACGGCATGCGCGGCGGCAAGGACATCGTCGCCGCCGGCGGCAGCGTGATCGCGCAGGACGAAGCCTCCAGCGTGGTGTGGGGCATGCCGGGCGCGGCCGCCAATGCCGGCATCTGTGCGGCGATCCTGCCGCTCAACCAGATCGGCGCCAAGGTCAACCGCCTGTTCGCGGGAGACCGCGCGTGACGCCGGCCGACTACGAGTATCTGCGCAAGGTCCTGAAAGAGCGCTCCGGTCTCGATCTCTCCGCCGACAAGCAATATCTCGTCGAGAGCCGGCTGCTGCCGCTTGCGCGCAAGGCGAGCCTTCCGGGCATTCCGGATCTCGTGCAGAGGATCAAGAACGGCGACGGCAAGCTTGCTTCCGACGTGGTCGAGGCCATGACCACCAACGAGACGTTCTTCTACCGCGACAAGATCCCGTTCGATCACCTGCGCGACACCATCCTGCCCGGCCTGATCAAGGCGCGCGCCGCGCGCAAGTCGCTGCGCATCTGGTCGGCGGCATCCTCGACGGGACAGGAGCCCTATTCGATCGCGATGTGCGTGAAGGAGATGGGCGCAGCCTTCGCCGGCTGGCGCATCGAGATCGTCGCCACCGATCTGTCGCAGGAGGTCCTGGAGAAGTCCAAGGCCGGCGTCTACAGCCAGTTCGAAGTGCAGCGCGGCCTGCCGATCCAGCACCTCGTGAAATACTTCACGCAAGTTGGCGAGATCTGGCAGCTCAACGCCGACATCCGCTCGATGGTGCAGTTCCGCCAGCTCAATCTGCTGCAAGACTTCTCCCATCTCGGCACCTTCGACGTGATCTTCTGCCGCAACGTGCTGATCTATTTCGACCAGGACACCAAGGCCGTGATCTTCGAGCGCATGGCGAAGGGCCTGGAGGCCGACGGCACGCTGCTGCTGGGCGCTGCCGAATCCGTCGTCGGCATCACCGACGCCTTCCGTCCCCTCACCGACCGCCGCGGCCTCTACCAGCTGAATCCGGCGCGCTCCGGCCGCCCGATGGGCGGACTGATGCCGCAGCCGCTGAAGGTCGCCGCGGCGAGGTGATCTCATCGTCATTCCGGGGCCGCGCGTAAGCGCGGAGCCCGGAATCCATAACCACAGGCCATCGAAATAGGCAGGCGGTTAGACGTGGGGCCGTTCGATCCGCCTGTGGCTATGGATTCCGGGCTCGCGACTTTGTCGCGCCCCGGAATGACAAGCCTCACAAAATCGCGTGCGGGAGAAACCGCGAGCTGTTGCCGGTGATCGGGCTCTCGTCTTCGCGGATCGACAGGCCGCACGGCTCGTGGTTCACCAGCCAGCTTCCGATCACCGGATAGAAGTCCGAAAAGTTCGGCAGCGGCGCGAGCGCCTGGCGCACGAAGCCTTCGGCGCCATAAGGGCCTGCATGCGCGTCGAGCGGCACGCCGCCGGAGACCAGCGTGACATTGGCGCCCTCGCGCGACAGCAGCGGCTTGCGCACATAGGAGCTGCCGAGCTCGGCCGCGCGCGGATCGTCCTCGAAGAAGGCGGGCAGCAGATTGGGATGGTTCGGAAACATCTCCCACAACAGCGGCAGGATGCCCTTGTTGGAGAGCACCGCCTTCCACGGCGGCTCGATCCAGCGCGTCGGTGCCTCGGCAAGCTTCGCGCCGAAAGCGTCGTGGAACATCCATTCCCAGGGATAGAGCTTGAAGGCGAGCGCGATGTCGCGGTTATCGAGATCGACGAAGCCGCCGGCCTCGTCGCGCCAGCCGATCTGCTCGATGTCGAGCAGCGTGGTCGCAAGTCCCGCCTGGCGCGCGGTGTCTTCGAGATAAGCGAGCGTGCCGGCGTCCTCGTCATTGCCCGTGGTGCCGGTGAGATGCAGATGATGGCCCGCGGCGATCGTCGTCCAGGCCGCGATCAGCCGCTCATGGATGGAGTTGAACTGGTCGGCGCGCGCCGGGATGATGCGCCGCTCGATCGCCTGTTCGAGCCAGGTCCATTGAAACACCGCGGCCTCGAAGATCGAGGTCGGGGTATCCGCGTTGTATTCGAGCAGCTTGGCCGGGCCCTTGCCGTCGAATTTCAGGTCGAGCCGGCCGTAGAGGCTGTGGTCGTCACGCTTCCAGCTCGTCGCAATCAGATCCCAGAACGCTTCCGGAATCCTCAGTCGCCGCAGATGTCGCTCGTCGCCGATCACCCGGCTGGCAAGCTCCAGGCACATCGCGTCGATCTCGCCGGTCGGGGTCTCGATGGAGCGCTCGATCTCGTCGAGCGTGAAGGCGTAATAGGCCCGCTCGTCCCAATAGCGTTCGCCGCCGTTGGTGTGGAAGACGAAGCCGCATTGCGCTGCGGTTTCTCGCCAGTCGTCGCGCTCGAGGCAGGTGATGCGCCGCATGGATCAGCCCCCGCCCGAGAAGCCATGGCCAAACGAGCCGAAGCCGCCGCGGCTCACGCTGCTGTGGCCCGAGTCGGATGACGTGCTCGACGAAGAATGGCTGGAGGAATCGCTGCTGAAGAAGCTCGATCGCGACGATGAGCCCGAGCCGCCGCTGCCGCCCGAGGAACTGCTTCTGCTGCCGCTGCACGCGGTGCTCGTCTGCACCGCTGGATCCGTCCCGGGAGGAGAGGGCTCGCAAGTCTGCCGCGGCATCAGCGTGTAGGCGGTAGTGCCGACCGCGATCGTGCCCATCACCAGCAGCGCGACATGGCCGGAGCGCTTCACCGGCTCTCGCGGTGTCGGCGGCACCGGCCGGCGCTTGCCGAACTGCTTGCTGGAGGGTTTGTCGGCCATATCAGTAGATCATGCAGGCGGCGTTCAACAGGCCCGCGGCGAGCGAGGACAGCCCGAGCCAGATCGCCGGGGCAAGCTCGCCTGCGGCGATCCGCGCCGACAGGTTCGGCACCGGCACCCTCACCAGAAAGAGCACGATGATCTGCACGATCAGCGCGATGATCGCCCAGATCAGGCAGTCCAGCACACTGGCCGAATGTGCGATCGCGCTGACCAGCGGCGCCACGAAGCCGAGCAGGCTGAGGCCGAGCGCAATCGCTGCGGCCGGCTCGTCGTCGCGGATCAGCTGGAACTCGTTGTGCGGGGTGATGCGGGTATAGACGAACAGATACGCCACGATCGCGATCAGCCCGGTGCAGAAATAGACCAGGAAGGCGGGAAGGCCGGCGAGCGATTGCAGAATCATGGGGGATCCGACTGTGACCGTGCGAAGTCTGGCACGATCGTTTGGTCGCCGCACCGGCCCGATCCGTTCGATCCCCAGGAACGACGTCGACGTCGAAATTTGCGCCCGGCATGCCCATCCGGCACTGCACAAACTTTTCGGGTCAAATGAGACCTGCTTCACAAATGCGTCTTGAAGTTGCGTGCGATAATCTCGCCCAGCGATCGATCAAGCAGCGGATCGTTGCCACAGTCGGACTATCGGAAATTTTATTCCAATTGGATTGACTCCTAAGATTGCGTTTGCCGAATTGCGTTGCTAGCATGATCCACCGGGAGAGCGTGGCATGTGTTGGGCTCTCGACAAAATCGATCCCTTGCAGCAGCTAGAAGCACACTTCGCTGCCGCCGAGATCAATGTGGGCGCCCTCCGGCTTGCCACGTCGGCTATCGCAGCAAATGCAATTTCGCTCGTGCCGCAGGCCGCTGTCGCTACAGCGAACGTCTTTAACCGCGGCGCACCCCGTAACGAGCATTGCTGCCGTTACGTTTCTTTTCGGCAGGCGCAGACAACTTCGGAGGCAGGTAAGCATCCAGAGGTCGGCGATCTGGGCGTAGCGCATCTACGATTTAAGTACGAGGTTTTTGTCGAGTGAGGCTGCAATGCCTGAGTACCATGACTTCGAGCTTGAAATCAGTTCCGACAGCGCTGACGGGGTTCCGCGACAGTATTTCGCTCACGTCATTCGATCGCCGGCCGGCGAAGCCAGCAGGTCTCCTGTCCAGTTTCGGTTTTCCAAAGACCTTGCGAGGGTCCGTGCCGATTTGGAGAGTGCCGTCCTGGGCATCAATGGTAACGGCATTGCCGGCTTGGCGTCACCCTCTGAGCAAATGTTGCGAGAATTCGGCAAAGAAGTTTTTCGCAGCATATTCGTGAACACAAAGAGCATTTCGAATCTTTACGCTCAGTGCAAGAGGAAGGATCTAAGAATCAAACTGCGGATAAGCTCGCCCGATCTTGCAGCGCTGCCGTGGGAATATCTGTACGAAGAAGATGAAGTCATAAGTTACCTGAGCCTGCGGCTGCCGCTCGTCCGCTATCTGGAGACGGCAGGCGCTGCGGAGGCCATGGGTGTCAGGGGGCCACTGCGTATTCTGGGGATGATCTCCGCTCCTGTGACCGACGAATGGCCGAAACTGGAGGTCGCCAGGGAGCGCGAGCGGATCGACAGAGGTATCGACAAGCTGCAGCGGGAAGGCCGGGTTGTCTTCGAGTGGGTTGACGGAGGAACCGGGAAGGACCTGATGGCCAAGCTGCTGGAAGGTGATTGGCACATTTTTCATTTCATCGGTCATGGCGGCGTCGAACCGCAATCTCAGAATAATTTCGAGGGAAATAGTTTCGATCAGAGCGGCTTCATTGTCATGGTCGACGAAGACGGGAGGCCGGCCAAGAAATTCGCGTCCGATCTGGCGATAATGCTGGGAGACGCACGCAAGAGCCTTCGACTCGTGGTTCTCAATTGCTGCGAAAGTGCCAAGATCAATGTCGGCGAAAAGTTCGGCAATCCGGCGATCGGCCTTATGTTGGGAGGATGGCTGCCGGCGGTCGTAGCTATGCAATTCCCTATCAGCGATGGCGCAGCCATTGAGATGTCGGAGGGGTTCTATAGGGCGCTTGCAAATAATTCACCTGTCGACGACGCGATCAAAACGGCGCGGAAGTTCATTCAGATGAAGTCGAAGGTCGAGTTCGGCATCCCTGTTTTGTACATGCGTTCGCCCGACGGAAAGATTTTCGAAGTAGACAATCCAGTAGCCGACCGTCCGACCAGCACTGCGGTCGTTAACATCGTGGATCTGCAGCGGCGGCGAGAAGAATTCATGCTCGCCGTTGATGCTGCTCCGAACTCGATAGAAGAACTGGAGCAACTTACGCACGTTGGTCAAAATCTCATTTCCGGATTGAAAGACGACGAGCAATTGACCAAGCGTGTCGCTCGAGTCTACCTCGACCTCGGCACCCTGCAGCAACGAAATAAACAGACTCCAAACGCCGCAGGGAGTTTCGCTTACGCGATCAAGCTGGATCCAAGGAACCCCGAGTACTATGTACGGCGCGCAAATTTCTATGCGCTAGTGGGTTTCTACGAATTTGCGCTGGCCGATATCACGGCCGCGATCGGGCTGAAACCAGGCGAGGCTGAGTATTATTGGATCAAGGGTATCATCTGCGGTACGGCTTCGGGACCAGAAAACAAGCGCGGATTTCTTGAGCAGGCCGTCGAGGCATTCGGTGCTGCCATTCGCATGAGACCCTCGGAGCCCAAGTACCTGGCTTCGCGGGCCAACGCATTTACTCAGCTAGGAGTCGCTGCGGAAGCGATCAAAGACCTCGACCTGGCCATGACGATGGCACCGGATAATCCGGATCTGGTGGCGCAGAGAATGCGAATTCAGGCTTGAGCGACTGAAAAATTGCAGCTGCAGACTTGGGGGGTGCCGTGTCCCTTGAAACGTTCGTCACTGGATTGAACCTGGTCTGCGGATATCTAGGCGTGCCGCTCCTAGTCGCCTTGTTCTATTGGTTCAGATTCCATACGCTAAAAGGCACACGTTCCTATACGACGCAGTTGCTGTACTGTATCGGCATCGCGGTGTTCATTCTGCCGTTTCTGCTGATGTATTTCGCGATCGTCTACGTGGTAAGGGAGGTTGTCCCCCTCAAGGCCGATATATCCGCATCGTCCGCACTATGCCTCGTCATGCTCGTTTGGCTCGTGCCGGGACCACCCAAGTGGTGGCGCGACTTCTGCCAAAGGATAGCGCGCATACCTTTCCTTGCGCACGGGCTGCGGAACACGTTGTGCAACTCCCCGTGGGAATTGCCCGCCGCAGATTGGCCCGACATAAGTCGCAAGCTTGCGCGCATCGGCTACCCGATTGCTGATCTCCGAGCCCTTCAGTCGGCGCCAATCCAGTCTCGCTTCTTGAAGATCGCGACTATCATGTTCCACTTGGAGCAATGGAAGCTCCAGGGAGATTCGTTTTTCGATCGCAACTCAGAACATTATTCGGATCTGCTGGCCGTCTACGACCTGTTGTCCTTCAAGGCAATTCGGGTGTTGAAGAACACCGCGGCGATCTATGGCACGATCATGGAGGACAGCAAGGTTCAGCCGGATGATTGGGGGGCGCTCGACTCGTTCAGCGCCCAGAACGACCCAAGCAATAGGCTTCAGTTCGCCGCGCAAAATGCGGCTGGAGGCATGCTCGAGGACTTGCGGAAGGATATGGATTTCCTCCTCGATCACCTGCTCTTGCTTACAGCGCGTTGCGTGTTGGCCAGTGCGTGGACTTCCGCAGGTCGCAAACGCGGATTGGAGGAGATTGGATTCACGGTAAAGGCGCCGGCTCACACCATAGTATGGACGGCGATAGCTGGGGTAGGGGTCTCGGTTGCCACCGTTCTATTATGGTTTGCGACCATAAGGAATCCATCCAGTCTCATCTCGGGCGTTCCGGCGGTTGGCGTGACTCGATCGTTCGTCGTTTCGCCCTTGATCATCATTGTCAGCGTCGCGATCATATATCACCTCAAGCGCAACTATGCGTTTGCGAATGAAGGAGTGTTTGGCGGCCTCCCGTACAAGTTCATACTCTCAATCGGTGTTGTGACGGCCTTGCTGCTGTTTCCGGTTCAAGCCGGCTTCGACTACTATCAGTTTCCGGGCAATTACGTGGACGTGCTGGTGCATGAGTTGCCGATACTGCTCTATATGTGGGCCACGACGACCGTCATAGCTTTGCTGGTGCAGGACTCGATGTGGAGAGGCTTCGGGTCAATTTGGACGCGGCGAGTTATGGATGGCATCGTGTTCGGTGCGGGTTGGGTGTGCGCCATTGGACTGCTGTATGCGATAAACGCAGTGTTTCCCGTGCCGGTCATGGAGAAGTTGGCGAGCGCGAGTTGGGTGGAGATAGTGGTTCTTATTTTCGGTTTTTCTTTCGCTGCCGGCTTTGTTCTGGGTTTTGTTCTGATGGCTCCTCTTCGGCAAGCGACGTCATTTCGCCTTGCGCGCGAAGAAATGCCGTTAGGTCCGGCATTTGCTCGTGCTTGAGCGCGAAGGCCCCAAAAATAAAAACCCCGCCATTTGCGGCGGGGTCCAGGCTGGGAGGAGCGAGCCCCGGGGGCCCGCGACGTAAACCCAGGATCAGGCGGGAATGCGCTCTTCGTGCTCGTGCGGCTCGCGCAGCACGTAGCCGCGGCCCCACACCGTCTCGATGAAGTTGCGGCCTTCGGAAGCGTTGGCGAGCTTCTTGCGGAGCTTGCAGATGAAGACGTCGATGATCTTCAGTTCCGGCTCGTCCATGCCGCCATAGAGATGGTTGAGGAACATTTCCTTGGTGAGGGTCGTGCCCTTGCGGAGCGACAGCAGCTCCAGCATCTGGTATTCCTTGCCGGTCAGATGCACGCGCTGGCCGCCGACTTCGACCGTCTTGGTGTCGAGGTTGACGACGAGGTCGCCGGTCTGGATGACCGACTGGGCATGGCCCTTGGAGCGGCGCACGATCGCGTGGATGCGGGCAACCAGCTCGTCCTTGTGGAAGGGTTTGGTCATGTAGTCGTCGGCGCCGACGCCGAGACCCTTGACCTTGTCCTCGATGCCGGCGAGGCCGGAGAGGATCAGAATCGGTGTCTTGATCTTGGAGACCCGGAGCTGCTTGAGCACGTCGTAGCCGGACATGTCGGGCAGGTTAAGGTCGAGAAGGATAATGTCGTAATCGTATAATTTTCCGAGATCGACGCCTTCTTCCCCCAAATCGGTCGTGTAGACGTTGAAGCTCTCAGACTTCAGCATCAGCTCGATCGACTGCGCGACGGCGCTGTCATCTTCAATCAGCAAAACGCGCATGCCAGTTCCCCATAGTCGCCGCTCCTGGGCGTCAGGTCGGCCGCATTCGCGGCACTCAACAAAACGCCTTTGAACAACTGATTCGGATCCTGACAACAGATGGTTAACAAAATCTGATTCTGGAACGCAAGTCCCCCGGGTGCAATTTTTGTCGAATCGCCCTAAGGTATTGCGGATGAAGCAGCTTTCGTCACCCGATTCCGTTCAAGTTCCACTTTAAGAGACGGGCCTAACCGACTCCCGCGACTCAGCCTTCTTCTGAAGGGGAGTCACGCTCAGTCACAAAGACAGTGACGCAATGATTAATGATGCGGGTAAACACGAAGTTAAGCGCCGTTCAGAAATATGGCGAAACTTAAGGTTTTCGCCCCGAAGCCCCTCATTATGAAGGCGTCGCCCTTATGAAGGCCCTCTTATGAAGGCTCTGGCCGAACAGATCGGCGACATCGACGGCGTCAACATATATGGCCGCGTGGTCGGTGTTCGCGGCCTGATGGTCGAGGTGGCCGGCCCGATCCATGCGATGTCGGTCGGAGCACGGCTCGTGATCGAGACCGGCGCCAACCGCTTCATCCCCTGCGAGGTGATCGGCTTCTCCGGCAACAATGCCGTCGTGATGCCGTTTGCCGGACTCGACGGCGTGCGCCGCGGCTGCAAGGCCGTCATCGCCAATGCCGCCAACCAGGTCCGGCCTTGCGCGGCCTGGCTTGGCCGCGTCGTCAATGCGCTCGGCGAGCCGATCGACGGCAAGGGGCCGCTGCCGCAAGGCGCCTCGCCGATGCCGTTCCGCAACGCGCCGCCGCCGGCGCATTCGCGCAAGCGCGTCGGCGCCCCGCTCGATCTCGGCGTGCGCGCGATGAACACCTTCCTGACCTGCTGCCGCGGCCAGCGCATGGGCATCTTCGCCGGCTCCGGCGTCGGCAAGTCGGTGCTGCTCTCGATGCTCGCGCGCAACGTCGATGCCGACATCAGCGTCATCGGGCTGATCGGCGAACGCGGCCGCGAGGTGCAGGAATTCCTGCAGGACGACCTCGGCGAGGAGGGCCTGGCGCGCTCAGTCGTGGTGGTCGCGACCTCCGACGAGCCGGCCCTGATGCGGCGACAGGCCGCGTATCTGACGCTCGCGGTCGCCGAATATTTCCGCGACGAGGACCAGGACGTCCTCTGCCTGATGGACTCGGTGACGCGCTTTGCCATGGCCCAGCGCGAGATCGGGCTGTCCGCCGGCGAGCCGCCGACCGCCAAAGGCTACACGCCGACCGTCTTCACCGAACTGCCGAAGCTCTTGGAGCGCGCCGGCCCCGGCCTCGGCGTCGGCGCCATCACCGCGATCTTCACGGTGCTGGTCGATGGTGACGACCATAACGAGCCGATCGCGGACGCGGTCCGCGGCATCCTCGACGGCCACATCGTGATGCAGCGCGCGATCGCCGAGCGCGGCCGCTACCCCGCCATCAACATCCTCAAATCCGTCTCCCGCACCATGCCGAAATCGGCCGATCCGCAGTTCTGGCCGACCATCCAGCGGGCGCGCCAGGTGATGGCGACCTATGCCGACATGGAGGAATTGATCCGGTTGGGGGCCTACCGCGCCGGTTCCAGCCCCGAGGTCGACGAGGCGATCCGCCTGCACGAGCCGCTGGAGGCCTTCCTGCGCCAGCGCAAGGACGAAAGTGCCTCGCTTGCCGACGGCTACAGCCAGTTGGCGCAAATCCTCGGCAATTTGGAAACGGAACGCTAACTTTGTCGCGTCATCATCCGATCACACAGAGTAGCAGAGCCGGTCTTGGCCTCAATCGGGCCTGTGGGGAGACCGGTGTCGTCCCACGTGCAGCCAAGGGACTTCTGGGGAGTACGAGTCGATGAAGTCACGTGATACCCTCATTCGCCTGAAGAAGTTTCAGGTCGACGAGAAGCGCCGCCGGGTCGCCCAGATCGAGTCCATGATTGCCGACTTCCAGCGGATGTCGGTCGATCTCGAACGGGAGATCCAGACCGAGCA
>NZ_JBFULU010000051.1:0-51657 GCF_054049735.1 Bradyrhizobium sp. P5_C12
CCCCGTAAGAACGGGGAGAGGGAGAGCACCTGCAAACGCGGCGGCGATGCAATCTAGCCTTATTTTCCAGGGTGAATCGCGCTGCTCCTCGCACAAAGAGGCCGGTCGTCGCTTGTCGAAAGCATCGAATCAGCTTTAGCAAGGCTGCTTGCGGGCCTTTGAAACAAGGCAAAAACCGCTGACCCAGGCCTCTTCCGCTCAGGAAGTAGCTAAAAAGCAGGGTTTTTTGCCACAGGGGGCCAAAAAAGCCCGTAAAATCGCGACAAAACTGTGCAGAAGGCTATAGGCCTTCGCCGGTTGGTCTAATATGCAACCGGCAACGAATCAGAGGAGACACGATGCCAGCCCAAATGTCCAAATCGCAGTTGATCGAAAAGATTGCGACCGCCACCGAGCTTTCCAAGCGCGACGTCAAGAGCGTCATGGAGACGCTGACCGACGTCGGCCACAAGGAGCTCAAGAAGAACGGCCTGTTCCTGGTGCCGGGCTTCGCCAAGTTCGTGGTCATCAAGAAGCCCGCGACCAAGGCGCGCAAGGGCACCAACCCGTTCACGGGTGAAGAGATGATGTTCAAGGCCAAGCCGGCCCGGAAGATCGTCCGCGCCCGCCCCGTCAAGGCCGCCAAGGACGCTGTGGCCTGATAAAGCAAAGGCCCCCTCGCAGGAGGGGGCCTTTTGTCTTGAGCGACTGCGAGGGCTGAAACGGAGGGGTCAGCCCTTGCGGCGCTTCACCCGCACCGGAACCGGCTGAAGCCGCGGTCCCGGTGGCGCCAGTGCATCACGCACTTGGTCGATCACGCGATCGAGCAATTGGCGCAATCGCTGTGCCTTCCGCGATCTCTTCGCTCTTTCCAACAATCCACGCATTGCCGTCACTCCGCCGCTTCGACATTGGCTTCGGCCGGCTCGAGCGCTGCGGCGATGGCCTCGTCGACGCGTTCGAGCCAGATGAATTCGAGGTTGTCCCGCGCGCTCTGCGGGATGTCGTCGTAGTCCCGCTTGTTGCGCGCCGGCAGCATCACCCGCTTCAGTCCGGCAGCGGCCGCAGCCACCACCTTCTCCTTGATGCCACCGACCGGCAGCACCAGGCCGCGCAGGGAGATCTCGCCGGTCATCGCGGTGTCGCTGCGCACCGTGCGGTTGGTGAGCAGGGACGTCAGCGCCGTGAACATCGCGACCCCCGCGCTCGGCCCGTCCTTCGGGGTTGCGCCCGCCGGCACGTGAACGTGGATGTCGTTCTTCTCGAACAGCGATGGATCGATGCCGAGCTGCGTGGCCTTGCTCTTCACGAGCGTCATCGCAGCCTGCACGCTCTCGCGCATGACGTCGCCGAGCTGGCCGGTCAGGATCATGCCGCCCCGGCCGGGCACGCGCGAAGCCTCGATGAACAGGATGTCACCGCCGACCGGCGTCCAGGCGAGCCCGGTGGCGACGCCCGGAATGCTGGTGCGCTGCGCGATCTCGCCTTCGAAACGCGGCTGGCCGAGCACGGTGGCGACGTCTTTTGCCGTCACCACGACCTTGGCAGCCGTGCCCTCGGCGACCTGCACCGCGGCATGGCGGAATATCTTGCCGATCTCGCGCTCCAGGTTGCGCACGCCGGCTTCCCGGGTGTAGCCCTTGACGACCAGCTTCAACGCGTCCGGCTCGATCTCGGCCTGCTCGGCCGTCAGGCCGTTGGCCTCGAGTTGACGCCGCACCAGGTAGCGGCGTGCGATCTCCAGCTTCTCCTCCTCGGTGTAGCCGGCGAGGCTGATCAGCTCCATGCGATCCAGCAGCGGGCCCGGAATCTGGTCCAGCATGTTGGCGGTCGCGATGAACACCACGCGCGACAGGTCGAACGGCACGCCGAGATAGTTGTCCCGGAACGTTCCGTTCTGCTCGGGGTCGAGCACCTCCAGCATCGCAGCCGAGGGATCGCCCTGCACGCCGCGGCCCATCTTGTCGATCTCGTCCAGCATCATGACGCAGTTGCGCGTGCCCGCCTTCTTGATGCCCTGGATGATGTTGCCGGGCAGTGCGCCGATATAAGTGCGCCGGTGACCGCGGATCTCGGCCTCGTCATGCACGCCGCCGAGGCTGACGCGCACGAAGGGGCGATCCATCGCGCGTGCGATGGATTGGCCGAGCGAGGTCTTGCCGACGCCGGGCGGGCCGACGAAGCACAGGATCGGCGCCTTGCCCTGCGGAGCAAGCTTGCGCACCGCCAGATATTCGATGATCCGGCTCTTGATCTTTTCCAGGCCGAAATGGTCGGCATCCAGGATGCGGCGCGCCTCCTTGATGTCGATCGGCTTCTCCGCGGGCAACGCCCAGGGCAGCTCGATCAGCCAGTCGAGATAGGTGCGGACCATGCCGGATTCGCCGGCGGCATCGGGCATGCGCTCGTAGCGGCGCAGCTCCTTCTTGGCGTGCGCCTCCGCTTCCGGCGGCATGTTGGCCTTGGCAATGGCAGCCGTCAGCTCGGCGACCTCGGCCGCCTTGCCGTCGCCTTCGCCGAGCTGGCGCTGGATGGTCGCCATCTGCTCGCGCAGGATCGCCTCGCGCTGCCGCTCGTCGAAGCTGGCGCGGGTCTTCTGGCCGATCTCGTTGGAGATGCGCAGCACCTCCAGCCGCTCGGCCAGATGCTTCGACACCTTCTCGACCCGCAAGGCGAGATCGATGGTCTCCAAGACCTCCTGCTTGTCCTGCGGCTTGATGTCCATGAACGAGGTCGCGAGATCCGCCAGCGCGCCGGGCGCGGTGGTGCCCTGGAACATCGCGGCCAGTTCGGGCGGCGCCTGCGGCAGCAGCTCGATCGCCTCGATCGCCTGGCGCTGCAGGTTCAAGGCACGCGCCTCGATCTCGGGCGAGGTCGTGGTCGGCTCCGGAATCTGCTGGATCCGCGCAGCCGGGAACGGCGTGCCCGGCAGGAAGTCGAGGATCCGCGCACGCTGCACGCCCTGGCAGACGATGTGATGGGTGCCGTCGGGCGCGGTGATGTAGCGCACGATGTTGGCGATGGTCGCGACCCTATAGAGGTCGTCCGGCCCGGGTTCTTCGGTCTCCGGGCTGCGCTGCAGGACGATGCCGACCGGCCGCTGCTCGCGCAGCGCTTGCTGCGCCGCGGCGACCGACTTCGGCCGCGCGATAGCGATCGGCGCGATGGCGCCGGGGAACAGGACCATCTCGCGCACGGGGATGATGATCAGCGCATCTTCGGGGATCTTCACGTCGGAATTGTTTTGCGTGGCATTCATCTGTTCGGTGGCCATGATCGACCTCAGGATTTGGCGAGGCGCAGCGCGACGCAGCCGTCCATCACGAAGCGGCTGATGGCGTAGCGGCCAACGGGAAGCGCGATGCGCCGCTCAAAGCGGCCCTGCGGCAGCTCGAGCCGGTGGATGCGGGCGTTGCGCAGCTCCGGCGGCAGCGTGCGCTGGCCGGAGATGACGAGCACGCCGTCATGGATCACCGTCTCGACATTGTCGGGATTGACGCCGGGAAGGGCGACCAAAATCAGGAGCTCACGCTCGGTTTCGAGCACGTCGATCGGGGGTTCCCAGCAAGCTTCCTGGCGGCCGAACTGCTGGCGCAGCCGTTCGGCGCGGGTCAGCGAGTCCAGGGCTTCGGACAGCATCCAGTCGAGGGGATTTTTGGGTTGCATGGCAAACTCGGGGAAAGGCGCTGCGATTGGAAGATCAGCATATGGGGATGGTTCCCCGGAAATCCAGCAGCGCGCATTCGGAGCATGCCTGGCCCTCTGACTGGAGAGCATCCTCGCAGTCAAGCGTTTCGGCGCCGCGAATATGTTCCGCGGCGCCAACAGTTGGGCCGGCTCGGCTCAGGCCGCAGCGCGGTATTCCTCTTCCGCCTCAATGTTGATCACGGAGGTGGCGAGCTCGGTCAGGGTTTGATCGGTCGTTTTTTCCTCGTCGAGCGTCGCCTGGAGCAGCCTGGCGGCGTCCGGCATGCCGAGCTCTTCGGCCCAGGTGCGCAGCGTGCCGTAGCGGGAGATCTCGTAGTGCTCGACGGCCTGGGCTGCGGCGAGCAGGCCGGCGTCGAGGGCAGGGGCATTCTTGAAGTCCTTCATGATCTCAGCCCCCTCATCGGTGATGCCGTTGATGGCCTCGCACGGCTTGCCGCGCGCCGGCTTGCCCAGCATCTTGAAGATCTGGTCCAGCCGTTTGACCTGGCCCTGCGTCTCACGCAGATGCTTGGTGAAGGCCGCGGAGAGCTGCTTGGAGTGAGCCGCCTTCGCCATCTTCGGCAGCGTCTTGATGATCTTGTTCTCGGCGAAATAGATGTCCTTCAGCGTCTCGAGGAACAGGTCGCTCAACATCTTCGGCGCCTGACGCGTGCGGCGCGCCGCGGTCTTCTTGGTCGTACGTTTCTTTGCTCGTTTAGCCATAAATCCTCCTCTTGAGGGGCACGGGAAGGCGCTCCCGTCCTCAATCCTCGCGCGACCAAGACTCTGCGAGGGCAAATGTTCCTCGCGAAGGCCGCCTCGAGCCGTTATGGATTGCGGCTGCACCTCGCGTGAGACCGATCCGCATGCTCGATTTCGCCCTGTCCGCCTTCGTGACGCTGCTGCTGGTGGTCGATCCTGTCGGCCTTGCGCCGGCCTTCCTCGCCGCGACCGGAGGCATGCCCGACAAGGTCAAGCGGACCATCGCGCTGCGCGCGCCGCTGATTGCGGCGTCGATCCTGGTGGTGATCGCGCTGGTCGGAAACTGGCTGCTGCGCCAGCTCGGGATCGGCATCCCCGCGTTCCAGATCGCCGGCGGGCTTCTCCTGTTCGGCGTATCCTATCAGATGATCTTCGGCGATCGCCCGCATCGCGAGGCGCGCGAGGCTGACAAGGCGACCGCGGAGCACGCCTCCGACGTCGCGGTGTTTCCGCTGGCCATCCCCATGATGGCCGGCCCTGGCGCGATCGCGACCACACTGCTGTTGACGGGCGATGCCGGCTATGGGGCGAGACTCGCGATCATCATCGCGGTCGTCCTCTCGGTCTGCCTGCTCTGCATGCTCTGCTTTGCCTCCGCGAGCCTGATCGCGCGCACCCTCGGGCGCACCGGCAACGCCGTGCTTTCGCGCGTGCTCGGCATGCTGCTCGCAGCCTATTCGGTGCAGTTCGTGATTAACGGCATCGCGGCCGTCCGGATGAGCCTGTCATAGGGCTGCGACAATCTGTTAATTTATTGATTTTACGGTGGATTTCGTGGTCTGCCGGGGCGCCGGCAAGGCGGAGCGCGATCCGGCCCGCTTTCTCTTGCGCTGCCATATTGCTTTGACGTACTCCCCATCTCACAAACGCCCGTCGCCAGGAAATCGGGATGTCGATGACAGCGGACGAACTCGACAAGAGACAGGCCATCATCGACGCCTGCCGCCGCATGAATGCGCTCGGCATCAACCAGGGCACCTCGGGCAATATCAGCGTTCGGCACAAGGACGGGCTCCTGATCACCCCGACCAGCGTGCCCTATGACGCCATGACACCGGATCAGATCGTGTTCATGGCGATGGACGGCTCGCATGCCACCAACCAGAAGCCGTCGAGCGAGTGGCGCTTCCACCGCGACATCCTGAAGTCGCGCGACGACGTCAGCGCGATCGTGCACGCTCATCCGACCTATTCGACGATCCTGGCGATCATGGGCATGGAGATCCCGCCGGTGCACTACATGATCGCGGCCGCCGGCGGCGACAGCATCCGGTGCGCGCCCTATGCCACCTTCGGAACAGTGGAGCTGTCCGAGCACGCGGTACGGGCGCTGGAGGGGCGTCTCGCCTGCCTGCTCGACCATCACGGCATGATCGCTGTCGGCAAGACGCTGGACAAGGCGATGTGGCTCGCCGTCGAGGTCGAGACGCTGGCGCGGCAGTATCACGGCTGCCTCCAGATCGGAAAACCGCCGCTGCTGTCGAGCGCCGAGATCGAGCGGGTCCGCCAGCGCATGGCCGGCTACGGCATGTCGGACGGGTAGGGCAGGCAGGCGGTGTTCGCGCGGATCAGGCATATCGTCGATCGCAAGGGATCGAACCGCGTCATGGTTCGCCTGCGCGCGCTGCTGCGCAGCAACGAGTTCTACCTGATTCCGCTTGCGCTCGTGATCGGCACGCTTGCCGGCGCCATCGTGACGCTGATGGCCGAGATCGCGCAGATCGCCCACGTCGTGATCTACGGCATTCCCATCGATGTCCGCCTCTCCGCCAACGCCCGCATCAGTCCCTGGGCGGCGCTGATCGCGCCCGCGCTCGGCGGGCTGGCGCTCGGCATCATGGAATGGTCGCGGCGGCGGCTGAAGATCTCGAACGCAGTCGACCCGATCGAGGCCAACGCGCTGCGCGGCGGCAATCTGTCGATGCGCGACAGCATGGTGGTGTCGAGCCAGACGCTGATCTCGAACGGCTGCGGCGCTTCGGTCGGCCTCGAGGCCGGCTATACCCAGATCGGTTCGGGCATCGCCTCGCTGCTCGGCAAGTTCTTCAATCTTCGCCGCACCGATCTCCGTCTGATCGTCGGCTGTGGTGCCGCCGCGGCGATCGCAGCAGCCTTCGGCGCGCCGATTACCGGCGCCTTCTACGCCTGCGAGCTCATCGTCGGTGTCTATTCGGTCGGCAGCGCGGCGCCGATCCTGGCGGCCTCGCTTGCCGGCGCCCTGACTGCGCAATGGCTCGGCGGCGCGCCGTACTCCATCGAAATACCCAAGGTCAGCGCCGTCGGCGTCGAGCAATATCTGGCGTTGATCGGGCTTGCGCTCGTCACCAGCGGCGTCGGCATCGCGGTGATGCGGTCGTCTTCGATGTTCGAGCGCCTGTTTGCCTGGCTGCCGGTCTGGCTGCGCCCGGTGATTGGCGGCCTCATCGTCGGCAGCTTTGCCATCGTCACGCCGCAGGTGCTGGCGGCCGGCCACGGTGCCATGGTGCTCGATCTCTTTCACGACATGACGATCGGCCTGATCGCGGTGATCATCGCTTTGAAGCTGACGGCCTGCCTGATCTCGCTGGCCTCGGGGTTTCGCGGCGGTCTGTTCTTTGCCTCGTTGTTCGTCGGCAGCCTGATCGGAAAGTTCTTCGCCGCGGTCCTTTTGCTCATCAGTCCGGAATTCGTGATCGATCCGCTGGTCGCAATGCTGACGGGCATGGCGACGCTTGGCGTCGCCATCGTCGGCGGTCCCTTGACCATGTCGTTCCTCGTGCTCGAGATGACCCGCAACGTCGACGTTACCGCGGTGGTGCTGGCCGGCTGCATCGTCACCTCGATCTGCGTCCGCTTCATGTTCGGCCACTCCTTTTCGACCTGGCGCCTGCATCTGCGCGGCGAGACCATCCGTAGCGCCAACGACGTCGGCTGGCTGCGCAACCTCACCGTCGAGCGCCTGATGCGCTCGGATGTCGGCAAGGTCCCGTCGACCACGACGATCGCCACGGTCCGCCGCGAATTCGCGCTGGGATCGCGGCCCGGAATCGTCATTGTCAACAATGCGGACGAATATGTCGGCCTCGTCCTGCTGCCCGACCTGTTCTCAGGCGACCTCGACACCATTGCCGACGACATCCAGGTGATCGAGCTGGCGCGCCTGACCGAAATCGTGCTGATCCCGGAAATGAACGTGAAGTCGGCGATGGCGGTGTTCGACGAGGCGGAGGCCGAAATGCTGGCGGTGGTCGATTCCACCGATAGCCGCAAGGTGGTCGGCTTCCTCACCGAGAACTTCGCCCGCCGCCGCTATGTCGAGGAGATCGACAAGGCGACGCGCGGCGTGCTGGGCGCGCTGTCGTAAGGACATCCGCCGGGCCGTTCGCACGCGCGACGGACTTGCCAGATCGCCCACAACCTCTAGTCTGGAGACAGGCGGCGGGGCGACCGCCCTGGCCGCGCTCAGCGACGAGGGACGTGCGATGTCCGACACGCTTCGCCTGTTGCTTGCCTTGCTCGACCTTGGGCCGCAGTTGAAGTCCCTGCTCGGCGAAAGCTGGCCCACCTACAGCGACGAATTGCTAGAGCTGGCCGGCCGTGCCGGCCGGGGCGATGACCCCGATGAGGTCCGCCGCGCGCTCGACGCCCTGGTTCAGCGTCTGCTCGCGGAGGCCCCGGCCGCGGAGCTCGTGCGGCGCGCCGTGCAGCAGACAGCGCCGGCTGCCGCCAAGGAGGTCGTGATCCGCCGCGGCCGCGTTACGCCGCCGCCCATTGCCTCGGAGATTGTACGGCCGACCACAGACGAGGCGACCGGGATCGTCGCGATCCCCATCTTCTACGGCACGGACCGGGCACGCGGAGACAATACGCCGGCGAGGTACTTTGGCGGCGCGCGCGGCGCTCTCGCGTTCGGGATCGCGGAGGTCAGCGTGCCCACGCGCGGGCGCACTCTCGGCGAGCTGACCGGTCCGAGCTGGTGGCGCCTCTCATTTTCGGCCAATCCGGAAAAGCATGTGATCCTCAAGAGCGTCGGGCCGCTCGGTCGGGATGTTTTCGTCACGCGCCTTGCGGACTCGCTTGCCGCGGCCGACGAACGCGACGTTCTCGTCTTCGTGCACGGCTACAACGTGTCTTTCGAGGATGCGGCGCGGCGGGCCGCGCAGATCTCCGTCGACCTGAAATTCGCCGGCAGAACGCTGCTGTATAGCTGGGCGTCGGCGGCGGACGCGAAGCAGTACACCGTCGACGAGAGCACGATCGACTGGTCGCGCGATTATTTCGAGGCATTTCTCCAGCTTGCGCTGAACGAAATCGGCGCCCGCGAGGTTCATGTCATCGCTCACAGCATGGGCAACCGGGCTCTGGTCAACACGCTCGAACGCATGGCGTCATGGCAACTGCCGGCGGGCGCCGCAAAGCTCGGTCAGGTCATCTTTGCCGCCCCCGACGTCGACCGCGACCGCTTCGTCCAGCTCGCCGCGAAATTCAAGGGCTGCGCCAGGCGCTGCACGCTCTATGCCTCGTCACGCGACGTCGCGCTGCTGGCCTCGAAATTCGTGCACGGCTATCCGCGGGCGGGCGAGGCCGGCGAAGCGCTGCTGGTCGTCGACGGCGTCGATACCATCGATGCATCGCTCGTCGACACCAGCCTGGTCGGTTTGCGCCATTCCTATTTCGGCGACAAGCGCTCGATCCTGAACGATATGTTCAACCTGATCATGCAGCAACTCGCGCCTGACCAGCGCTTCGACCTTCAGGCCGCGGGCGATGCGCTGAAAAAATACTGGAGGTATCGGGCCTAGCGGTCACGCAGCCACGTTCATGGAAGCGGGACGGCGAGCGCCATGCGCCGCCGCCCACGCCGGCTACTGGCCTGGTTGAGAGGGTGACGCGACGAGGCAGGCGACGATCCGGCGGACCATCGGTAGCACCACGAGCAGCGTCGGAAAGGCGACGAGCCATGACAGCCCCCAGGCGCCCGGCCATGTCGCGAGGAATGCCGGCGTTGCGCCGAGGCTCCTGAGTGTCGAAATGACCGACACCACGGCCGTCATGAGAATGGAAAGCACGAATGGCATGACGATCGGCGCATAGCGCGCCGGCAGTTTGCGAACCGCAATCATCTGATTTCTCTTGGGGAAAAAGACGCGTCAGTCACGTTGAACCTGCGAAAATGGCATCGATCCCGACGACGTCGGTTGATGCGTTGGTTCACGTGAAACGCTTACGGCGACCGAAAAACGGCGCGGCTGTTCACTAACCGCTCAGGTTGAATGGATCAAGCTGGATCTGGAAGTTCGGTTTACAATCGTTCAAAGCGTGGCAGATTGCCGCGATCATGAAACCATTTCAGTGGTTTGCGCATTATAGATCGTTTGCATATCTCTTTTTTGGGCGAGAACAGAGGAAGATTGAGATGATTGGACCTATGACTTCGGCAGCCGGCCGCAATGCGGTGCTGGCCGCGTTCGCAAGCCTCGCCCTGGTCGCGGCCTCCGCGACGCCGTCCGCTGCAGCCTCGTCCGGGACTCCTTCCAGGGCGGCCGTCGCTGGCCAGGCTGCGTCCGACGCCACCGATTTCAGCGCGGCCAAGCGCCGTTACTATCGCCGCGGACCGAATGCTGCAGCCCTCGCCATCATGGGCGCGGCGACCGGCCTGGCCGTCGGCGCGATCGCCGAAAGCCGGCGCCGCGACTATTACGAGGACCAGTACTATTACGATCGCGGCCCAGGCTATTACGGTGGTCCAGCCTATTACGGCGGTTCCCACTATTACCGGGGGCCGAACCGTCCTTCGGCCCCTTACATCCCTGGAGGCTATTGTGCCGGCGGAGGCCCCTCGGCCGTCTGCGGCAATTACGACCATTGAGTTCGGACGCAGCTGTCGGGCCCGACAGCTTCGCAGGTATTGCCATGGAGTGGGTTAGCGAAAGCGTAACCCACTCCTTTTTGTTTGCCGCTTCGCAGTCGTGTCGCGAAGCCAGGTCCGCAGCATTCCCACTTTCACATCATCGTCCTGCAGGCGCCGACAATGCGCCGTTGGCATAACGCGACCAGTCCGGCTCGGTCGGCTGCGACGGCCAGATGGCGGCGTTGGAGTCGCGCACCGATTGGGTGATGTGGGCGGGGTGCGCCTTGCGGACGTGACGGCGGTCGCTTGCGGCGGCGGCCTGAATCGTGATGGCGGCAATCAGCGTGACGCCGAGAATGGTGAGGGCCTTTTGCATTGTTGTTTCTCCCGTGACGACGGCCAGGTTGTGAGACATGTGTTCGTCGTCTCGGCTGACATGGCGACACGCCCCGCCCAATATCAGCCACGCTCGCATCACGATGGGGCGAGCAAATTTTTTGGTCTCGGCTAAATATTCGGCAATCGCCCGGTTGGCCCCGATGGACTTGACCGGCGCAATCCGGTTGAATGGAGCCAATTGAGGTTTTAGGCGACAACGATGTCGAGATATCTGCTGGTCCTTCTGCTGATCGCCTCGCCGGCTGCGGCGCAGGTCAAGCTGGCCCCAAAAACCTCGGCGGCTCATCCCGATCCCTGCGCCCCGATCGGGCGGACCGCGGACGGCAAGCTGGTCTATTCCATGAAATGCGAGAACCTGCCCGCACCGCCTCCGCCGCCGCCGCAGGCGGAACTGAAGGAGGCGCCGCAGCCTGCCGCCGAGCCGGAGCCGGAGGTGCGCCGGAGCGGCATTTTCGGCTGGTCCTACGACCGCAGGTGACGGGCCGCGCCACTTGCGCGAAGCCCTCTGGAATGCTCTTTGCTTGAAAGTTCCCCGTGGGGCCTTTAGCCCCCGATCCAGAGAGATGAGATGAGCAAACTCGTTATCCGCGCCGGTGATTTCACCTTCGATGCCCGCTTCGAGGAGCAGCTGGCGCCCAAGACTGTCGCTGCGTTCCGTAAAGCGCTGCCGTTCGAAAGCCACATCATCCACGTGCGCTGGAGCGGCGAGGCGGTGTGGATGCCGCTCGGCGACCTCGATTTCGGCGTCGGCTATGAGAACCACACCAGCTATCCCGCGCCGGGCCAGATCATCCTCTATCCCGGCGGCATCAGCGAGACCGAGATCCTGATGGCCTATGGCGGCGTGAGCTTCGCGAGCAAGATGGGCCAGCTCGCCGGCAATCACTTCATCACGGTGACCTCGGGGTTGGAGAATCTGGCGACGCTGGGCAAGAGCGTGCTGTGGAAGGGCGCGCTGCCGATCCGCTTCGAGGAAGTCTGAGTGACTGATACCCGCTACCCGCGCGATCTCCGCGGCTACGGCCGCAACCCGCCGCATCCGCAATGGCCGGGCAACGCGCGGGTTGCGGTGCAGTTCGTCGTCAATTTCGAGGAGGGCGGCGAGAACAACATCCTGCACGGCGACCGCGCCTCGGAAGCCTTCCTGTCCGACGTGCTCGGCGCGCAGCCCTGGCCGGGCCAGCGCCACGCCAATATCGAATCGATGTTCGAATATGGCTCGCGCGCCGGCTTCTGGCGGCTGTGGCGGATGTTCAACGAGCGCAAATGGCCGACCACCGTGTTCGGCGTCGCCACTGCGCTGAAGCGCAATCCGGAAATCGTTGCGGCGATGAAGGAGTCCGGCTGGGACATCGCCAGCCACAGCCTGAAATGGATCGAGCACAAGGACATGACCGAGGCGCAGGAGCGCGCCGAGATCGCCGAGTCGATCCGCGTCCACTTTGAGGCGACCGGATCGCGGCCGCTCGGCTGGTACACCGGGCGCTCCTCGATCAACACCAACCGCCTCCTGATGGAGGAGGGCGGCTTCCTCTATCTCTGCGACTCCTATGCCGACGACCTGCCCTATTGGGTCAAGGGCGCGAACGGCAAGCAGCTCATTATTCCCTACACGCTCGACGCCAACGACATGCGCTTCATCAACCCACAAGGGTTTGCCGAGGGCGAGCAGTTCTACACCTATCTGAAGGATGCGTTCGACGTGCTCTATGCCGAGGGCGAGACCGCGCCGAAGATGATGTCGGTGGGGTTGCACTGCCGTCTCGCCGGCCGGCCCGGCCGCGCCGCGGGGCTGATCCGCTTCCTGGATTACATCGGCAAGCACGAACGCGTCTGGGTGCCGACGCGGCTCCAGATCGCGCAGCACTGGCACGACAAGCACGCGCATCTTGCCGCCGACGCCTTCGAGATCGGGTGAAGACGTGATGTCGCAAATCTCGCTCGCCGATCTCAACGCCGCCGACAAAGCCGACTTCGTCGCGGCCCTCGCCAATGTCGTCGAATATTCGCCGTGGATTGCGGAGAAGCTCGCCGGGCAGCGGCCGTTCACCGGCATCAACCCATTGCACACCGCGCTGATGGCCGCGATCCAGAGTGCCGAGCCCGATGTCCAGATGGCGCTGATCCGGGCGCATCCCGATCTCGCCAACAAGACCCAGCGCGCCGCGGGCCTGACGGCGGAATCGACCGACGAGCAGAACAGTGCCGGCCTCGACCGGCTGTCGGACGCCGAATATGCCGCGTTCGAGCGCGTCAACAATGCGTACCGTGAAAAGTTCGGCTTCCCCTACATCGTCTGCGTGCGCCGCCACACCAGGGATTCCGTGCTGGCCGACTTCGAGACGCGGCTGCTCAATATTGCCAAGACCGAGACGCGACGTGCGATCGAGGAGATCGGCCGCATCTCGGCGCTGCGGCTCGACCAGCTCGTTGTCGCCGACGACAAGCTCAAGGTGCACGGCCGGCTCTCGACCCATGTGCTGGACAATCACGCCGGCAAGCCCGCGCCGGGCATTCCGGTCGAGCTGATTGAGCTTGCGAATCTCGGCGAGAGCCGCGTCGTCGCGCGCACCGTCACCAATGCGGATGGGCGTACCGATCAACCGTTGATCGGCGGCCGTCCGCTTCCGATCGGCCGCTACGAGCTTCGCTTCCGCGTCGCCAAATATTACGCCGAGCGCAACGTGCCGCTGTCGGAGCCGCCGTTCCTCGACGAGATCCCGCTGCGCTTTGCGATCAGCGAGCCGGAAAGCCACTACCACGTGCCGCTGCTGGTCACGCCCTGGAGCTATTCGACCTATCGCGGCAGCTAGACATGCTGCGCGGATGACGCGACTGCCGCTGCATCTGCCTCAGCCGCAGCACCGCCGCTCAAGCCGTTGAAGAAGGCGTTGAGCAGCACCGAGACCACCGCACAAAGCAAAATGCCGGACTCCAGCAGCGGCTGGAGATCATGCGGCAGGTTCCGGAAGAAGCCGGGCGCGGCGAGCGGGATCAGGCCGAAGCCGATCGAGATCGCGACGATGAAGAGATTGTAGCGGTTGGTGCGGAAATCGACCGAGGTGAGGATGCGCGCGCCTGTTGCCGCGACCATGCCGAACATCACGAGGCCCGCGCCACCGAGCACGACCAGCGGCACCGCCTCGACCAGCGCGGCGAGCTTCGGCAGCAGGCCGAGCCCGAGCATGATGCAGCCGCCCGTCACCGTCACCCAGCGCGACCGCACGCCGGTGACCGAGACCAGGCCGACATTCTGCGAGAACGAGGTGTAGGGAAAGGTGTTGAAGATGCCGCCGAGCAGCGTGCCGACGCCGTCGGCGCGCAAGCCCCGGCTCAGGGCTTCGCGGTCGATCGCCTTGCCGGTGATGTCGCCGAGCGCGAGGAACATGCCGAGCGATTCGATCATCACCACGATCATGACGACACTCATCGTGATAACCGGCACGAGGTGGAATTGCGGCATGCCGAAGCGGAAGGGGATCACCAGCGCGCCCCAGGAGGCGGCAGTGACCTTGTCGAAATGCATCACGCCCAGAATGGTTGCGAGTACGGCGCCGGCGACGATGCCGAGCAGCACGGAAACGTTGGCGAGGAAGCCGGTGCCCCATTTGATCAGGCCGAGGATGAAGAGCAGCACGAACAGCGAAATGCCGAGCCCCTGCAATTGCCCATAGGCCGGATTGGGAAAGCTGCCGGCGACGCCGTCAACTACCTTCGTCAGCGTCGGCAGGCCGCCGCCGGCCCAGTTGATGCCGACCCGCATCAAGGAGATGCCGATGACGAGAATGATGCTGCCGGTGACCACTGGCGGAAACAGCGGCAGCAGCCGGCTGACGAAGGGCGCGGCGACGATGCCGAAGATGCCGGCGGCGATGACGGAGCCGTAGATGCCGAGCAGGCCGATATCGGGCGCGGCCGCCATCGAGAGCATCGGTCCGACTGAGGCAAACGTCACACCCATCATCACCGGCAGGCGGATGCCGACGCCGGGAAAGCCGAGGCATTGCACCAGCGTCGCAATCCCGCAGGCGAACAGGTCGGCGCTGATCAGGAAGGCGACGTCCTCCGGCGGCAGCTTCAGCGCGCGTCCGATGATCAGCGGCACCGCGACCGCGCCGGCATACATCACCAGCACGTGCTGGAGCCCGAGCGCGAGCAGGCGCGGGACCGGCAGGACCTCGTCGACGGGATGGACCTCGCTGCTCATGAATGAATCCCCCGAAATAGGCCTAACCAAATTTGTCGTGCAGGGCCGGAAACAGCCGGTCCGGCTTGAAAGGCGGCGCCGTGAAGCGGATGCCGGTGGCGTCTGCAATCGCGTTGCCGAGTGCGGCGGCGACGGGATTGTACGGGCTCTCGCTCATCGACTTCGCGCCCAGCGGCCCGATCGTGTCGGAGGTATCGGCGAAGAAGACCTCGCTGCGCGGCACGTCGGCGAAGGAGGGCAGGTGATAGTCGCGGAATTTCGGGTTGGTGACGCGGCCGTCCGCGTCGATCACCATCTCCTCGTAGAGCGCTGCACCAAGCGCCTGCGCCACGCCGCCCTCGACCTGGCCGCGGCACTGCATGGGGTTGGCGACGACGCCGGCGTCCGCCGCCTGAACGCTCCTGAGAATCTTGAGCTCACCCGTGCCCTTGTTCACCGCGACGCGAAAGCCATGGACGTTGAAGCCGACCGAGCGCGGCGTGCCGCCGGAATTGCCGCTGGCGGTGAGCGGCTGCCCGCGCTCGCGCGCGAGTTTCGCCAGTTCCGTGAATGACATTCGCCGGACACCGCTGACGACGAATTCGCCTTCGAGCACACAAGTCGCGACATCGCAAAGCCAGGCGGCAGCGGCCGCTGCCTTCAGTTCGGCCGCAAGCCGCACGGCCGCCGCGTGCGTCGCCTTGCCGGCAACAAAGATTCCCGCGCTGCCATAGGCGCCGGTGTCGTGGCCGCCATGGGCGGTGTCGGACTGGCGCAGGCAAATCCTGTCCACCGTCGTCGCCAGCGTCGTCGCTGCGATCTGCCGGTGCACGGTGCTGGTGCCGTTGCCGAACTCGGCGGTACCGACGGTGAGGTCGAAGCCGCCGTCGTCGTTGAGCGCGATCATGGCATCCGCGATGTGGCCGGCCGGCGGCACCGTGTCGATCATGGTCAGCGCGATGCCTTCGCCGATCAGCCACTCCGGCGACAGCTCGGGCTGCGGCGTGTCGGCTTGCATCGCGCGTTCGACGAGGTCGAGGCACTGGTCGAGCCCGTAAGAGCCATAGAGCACATCATGGTATTCGGACGGCGGCGGTGACAGCATGGGATCGCCGGGCTTGACGATGTTGCGGCGGCGCATGTCGTAGGGACTGATGCCGAGCTGCCTTGCCAGTTCATCGATTGCGGCCTCCACCGCGATCAGCGTTTGCGGCAGGCCATAGCCCCGAAATGCGCCCGCCGGCACCGTGTTGGTGTAGACGGCGACGCCGTCGACCTTTTTGTTGGGGCAGTTGTAGACACTGATGGACTCGGACACCGCGTGAAACATCACGGGGCCGGCGTGATTGCCGTAGGCGCCCGTGTTGGAGAGCACGTCGAGCTGGAGTGCGGTGAGCTTGCCGTCCGCATCAGCGCCCGCCTTGATGTGAACCCGCATCGGGTGCCGGGTCGAGGTCGCGATGAACTGCTCTTCGCGGGTGAGTTCGAGCTTCACGGGGCGTCCAGTCTTCAGCGCAGCGAGCGCCAGAATGTCCTCGACGAACATCTCCTGCTTGCCGCCAAAACCGCCGCCGACGCGCTCGCAGAACACGCGGACCTTGTCCATGGGAAGCGCGAAGATGCCCGACAGCGCACGCCGGGTCAGGAACGGCACCTGTGTCGAGCAGCGGACGTTGAGCACGCCGGAATCGTCGAGCCAGGCAAGGCCGCCATGGGTCTCCAGCGCGGCGTGCTGCACGCGGTGGCTGTGGAAGGTGCCTTCGAAGGTGACGGCGGACGTCGCGAGCGCGGCGGCCACGTCGCCGAACTCGCCATGTGTCTCCGCGACGAGGTTGCGCCGGGCGTCGGCAACGCGGTTCTCGGTGGTTCGATCGGGATGAACGATGGAGGCCCCCGGCTCCATTGCCCGCTCGGGGTCCACCAGCGCGGGCAGGATCTCATATTCGACCTTCAGCCTGCGACATGCTTCCTCGGCGGCGGCTTCGCTCTCGGCGACGACCGCGGCGACCCTCTGGCCGATGAAGCGGACGACGTCATCGAGGATGCGGGTGTCCTCGGGATCCATCCAGTCCTTCTCGTGCCGCGCGGTCGAGAACAGCACCGGCGGCCCGTCTTCATGGGTCAGCACCGCTTGCACGCCGGGGACGGCCAGCGCCGCCGCTTTGTCGATCGCGACGATTTTCGCGTGTGTGTGCGGCGAGCGAAGCAGCTTGATGTGCAGCAGGCCGTCGATGGCGGTGTCGAAGGTGTAACGCGCCTTGCCGCAGACAATGTCAGCGCCCGCGGGCGCCGGCAGACTGCGGCCGAACGCAGCGCCGGCCTCGATGCTCTCCTCGACATTGGTCTTGCCGAGGATCGCGTCCTCGATCGCACGATAGCCGGTGCAGCGGCAGATGTTGCCCTTCAGCGCAACTCCGAGATCCGTGCGCTGGGCCTGGTTCAGCGAGGCGCAGGTCAGGATCATGCCGGCGGTGCAGAAGCCGCATTGGAACCCTTGCGCGTCGAGAAAGGCCTGCTGCATCGGGTGCGTGCCACTGTCCCCGCCAAGCCCTTCGATCGTGGTAATGGCGCGGCCCTCGGCGCGGAAGGCAGGGATCAGGCAGCTATGCACCGGCTCGCCGTCGAGCAGTACCGTGCAGGCGCCGCAATCGCCGGCGTCGCAGCCCTTCTTGACGCCAAAATGGCCGAGCTCACGCAGGAACGTGCGCAGGCACTGGCCTGCGCGCGGCTCTTGCGAAAACGGCTTGCCGTCGATCTCGAAGCTCATGGCCGTGCCGTATCCAGCAATTCGCCGCGGATTTCCTCGGCCAGCCGCAGCGTCATGTGCTTGCGCCAGAGCGGCTTGCCGTGGATGTCGGTGTGGTACAGGTCGTCGGTGATCTCGTCCGAGACGGCTGCGCGGAGCGCGCTCGCATCGGGCAGCCCGGGAAATGACAGTTGGATCGGCCGCACGGTCGACGCGGTCACCGTCAGCGTCAGCGCACCGTCGCCATCGAGGCTCCCGATCAGAAGCGCCCCGGAGCGGCCGACCGGCGCGAGCGAGATCTGGCGAAACGCCGAGCGACGCTTCAGTGCAGCGATGGGAATATCGATCTGTCGCAAGAGGTCGCCCGGCGCCAGGCGGTTGCGCTGGTTGCCGGTGACGAAGTCGGCGACGGGGATCTTCTGCTCGCCGCCACCGGCCTTCCAGATGGTGCAGACGCCATTGAGCGCGGAGGTGAGCGAGATCATCGGTCCCGCCGGCAGCGACATGCAGAGATTGCCGCCGACCGTCGCGGTCTTCCAGATCTTGAAGGAGGCGAGGAAGGCGCGGCAACACTGGCTGATCAGCGGAGCTGCGAGCCAGTCGGCCGGGCAGGCGAGGCCATCGAGCTGCGCGATGGTGCAGGTCGCGGCAACGCTGAGATGGCTTTCGGTGATCGTCAGTGCGGGCCATTTCAGATCGGTGAGATCGACCAGCCGCGTCAGGTGCGCCTGTGGTTCTGAGAACAGCCAGGTGCCGCCCGCGAGCCAAGCATCACCTGGCGTCCAAACGGGCAGTTGGGAACGCGTTTGCGGATGCGCCACCGCCGTGATGGTATTCAAGTCCATGGCTGCGCCAGTGCCTCGATCGGAGGAACTACTCTACCGGAAAGTCTTGCAAGAGGGGCGCCAAGTCGCAACAACAAGTCGCACAAGAGTGCGATTGGGCTGGCCCCTGCCTTGCAGGCGTGTCGCCAGAGAATGTGAGGAGACGCGGCATCATGAGCGACGCAAAGCCGATCTGGATCAGGGATCCCCTGGCCATCCTCGCCGACAGCGCCGAGCGCGGGATCGTGGTGAAAGACGGCCGCATCATCGAGATCGTCCCGGCCGGCGGCACGCCCGCGACCGCGGATGCCGTGGTATTCGACGCCGGCGAGCATGTCGTGCTGCCGGGCCTCATCAACACGCATCATCATTTCTACCAAACGCTGACGCGGGCATTGCCGGCGGCGATGGATCGCGAGCTGTTTCCCTGGCTCCAGGCGCTGTACCCGGTGTGGGCGAAGCTGACGCCGGAATCGCTCGAGCTCGGCGTCACGGTGGCGATGTCCGAGCTGCTGCTCTCGGGTTGCACCACCACGACGGATCATCACTACGTATTCCCGGCGGGGCTCGAGGAGTCCGTCGATATCGAGGTTGCGGTTGCAAGACGGCTCGGTGTTCGTGTGCTGCTCACGCGCGGCTCCATGAACCTGTCGCAGCGCGACGGCGGCTTGCCGCCGGACAGCGTTGTGCAGGACGAGGACACGATTCTCGCCGACAGTACGCGGGTGGTCGCCAAGTATCACCAGCGCGGTGCGGATGCGATGGTGCAGATCGCGCTGGCGCCATGCTCGCCCTTTTCGGTAACGACGTCGTTGATGCGCGCCACCGCCGATCTCGCCGGGAAGCTCGACGTGCGTCTGCACACCCATCTGGCGGAGACCGAGGACGAGAACAGGTTTTGCCAGCAGATGTATGGCTGCCGTCCGCTCGACTATCTCGAACAGTGCGGCTGGCTCAATGCGCGGACCTGGCTCGCCCACGGCATCTTCTTCAACGCCGACGAGATCAAGCGTCTCGGCAAGGCGAAGACGACCATCAGCCATTGTGCCTGTAGCAACCAGCTCCTGGCGTCGGGCTGCTGTCCGGTATGCGAGATGGAGGAGGCCGGCGTTGGCATCGGGATCGGTGTCGACGGCTCGGCCTCGAACGACGGATCGAACCTGATGCAGGAGGTGCGGGCGGCCTTCCTGCTGCAACGGGCGCGCTACGGCGTAACGAAGGTCAGCCACAAGGATGCGCTGCGCTGGGCTACCAGGGGATCGGCGGCCTGTGTCGGCCGTCCGGAGCTCGGCGAGATCGCCGTCGGCAAGGCGGCCGATCTGGCGCTGTTCAAGCTCGACGAACTGCGCTTCTCCGGCCATGGCGACCCACTGGCCGCGCTGGTGCTGTGCGGGGCGCAGCGGGCGGATCGGGTGATGGTGGCAGGAAAATGGGCCGTGGTCGACGGCGCGATCCCGGGACTGGACGTCGCTGACCTCATCCGCCGCCACAGTTCCGCGGCGCGGGCGATGCAGGCGGGATAGGGGCGGAATAAAAAGAGGGGGCAACCACAAGTGCCGGGTGCTTGTGGCTACCCCCTCCGAACCTCCTCCGGGAGGAGCAGGTGTTTTCAGCAATGCAAGAAGCGTGCTACTTGCCCGGCAGCTTGTCGTCGATGCCCTTGACGTAGAAATTCATGCCGAGGATCTGGCCGTCAGCAAGATTGGCGCCGCCCTTGCACTCGACCTCCTTGCCGTCCTGCCCAATGACCGGGCACTTGAACGGGTGGAGTTTGCCCGCCGTGATCGCGGCCTGGGCATCCTCGGCGATCTTCTTCACGTCGTCAGGCATGTTGGTATAGGGCGCCATCGCGAACATGTGGCTGTCGAGGCCGCCCCAGGTGTCCTCTGACTTCCAGGTGCCGGCGAGCTCCGCCTTGACGCGTTCGATGTAGTAGGGGCCCCAGGTGTCGAGGATCGAGGTCAATTGGGTCTTCGGTCCGAACTTGATCATCTCGGAATCCTGGCCGAAGGCGAGCTTGCCGCGTTCGCTGGCGATCTGCATCGCTGCCGGCGAATCCGTGTGCTGCATGATGACGTCGGCGCCCTGGTCGATCAGCGCCTTGGCGGCGTCGGCTTCCTTGCCCGGGTCGAACCAGGTGTTGGCCCAGATGATCTTGACCTTGATGTTCGGGTTGATGGTCTGTGCCGCGAGGATCGTCGCGTTGATGCCGGAGACGACCTCGGGGATCGGGAACGAGCCGATATAGCCGAGCACACCGGACTTCGACATCTTGGCCGCGATCAGGCCCTGGATGTAGCGGCCCTGGTACCACTTGGCCGAATAGGTCGACATGTTCTTGTCGCGCTTGTAGCCGGTGGAATGCTCGAAATGCACGTTCGGATACTTCTTCGCGACCTTTAGCGTCGGATCCATGTAGCCGAACGAGGTGGTGAAGATCAGCTTGTTGCCGGCGCGGACGAGCTGCTCGATGGCGCGTTCGGCGTCGGGACCTTCAGGCACGTTCTCGAGATAGGTGGTCTCGATCTTGTCGCCCAATTCCTTCACCAGCGCCTGGCGCCCGACATCGTGCTGGTAGGTCCACCCGAGGTCTCCGATCGGGCCCAAATAGATGAAACCGACTTTCAGCTTGTCGGCGGCGGAGGCTGCACTGACGCTTCCGGCAAGTAAAAGCCCTGCAGCCAGCACAAGAAGTGTTTTCCTCATCATCAATCTCCAAACAGTCGGGGAAAGCCACGATCCGCAACATGCGCGCCCCATCGCGCACGCCGCGGAAATGAAACGTTAGCGGTCAGGCACGAACACGGTGCCGAGCGCGGCCGGCGCGGTCGAGCCGCCGGTGCGCGCACGGGAGAGCAGGACCAGGACGATGACGGTCGCGAGATAAGGCAGCGCCGACATGAACTGCGAGGGAATGCCGACGCCCCAGCCTTGCGCGTGCAGTTGCAGGATCGTCACCGCGCCGAACAGGTAAGCGCCGACGACGAGCCGGCCCGGCCGCCACGACGAGAACACCACCAGCGCCAGCGCGATCCAGCCGCGGCCTGCGGTCATGCCGGGAATGAAGAACGGTGTATAGGCGAGCGGAAGATAGGCGCCGGCAAGCCCGGCGCAGGCGCCGCCGAACATCACGGCGAAGGTGCGGATGCGCAGCACGGGATAGCCGAGCGCATGCGCGGAGACGTGATTATCGCCGCAGGCGCGCAGGATCAGCCCCGGCCGGGTGCGGTACAGGAACCACCAGACGCCGACGATCAGTGCCAGCGAGAAATAGACGAAGGCGTCCTCGCCGAACAGCACGCGGCCGATCAGCGGGATGTCGGTGAGGCCGGGAATGTAGAGATGCACCGCAGGCGTGATGCGTTCGCCGACGAAGCCGGCACCGATCAGGCCGGAGAGTCCGACGCCCAGGATGGTCAGTGCGAGCCCCGTCGCAACCTGGTTGACGGCGAGCCCAAGCGCCATCAGCGCGAAGATCAGCGACATCAGCGTGCCCGCGACGATGCCGAACAGCGCGCCGACGAAGATCGAGCCGGTCAGCCACGCGCCGGCGAAGCCGCAGGCCGCGCCGACGATCATCATGCCCTCGACGCCGAGATTGAGCACGCCGGAGCGTTCGGTCACGAGCTCGCCGGTCGCCGCGATCAGCAACGGCGTCGACGCGGCGAGCACCGCCAGGATGATGGCTTCAACCAGTTCCACCGGCCACCTGACGGTTCGGGAAGACCAGCTTGAAGCGGTAGAGGATGAGGGAATCGCAGGCGAGCACGTAGAACAGCAGGATGCCCTGAAATACCTTGGTGACGTCCAACGGGATCTTCATCGCGATCTGCGCCTGCTCGCCGCCGATAAAGGTCAACGCGAGAAAAAGGCCTGCAATTAATATTCCAAGCGGGTTCAACCGGCCGAGGAAGGCAACGATGATCGCGGTAAAACCGTAGCCCGGCGAAATGCCGGGCTGGAGATGGCCCACGGGACCCGCGACCTCGATGATGCCGGCAAGACCTGCGAGCGCGCCCGACACCGCGAAGGTCAGGATGATCAGCTGGTTGGCGTTGAAGCCGCCGAACCGTGCGGCGCGGGGCGCAGCGCCGACCACGCGGATCTCAAATCCCTTGATGGTTCGCCCGAGCAGGATCGCCGCTGCCGCGACGACCAGCAGCGCGATGATCGAACCGAGATGCAGCCGGCCACCTTCGATCAGCAGGGGCACGGTTGCGACCGGATCGAATTCTGCCGTGGTCGGAAAGTTGAAGCCGTGCGGATCGCGCCAGGGCCCGCGCACGAGATAGTCGAGGAAGAGGTCGGCGACATAGACCAGCATCAGGCTGGTCAGGATTTCGCTGGCGCCGAACTTCACCTTGCAGATCGCGGGGATCAGCGCATAGAGCGCGCCTGCGGCTGCCGCGAGCACGAACATCGCCGGCAGCACCCAGGCACCGGCATCGGTGCCTTGAGTCTTCACCGCGATCCAGCTTCCGGCGACGGCGCCGATCAGGAATTGCCCCTCGGCGCCGATGTTCCAGGCATTGGCGAGGTAGCAGAGCGACAGCCCGATCGCGATCATCACCAGCGGCGTCGCCTTCACCGCGATCTCCTGGAGCGAATAGCCGTCGGTCAAGGGCGCGATGAAATAGGCATGCAGGGCCAGAAGCGGATTCTTGCCGAGGATCGCGAACAGGATGGTCATGGTCACGATCGTCAAGCCGATCGCGATCAGCGGCGAGACCAGCGCGATCGTGTTGGAGCGTTCGGACCGCTTCTCAAGCACCAACTGCATGCGCGGCCTCCTTCGGCTCCAGGCTGCTGCCGCCCATCAGAAGGCCGAGCTTCTCGCGGGTCGCTTCGCTGGTCGCGAGCGGTGCCGACAGCCGGCCGTGGAACATCACGGCGATGCGGTCAGCGATCTCGGCGAGCTCGTCGAGGTCTTGGCTGGTCACGAGCACGGCGGCGCCTGCGGTTGCCAGATCGAGCAGCGCCTGGCGGATGACCGCGGCGGCACCGGCGTCGACGCCCCAGGTCGGCTGGCTCACCACCAGCACCGCCGGGTTGCGCAGGATCTCGCGGCCGACGATGAATTTCTGCAGATTGCCGCCCGACAGGGATGCTGCTTCCGGATCGCGCTTGGCCTTGCGGACGTCGAAGGTTTCGGTCGCGCGGTCCACGGTCTTCAGCGTGGCCGCGGTGTCGATGAAGCCATGATTGACCATGCCGCTGGCGGCGTGCCCGGTGAGCAGCGCGTTCTCCGACAGCTTCATGCGCGGCGCGGTGCCGTGGCCGAGACGTTCCTCGGGAACGAAGGCGGCACCCAGCTTGCGCCGCTGCGTGATCGAGAGATGGCCGGCGGCGATGCCTTCGATCACCACCGTGCCGGGGTCCTTGGACAGGCGCTCGCCGGAGAGCGCGGCGAACAGCTCGTCCTGGCCGTTGCCGGCGACGCCGGCGATGCCCAGAATCTCGCCGCCCTTCAGCTCGAACGCGATGTGCTCGAGCCGCACGCCGTGCGCTTCGCTAGGCGCGAGCGAGAGATCGTTGACGACTAGCCGCGGCACCGTGATCTGCCGGCCGGCCGCAGCTTTCACCTCCTTGATCTCAGCGCCCACCATCATGCGCGCGAGCGAGGCCGCGGTCTCGAGTCTCGGATTGCAGGTTTGCACCTTCTTGCCGCCGCGCAGGATCGTGGCGGTGTCGCAGAGCCGCTTCACCTCGTCGAGCTTGTGGCTGATGTAGAGAATGGCGCGGCCTTCGGCTTTGAGCCGCTCCAGCACGATGAAGAGCTGATCGGCCTCCTGCGGCGTCAGCACGGCCGTAGGCTCGTCCAGGATCAGGAATTTGGGGTCCTGCATCAGCGCGCGGACGATCTCGATGCGCTGGCGCTCGCCGACCGACAATTGCCAGACCTCGCGCCTGGGATCGAGCGGCAGTCCATAGGTCTTCGACACCTGCTCCAGCCGCGCCGACATGTCCTTGAAGGACTCTTTGCCGTCGAGCCCGAGCGCGACGTTCTCGGCGACGGTGAGATTGTCGAACAGCGAAAAATGCTGGAACACCATGCCGATGCCGCGACTGCGCGCCTCCGACGGGCCCGACAGCAAGATCGGCTCGCCCTGCCAGCGAATCTCGCCGGCACTGGGCTGGATCAGCCCGTAGATCGCCTTGACCAGCGTCGACTTGCCGGCGCCGTTCTCGCCGAGCAGGGCGTGGATTTCCTTCGGCCAGATGTCGATGTCGATGGAGTCGTTGGCGAGGAAATCACCATAGCGCTTGGTGAGTCCGATCGTCCTCAGCAGAGGGGACTCGCCGGAATGCAGGCCGCTAGGCGTCGGATCTAACATTCGCTGATGCGCTTGCATGGGGTGAAGTGCCTCAATTGTGGGCCAGTTTGAACCGGCGCGTAAGGTGTGAAAAAGCGTCATCCCTTGCTCAACGCTTCGGCAGGTGGGCAGGCATCGCGAGTCGTCCTTCTCACCGGGGGCCGGTCGCTCCCCACTGCACTCCGGACAGCCGTCGCGGCCGCGTCTCGGGAGCAACGTCTGTTGCAAATTTGTGACGGTCCAAGCCAATTCGGAACCCGCTATGCAGGCCTGACGTGAAGTTGAGCAAACTCGCACCATCACGCGTATGCAATGACGGACCGCAATGACGATCGTCGCGGACGATCGTGTCCGTGCCGTTTGATCGACGCAAAAGACGAACGAAATCAAACGGGGATGTTCAGCAATAGCCGTCGTCGCCTTGCCGCTTGCACCTGAGGGCAACGCGAAAAAACCTCGAAATCCCGCGGCGAAGTGCCGCCCGCTGCCGAAACAAGCGGCATGCCTTGAAAAAAGTTGAGGCTTCTCACTCCGGGAGATCGGCGCAAGTGTCGCACCCAAGGGACGTTCATTTTTACGTGTCCAAACTTGGGGGTATTCAGGATGTCGTTTCGTTTCAGGGCAATTGCAGCGGCGGCGCTGTCACTTGCTACGCTCGCCACCGTTGGCCTGGCTCAGGCAGCAGATTTGCCCGTCAAGGCCGCGAAGAAGGCGGCTGATCTCCCGTTTTTCCTGGTGATCGACAACCGCGTCACGTTCTCCTGGATGCCCAAGGGCACCGACCCCGGCATGTGGAGCGTCCGTCCCGACGGCAGCATCAACGGCACCACCGCCAAGCAGGTCTACTCCTTCACCCATTTCGACCTCTGGGCCTACGGCACCAACTTCTTCACCATCTCGATGTTCAAGTCGGGTCATAACGACCCTGCCAGCCCTTGCGTCGCGCCGGGCGTGAACATCGGCGGCACCGCCAGCGACTGCGCGGGTGCGACCGAGATCTACGGCCTGTTCCGCTCGACCTTCGGCTGGAACGAGATCTTCAACACCAAGGCCTTCACCATGGGGCCKCTGCACAACATCTCGTTCGAAGTCGGCATGGATGCCAACACCGAGAACAACTTCCTGGCGCCCGCCAAGCGCGACGTTGTCGCCGGTCTGCAGTTCGCCTTCGACCTTCCCTACAAGGGCTACATCAACGTCGCGCCCTTGGTGTACTACGAGTTCCTGAACCACAATGCCTTCACCCAGTGCGGCCTGTTTGGACCGGGCTTGCCGGGCGTCACCTGTAACTCGGACGGCAACGTCAGCTACAAGCCGACCTGGGCCGTCGAAATCAACTACTACATGGACCTCGGCTTCCTGCCGCCGAACATGCAGTTCTGGTCGATCAGCGGCCGCGCCGGCTGGTATGGAGCGAAGGGCGACTCGAACGGCCTTCCCGCACTCTCCGGCCCTGGCCGGTTCTCTACTGCTTCCAAGGTCGAGTTGAACAGCGAACCGATCCGATTGACCTTCGACGCTTCGAAGGCCGCTTGGGGTGACAAGTACTCGCACTTCGTCGATCTCTGGGTCGCCTACCGCTACTGGCAGAACAAGTTCGGCCTCGACCACAACGCCATGCCCGGCGTCTGCACCATCGCCGCGACTGGCCAAAGCACCAACAGCTGCACCGAATCCACGGTCTACGGCGGTGTCACTGTGAAGTTCTGATCGATCGAGGTCTCCAAGCTACAGCAATGGCGCCGCGCATGTCCCGCGGCGCCATTGGCGTTTGTGAACGTGTAGGGTGTAGGGTGGGCAAAGGCGCAATGCGCCGTGCCCACCATCTCTGCAGACGGTCGGCTATTGGTGGGCACGCTTCGCTTTGCCCGCCCTACGCGTCTGAATTCTTGGAGCGCGCCTACCTCGTCCAGACGCCGTCGTGCAGCGCTTCGGCCTCGTCTTCGAGCAGCGGCCCGACCACCTCCGTCGGCCGCTGGCCGCTGGCAAAGACCTCGCGGCAGGGCAGGTCGAGGGTCGGGTTCTCCGGGTGGTTGCCGGTGACGCCGCGCAGGCGGTGTTCGCTGAGGCCGTAGACCACGCGGCCGATGCCCGCCCAGTAGATCGCGCCGGCGCACATCGCGCAGGGCTCGGCGGAGGAATAGAGCGTCGATCCGGCGAGCGCTTCGCGGCTCAGCGTACGGCAGGCCTGCGTTGCCGCGAGGCGCTCGGCATGCGCGGTGCCGTCATGATCCGGCATGTAGCCGTTCTCGGTCTCGATCAGCACCTTGCCGGCCGCATCGACGACGATGCAGCCGAAGGGATGATTGCCATGGGTGAGGGAACGGCGGGCAACCGCGAAGGACAGGCGCAGGAAGTGTTCGTCGCGTTCGGTTCCGCCGTCCATCAGGATGCGCTCAATGGCCCGCCATGTGCCGGCCGACCACGGTGAGATCGGCGTCGCTGGTCCGTGCTTCATACACGAATTCACCGTGGAACATCACCACCAGCCGATCGGAGAGTTCGAGCAGTTCGTCGAGGTCCTCACTAACCAGCAGTACCGCCGCGCCGCGGTTGCGCGCGGCCATGATCTCGGCGTGGATCTGCGCCACCGCCGCGAAGTCGAGGCCGAAGCAGGGATTGGCCGCTATCAGCACCTCGACGTCGCCGCCAAGCTCGCGCGCCAGCACAGCGCGCTGGACGTTGCCGCCTGACAGCGCCGAGATCGGCGTATCCGGCGTGCGGGTCTTGATCTTGTACTGCCCGATCTTCTTCTTCGCGTCGTCGCGGAAGGCGCTGCGGTTGAGCCACCAGCCGCCGCTGGCAAAGGGCGCGCGATCGAACTCGCGGAAGGCGATGTTGTCGGCGACGCTCATGCCGCCGACACAGGCGTTCTTCAGCGGCTCCTCGGGCAGCAGCGACATTTTGTGGCGCCGCATCTGCTCGCGTCTGGCGTGATAGGGGTCACCAGCGACGCGGATCTCGCCACTCTCGGCCTCGCGCTGGCCGGCCAGCACTTCGACGAGCTGGCGCTGGCCGTTGCCGGAGACGCCGGCAATGCCGACGATCTCGCCGGCGCGCACCGTGAGCGAGACGCCATGCACGGCGACCGCGCCGGCATCGTCGAGCGCGCGGATCTTGCTCAGTTCCAGCTTGGCCGGGCCGGCTTCGCCGGTGCGGGGCGGCTGGATCGTCAACTCCTCGGCGCCGATCATGGTGCGTGCCATCGCGTCCGGCGTGAGTTCCGCGACCTTGCCGGCGCCGGCGAGCTTGCCGCGGCGCAGGATGGTGACGTCGTCGGCGAACGCCATGACCTCGCGGAACTTGTGGGTGATCATCAGGATGGTCAGCTCGCCTCTGACGACCATGTCGCGGAGCATGCCGAGCACCTCGTCGGCCTCCGCCGGCGTCAGCACCGAGGTCGGTTCGTCCAGGATCAGGAAGCGGCGCTTCAGATAGAGCTGTTTGAGGATCTCGCATTTCTGCCGTTCTCCGGCCGAGATGTCGGAGACTTTTGCAGAGAGCGGCACCTTGAACGGCATCCGCGCCAGGAACGCCTCGAGCTCTTTCATCTCCTTCGACCAGTCCACGACAGCCGGCACGTCGTCGCGGGCGAGCACCAGGTTCTCGGCGACCGTCATGGCCGGCACCAGCGTAAAATGTTGGTAGACCATGCCGAGGCCGAGCGCGTGAGCGTCCTTCGGATTGCCGATCGCCTGCTCGCGCCCGCCGACGATGATGTCGCCCTCGGTCGCGTGATAGTAGCCCATGATGCACTTGACCAGCGTCGACTTGCCGGCGCCGTTCTCGCCGAGCAGCGCATGGAACGACCCCGGACGCACCTTCAACTCGACATTGTCCAGCGCCAGGAAGTCGCCGAAGCGCATGGTCATGGCGATGGCGTCGACGCCGAAGGCGCCCGACGGTGGTGGCGTCTCGCCGATGATCACGAAATCGCTCCGATGAAGGCCTCGGAGGTCGAGACCGCGCCGAATACGCCGCCCTGCATCTTGATCATCTTCAGCGCGTGGTCGTGATTGCTCCTGTCGGTCGCGCCGCAACAGTCGTGCAGCAGCACGCATTCGAAACCGCGATCGTTGGCCTCGCGCATTGTGGTGTGGACGCAGACGTCGGTGGTGATGCCGGTCAGCACGATGTTCTCGATGCCGCGCACGCGCAGGATCAGCTCCATGTCGGTGGCGCAGAACGAGCCCTTGCCGGGCTTGTCGATGATGGGCTCGCCGGGGAGTGGCGCCAGCTCAGGGATGATGTCCCAGCCGGGCTCGCCGCGCACCAGGATGCGGCCGCAAGGGCCGGGATCGCCGATCCCGGCGCCGATCTGCCGCGAGCGCCAGCGCTTGTTGGCGGGAAGATCGGACAGATCGGGGCGATGGCCCTCGCGGGTATGGATGATGTGAAAACCTTGGGCGCGCATCGCGGTGAGCAGCTTCTTGATCGGCTCGATCGGCGCCCGCGTCAAAGAGAGGTCATAGCCCATCTTGTCGACATAGCCGCCGACGCCGCAGAAATCGGTCTGCATGTCGATGATGACGAGCGCGGTATTCTCCGGACGGAGATCGCCATTATAGGGCCAGGCATAGGGCTCGGACTTGATGGTGCGCTCGGGCATGGACGACCTCGTTGCGTGCCGCGTGTTACCGTGTGATCGAGAGTTCGGCGGGCGCACCGGTCAGCGTCCGCTTCGGCGAGCAGGTGATGATCATGATCGCCAGCGTCAGGATATAGGGCGCGGCGTTGAAGAGGTGATAGCCGGAGGTGACGCCGACCGATTGCAGTGCCGGCCCGAGCGCTGCGGCGCCGCCAAAGGCGAGGGAAGCCCACAGGCAGAGCAGGGGATCCCAGCGGGCGAAGATCACGAGCGCCACGGCGGTGATGCCCTGGCCCGATGACAGGCCCTCGTTCCAGCTTCCCGGATAGAACAGCGACAGGAAGGAGCCGCCGATGCCGGCGAGGAAACCGCCGACCATGGTCGCTCGCAGGCGGATCAGCAGCACCGAGTAGCCCATGGCACGCGCGGCATCCGAGCTTTCACCGGCGGTGCGGATCAACAGACCCCAGCGCGTGGTGCGGAAGGCCCAGTACAGGATCGGGGCCAGCGCCATGCCGATCAGGAACATCACATTGATGCGTAGCGCCGCGCGAAGCTGCGGGATATCGCTCCACCAGCCGAAATCGATCGCGGGCAGCCGCGGCGCGGTCGGTTCGATCAGCGGCTTGCCGAGATAGAAGGCGAGCCCGGTGCCGAACAGCATCAAGGCGATGCCGACGGCAATGTCGTTGACGCGCGGCAGCGAACAGATGCCGGCATGCAGCGCGCCCAGCAGCGCGCCGGTGACACCGGCGGCAAGTACACCCAGCCATGGCGAGCCGGTGAGATAGGAGATGCCATACGCGCTCATCGCGCCCATCACCAGCGTGCCTTCAAGGCCAAGATTGATGCGGCCGGAGCGCTCGGTAATGCATTCGCCGAGACTCACGAACAGGAACGGCGTGGAGACGCGAATGGCGCCGCCGAGCACGGCGAGCGGAACGGTCCAGAGTCCGATCGATCCGTCTGCCATCTCAGGATTTTCCCTTCAAAAATCCGATGCGGCCATAGAGCGCATCGCTGGCCAGCACGAAGACGAAGATGATGCCCTGGAGCACCAGCACGGACGCGTCGGGCAATCCCAGGCGGCGCTGCAACAGGCCGCCGCTGGCGCTGATGCCACCCAGCAGGATCGCGACGGGGATGATGGCGAGCGGGTTTTGCCGCGCCAGGAAGGCGACGAGAATGCCGGTGAAGCCATAGCCGGCGGCGAGGTTGGCGTTGGTGCGCCCCTGCACGGCTGCAACCTCGACCATGCCCGCGAGGCCAGCGGCGCCGCCGGCGAGGAAGCAGATGGTCAGGATCAGCTTGCTGACGCCGAGGCCGACGATCTTCGCGGCGCGGATGTTGCCGCCGGCCACCCGCGCGGCGAAGCCGAACACGGTGTGATAGATCAGGATGTAGGCGGCAATCGCGGCGATCAGGCCGAAGACGAGGCCCCAATGCACGTCGGTGCCGGGGATGGAGCCGATCATGTTGGCGGCGCCGATCTCGCGCGTCGACGGCTTGTTGAGGCTCGCGGGATCCCGCATCGCGCCTTCGACGAGATGGTTGAGGACGGCGAGTGCGATGTAGACGAGCAGCAGGCTGGATATCGTCTCGTTGACGCCGCGGTACTGCCGCAGCGCGCCCGACAGCATGATCCAGAGGCCGCCGCCGATCACGCCGGCGCAGACCATGGCGATCTGGACGATGAGCGGCGGCATGCCCTGGAGCGCCAGCGCCGCACTCGTCGCCGTCAGCGCTCCGATCAGGAGCGCACCTTCGCCGCCGATGATGACCATGCCGAGCTGCGCGGGCAGCGCGGTGCAGAGCGCGGTGAGGATCAGCGGCGCAGCACGCGTCAGCGTGTTCTGCCAGGAGAACCAGGTGCCGAAGGCGCCGTAGTACATATAGAAATAGAGATCGAGCGGGTTCTTGCCGAACATCGCGACGAAGATGCCGAAGACCACGAGCGCGCCGGCCAGCGCCGCGCCCGGGATCAGGATATACTCAATTGTCGCGCCGTGGCGCTGGAGAAATCCCGGATCGGCGGCCGGGGCAATCGCCCCGACCGCCTCAGTGGGATCCGCCGCTTCCGTTGTCACGAAGTCGCTCCGATCACGCCCTCCACGAGATAGTCCATCTTCTCCAGTTCGGGATCCTTCTGGCCGCGATCGGTGCCTGCCGCGATCACCGTCTTGCCCTTGTTGTCGACCAGCCCTCCCTTGAAGATGGCGTAGCCTTCCGCGGACAGGAATTTGGCCTTGACGTCGTCGGCATGCTTGCGCGCCTCGGCYGAGACCGCCTCGCCATAGGGCGAGGTCTTGACGATCTCTTCCTTGAGGCCGCCGCGATAGAAATTCGGGATGCTCTCGCCGGCGCCGATCATCTTGACGAATTTCGGATAGAGCGCTTCCCAGTTCCATTCGGCGCCTGTGAGATAGGCCTTCGGCGCGAGTGGCGACTGGTTGACGTGGTAGCCGCAGACAAACGCGCCCCGGCGCGCAGCGTTCTCGACCATGGTCTTCGGACCGTCGACATGACAGGTGAGCACATCGACGCCCTGGTCGATCAGGCTGTTGGTCGCTTCGGCTTCCTTGACCGGCATCGACCAGTCGCCGGTGAAGATCACCTGCGTGGTGGCCTTGGGATTGGCGAGCTTGGCGCCGAGCGCAAAGGCATTGATGTTGCGCAGCACCTGCGGGATCGGCTTCGCGGCGACGAAGCCGAGCTTGCCGCTCTTGGAAGTATAGCCGGCGACGATGCCCGAGATGTACTGGGCCTCGTCGATATAGCCAAAATAGCTGCCGGCGTTCTTTGGATCCTTGTCCGACCAGAGGCCGCCGCAGTGCTCGAAGCGCAGCTTCGGGTACTTGTTGGCCATCTTGATCATGTGCGGATTGTAGTAGCCGAACGAGGTCGGGAAGAGCAGGGCGGCGCCGTCGAGATTGATCATGGACTCGATCGTCTTCTCGACCGCGTCCGTCTCCGGCACCTTCTCTTCCTCGACGACCTTGAGGCCGGGAATCTTCTTCAGCGCTGCGGCGCCCTGCGCATGCGCCTGATTGTAGCCGTAGTCATCGCGCGAGCCGACATAGATGAAACCGATGGTCGTCTCGGCCGCGAAAGCCGGGCGGGCGCCGACCGCCGCCCCGAGGGTGAGGGCTGCGCTGCCTTGCAACAAATGCCGTCGTGAAATCCTGCCAAAATCCATTGGTTGCTCCCTTGGCGGGTGAACCGCCTTAATCTCGCGGCTGCGCCGGTCTGGCGGAGCCCGGAACAAGATGTCGCAATCTTCGTGCCAGAGGCTACGAAGCAGTCATTCCGATTTAAGCTATTGAAATATAATTATTATATAGAGATCAAGAATCTTGATTAGGAAATCAGCAGATTAAAGCGTGGGCAGCATTTCCTGATTGTATGCAATCGAGTTAAGCAGTCTTAACCGCTCACGCATGTGCATGACGAGGGCTGGACGATCTGCCGGCTACCCGCATTCATGCTAACCACGCGCCGGTCCGAGGGGGCGCTGGCCTCGTGATTTGCTGGCACCGAACTTGTATCGATTGTAGCCGGGCCGCCGCTGCCGCGGCCCTAGAGGAAAGCTCGCCGAGATGGATGCTCGTAACGCCGTTCAGAAGGGGTCGCTCGGCGAAGAGATCGTGCGTCGGATCAATGAGCTTGGTGGAATCTCGGAAGACGCCGACAAGCTGACCCGCATCTATCTCAGCAAGGAATTGCGCAAAGCTGCGGACCTCATTCTGAGCTGGATGCGCGAGGCCGGCATGAGCGCGCACCTCGATGCGATCGGCAATGTCTGCGGCCGCTACGAAGGCGAGCGGCCGGGGGCGCCCTGCCTGATGCTCGGTTCACACTACGACACCGTGCGCGACGCCGGAAAGTGGGATGGGCCGCTGGGCGTGATCACGGCGATCTCCTGCGTCGCCGATCTCAACCGTCGCGGTAAGCGCCTGCCGTTTGCCATTGAGGTGATCGGTTTTGCCGACGAGGAGGGGGTGCGCTTCGCCTCGACCTTGCTCGGCAGCCGCGCGGTGGCAGGCACGTTTGATGAGAGCGTCCTGGCTGCGCGCGACCGGGACGGCGTCGCGATGCGCGATGCGCTCGTGCAATTCGGCCTCGATCCCGATCATGTGGGGGCGGCCGCGCGGGCACGGCGCGAGCTGCTGGCCTATCTCGAGCTGCATATCGAGCAGGGACCGGTGCTGGAGGCACAGAGCCTGCCCGTCGGCGTGGTCACCGCAATCGCGGGCGCCACGCGGCTCGCGGCACGGCTGACCGGCATGGCCGGTCATGCCGGCACGGTTCCGATGGCGCTCCGGCGCGACGCGCTCGCCGGCGCGGCCGAGTGCATCGGTGCAATCGAGCAGTTCTGCCGGACCGACCAGAGCGGGCTGGTCGGTACCGTCGGCTATATCCACGCCAAGCCCGGCGCGACCAACGTCATTCCGGGCGAGGTGTCGTTCACGATCGACATGCGCGCGCCGACCGACATGCACCGCAAGCGTGCGGTCGCCGACGTCGTCAGGCAGATCGAGGCAATCGCAAAACGCCGCCAATTGGCACTCCAGCTCGACGTCACCCATGAGAACCGCACCGCGCCCTGTGCGCCCTGGTTCAAGGAGCAGATCGCGCAGGCGATCGCCAGGGAAGGCTTTTCCGTGTTCGAACTACCGAGCGGGGCCGGGCACGACGGCATGGCGATGATCGACATCGCAGATGTCGGCATGATCTTCGTCCGCTGCCGCGGCGGCATCAGCCATCACCCGGACGAGCACGTGGAGCTGGCAGACGCCGACGCCGGCGCACGTGTGCTGCTCGGGGTGGTCGAGAATTTCAGGCCGCGGGAGGTCCGGGCCGGCGCGGATTGAAGATGCCTCCCGTCAGGAGCCCGCAAGTCACCGGGTAGAGATACGAATCAGACACCATTAGAATGGTGACTGCCATCACCGGGATCACCAGACATTCGCCGATTGACGCATATGAACAGCGACATCTCCTTTCCATCGCATCGTGAGAACCGATTTTACCAGGGTAGGGCTGCGACCTTTGTCGCCAACGCCCTTCAGGCGGTCAATTTTCTCGGTGATCGATTCCTGCGACAATCGCATCATTCGTTGTCGGCGATCGAGGACCTTTACCGTCATTCGATGGACAGTGCGTTTTCGGTGACGGAGTCCTTCCTGGTCACGGGCGCGCCGCATGCCTCAGCCTATTACCCGCGCGATTTCGCCTGGTTCTACCCTGATGTCCTCGACCCCGAAACCATCATGGATGCGCAGGACGCGGTGCGTCGGGCTCGGTTGCTCGAAAAGAGCGTCCGTCTCTTACTAGAAGCGGTTCGTGCCGACGTCGTCACGACGACCATTGTTCCTGCGGGACGCGGACGGTATCTCGGCGTGAACTACTTCTCGCGCCCATCGGACACGCTGCTCGGCATTCTCGYCGGTCTCCAGCAAATGCTCTCTGCCGAGGAGAGGGCATCGTCCTATCTGGCGATGTCGCAATGCGCGCATGCCGGCCGCCTGTTGCTGGCCGAATACGGCGCCGATCTGAAGCGCGCGATCCTGAAGCTCGCAAGCGAGCTCGAGTCGTTCGACGCTGACGGCACCAGATATTTGCTATGCGACGCCAGCGGGCCCCGCTCGGCGGCAACGGACACGCGGGCCGAGCGCCGGCGTTTCGTCACCAATGCCTGCGTCTACACAACGTTTGTTTGGGGCGTGCAGCTCGGGATCGTCGGCGAGAGCGAGCTGAAGCGGCTGCTCGGACGCGAGCTTGCGCAGTACAAGAGAGACCTGCTCCGTTTGTTCGGCAAGGACGGCTATATCAGGCATTCGCTTGACGGCCCGGCGGGTGCACCGGTGTCCTTGGTGGCCCTGGATTTCGTCAGCGTGCATCGCGGCTTCTGGGATATGAACGATGCCAGCGAGCGTGCGCTGTTTGCGACTACGACGGATCTGGTCATCGCGGAGCCGCGCTTCCGCATCCCCAGCACGTTTCACTTCCTGGTCTCCGCGGATAATCCACGGAACAAGATGATCCACAAGATCGCGGCGCCGGCCTATCAGGGGCGTTCGTCGTGGCCGACGTTCAATGTCGAATTCGCCGATCGCATGCTGGATTTTGATGAAGCCTCAGGGAGCGATATCTATCGGGCCTGCGCCCAGGGGATCTTGAAGGACATTCGGACCGCGACTGAGGTCCACGGCGGATATCAAGAACTGCTATCGGAACAGGGCCTGAAGTACCGCACCTGGGCCTACAAGGGCGCCGTGGCGCACTCCTGGTTTCCGCGCTTCCTGTCGGTCTGGAGCAGGGCGTTCGGAACGCCCTTGCTCCATTGGAACGGCTGACCGGCGGACGCTATCCCGCCGTCACGTCCACCAGCTCGCCGCCGTCGAGCACCTTGGCTGCCTTGGCGCGGTCGAGGTCGCCTTCCCAGGCGGCGACCACGACGGTCGCGACGCAATTGCCGGTGAGGTTGCCGACCGCGCGGGCCATGCCGATGAACCAGTCGACCGACAGAACCAGCACGAGGCCGATCGCAGGGATGCTCGGCACCGCGTTCAGCGTCGCCGCCAGGATCACGATCGCCGAGCCAGGCACGCCATGCGCGCCCTTTGAGGTGATCAGGGAGACGCCGAGCACGAGCAGGAGATCGCCGAAGGACAGCGGCGTGTTGGTCGCCTGCGCGATGAAGACGACGGCGAGCGTGAGGTAGATCGAGAAGGCGTCGAGGTTGAAGGAATAGCCGGTCGGGATGACGAGGCCGACCACGGAATCCTTCACGCCCATACGCTCCAGCTTCTTCATGATCTGGGGCAGCACCGCGTCGGAAGAAGCGGTCGCGAGCACGATGGTCAGCTCCTCGCGCAGGTAGGCGAGGAATTTGAGGATGTTGATTCCGGCCAGCGCCATCACGCCGCCGAGCACGCCGAGCACGAAGATGCCGACCGAGACATAGAACAGCATCACCAGCGAGACCAGCTGCTTCAGCGAGCCGACGCCGTATTTGCCGACCGTGTAGGCGACCGCACCGAGCACGCCAAGTGGAGCAACTCGAACAATAAGCCCCATGACCCGGAACAGCACGGTAGAGGCGGCGTCGATGATCGAGGTGACGAGCTTGCCCTTTTCGCCGCCGACCAGCGCGAGGCCGACGCCGAACAGGACCGCGAAGAACAGCACCTGGAGGACGTCGTTGCGCGACAACGCGTCGAAGGAGGTGGTCGGGATCACGTTGAGCAGGAAGGACCCGATTCCGCCGCCCTGAAGCTTGTGGGCGTTGTCGGCATAGGTGTTGAGTGCCTTGGCATCCAGCGTCGAGGGATCGATGTTCATGCCGTGGCCGGGACCGAAGATGTAGGCCAGGATGAGCCCGACCACGAGGGCCACCGTGGTCATCACCTCGAAATAAACCAGCGCCTTGACGCCGACCCGGCCGACCTTCTTGAGATCGCCGGCGCCGGCAATGCCGTGTACGACGACGCAGAACACGATCGGGGCCACGATCATCGAGATCAGCTTCAGGAAGGCGTCGCTGAGGATCTTGAGGCTGATAGCGAAGTCCGGCACGGCCACGCCGAGGATGATGCCGAGGATCAGCGCGGCGAGGACCTGGACGAACAGCGAGGTGTAGAGCGGCTTGCGCTCGGCGGCCGGGGCCGCGGCAATGGTCGACATGGTGACTCCCCCGTTTTGACGACGTCCTGATCGTCAAAAGGAGCAACAACCGTGCCAGAATGTCGCGGCTTTTGCCGAAATCGGCCTATTCGGCCGCTTTGGCCGTCCTGCCGAACATCCGTGTCGGCGCCGGGAAGCCGCAGGAGGTGCCGTCGGTGATCTTGACCTCATCCTCCCAGGGCAGGCGGAAGGTGCCTGCGACCATGTCCTGCATGAACGTATAGGGACAGTCCATCGCGCCGCCCTTCACCGCGACATAACCGCGGTGCCAGAGCTGGTAGATGTTGTTCTCGACGCCCCAATTGATCCGGGCTTCGCGCACCAGGTCCGGYCGCACCTCGGCGGTGATGATCTCGTCGGCCCGCCCGGTGGTGCCATGCGCCAGCACGCTGCCGTCGAAATTGACGATCATGCCTTCGCCCATGGAATCGAACGAGCCGTCAGAGCCGCACATGCAGACATTCGCCGTCACCATCAGGTTCTGGAACGAATTGGCCCGGTTGGTGAAGCGCCAGGCTTCGCGGATCGGTGCGGTATAGCCGGCGGTGCGGATCATGATCTCCGCGCCCTTGTAGGCGCATTCGCGCGCCATCTCCGGGAACATGCCGTCATGGCAGATGATCAGCGCGATCTTGGCGCCGTTCGGGCCTTCGATCACGGGGATGCCGACGTCGCCGGGCTCCCATGGCTCGACTGGAATCCAGGGATGGAGCTTGCGGTAATAGAGCTTGATCTCGCCGTGGTCGTCGATGATCAGGCCGGAATTGTAGGGGTTGCCGTGCGGGTTGAACTCCATGATGGAGAAGCAGCCCCAGATCCGGTTGTCGATGCAGGCCTTCTTGAAAGCCGCAACCTCAGGCCCGTCGAGCCGGCACATGATCTCGGGATTGGTGTCCATCGAAAGCCCGTGCAGCGAGTATTCGGGGAAGACCACCAGATCCATGGTGGAGAGATTGCGGCGGGCCTTGCCGACCATCCAGACGATGCGTTCGGTCTGCTTCGCCAGATCGGACCGGGTCACGACGTTGGGCAGTTGCAACTGCACCAGGCCGATGACGACGCCGTTCGGAGATTTGTTCAGCCCGCCAAGCCCGTTCATGATTGAAGCCCGTTCATGATCAGCTCCCTTGCCGTCCGCGCTGCGCCGTTGCACGCGGTTCTCGACAGAGCAAATCCGATTTTGGCGACGCGCAAAAGTCCATTTTTCAGGCGACGGGCGCAAGTCGTACTCGTGAGGATCGCCGGCCGTGCCAGGGCGCACCGACGCCCATTGTTGCGGCGCGGAGTGCCTCAAGTCTCGGCTTGACCCTCCAATTCGCCAAATGTCAGACTTATGACATGAGTACAGCAAAGCGACATATCGCCAGCCTTCGTGACGAGTATGCCGAGATGACGCGGCAGCGCATCGTTGCGGCCTTCGTCGAGACACTGGAGGACGAGTCGGCCGACGACATTTCCATGGCCGCGGTGGCCAAGCGTGCGAAGGTGGCCGAGCGAACCATCTATCGGCACTTCAGGACGCGCGCAGAGCTGTTTGCGGCGGCCGGCGAGTGGATCGAGGACAACGTCTTCAGCTACATTCCCTTCACCTCGCCCGACGAGCTGCCGGACATCTTCCGTAAACTGTGCAAGCGGTTTGACCGTCATCCGCATCTGGCGCGCGCCATTGCCATGACGCGCGCGGGCCGCCGGGTGCGCGCAGGCTTCCGGCGGCACCTGATCGACCAGCATCGCAAGGCGATGGAGCCGCTGGTGCGGCATCTCCCCCCGAAGGAGATTCGCCAGGCGGAGGCGCTCGCGTCTTATCTCAACAACGTGCTGGCCTGGAACGCGATGCGCGAGGACTTTGGCATGACCAGCAGCGAGATCGCCGATGCCATCGAGTGGGCGCTCACGACTCTCCTGAAGGACGTCCGGCAGCGCGATGCCGCCGCGGCGCGCAGCGGCAAGGCCGGCAAAGCGCCGCGGAAGCGAAGCACGGCCCCGAAAGAGCCGGCGTAGAGTGAGGCAGGCCATGAATGCGATACCCGACGATCTCCTGATCAACGCCGCCGATGAGGTTCGCATCCGCCAGGATCTTGTGCTGACGTCGCTCGGGCGCCGCCCGGCCGATCGCAGCTTGCGGGTCGGCCGGCTGCTCGACGTGCACACCCGCACATGGAGCGAAGATCAGGAGATCGTGTTCAAGGGGCGACGGATCGCATGGGTCGGGCCCGCCGGAAGCTATCCCGGTGAAGTCCGCGAGCGCGTGCATCGCCCCCATCTCGCCGCCGTTCCCGGCTTTGGCGAGGTCCACAAGCATATCGAAAGCTCGCATCTGACGCCGGAATGGGAAGCGGCGCTGGTGCTGCCGCATGGCAATACCTGGACCTGCGAGGCGAGCCACGAATTCTCCAATGTCAACGGCGCACGCAATCTCGAATTCTGGTTCGAGGCTCGCCGTCGCGGATCGCCGCTGAAAATCTTTCCGCAACCTGGATCGGCGGTGCCGCCCACGGCCTATGAATGGGGTGGCGGCTGGTATGGCCGCGACGAGCAGGCGGGCTTCATGGCCGAGAGTCTGATGGTCACCGGGCTCGACGAGGTGATGGACTGGCCTGCGGTCTGGAATCCCGACAACCCCTCCTACAAGCGGCTGTGGGGCATGATCGAGGCCACGTTCGCCGCCCGCGGCGTTGTCGAAGGCCACGCCTCCGGTCTGCGGGACCTGCCATCGATCAACGCCTTTGCCGCCGCCGGGCTCGCCTCCGACCACGAAGTGCAGACGCCGGAGGAGACCTGGGACAAGCTGACCCGCGGTCTCTTCATCGAGTTGCGCGTCTACGCGATGCCCGAGATCGTCGCCTGGCTGCTCGCCAAGGGTTTGCAGGACTGGTCGCAGATCGCCTTCACCACCGACGACCGCAGCGCCAGCCACACGCTCGAGCTCGGCGCCAGCGACCACAATGCGCGGGTGGCGATCGAAGCCGGTCTCGCGCCGGAAGTCGCGATCCAGTGTCTTACCATCAATCCTGCGCGGCACATGCGGCTCACGCCGTTCGTCGGCAGCCTCGCCCCGGGGCGCTTCGGCGATGTCGTGCTGCTCTCGGATGTCGCCAAGCTGACCATCGCCGAGGTCTGGGCCGACGGCGCACAGGTGTCCGAAGGCAAGCGCTACCTGGGCAAGGTTCCTGAAATCTCCTGGCCCGATTGGGCGACCAGGACGGTGAATATCAAGCGCGCGATCCAACCGAAGGACTTCGAACTGCCGGCCGAACCCGGCCGTGCCACGATGAAAGCCGCCGTGATCCGCCCGTTCCATTGGCATCCGGAGTTCTACACCCTCGATTTGCCGGTGCGTGACGGCGCCGTGCAGCGCGATGAGAGCGAGGCCATCACCAAGTTTGCCATCGTCGATCGCTTCTCCGGCGACGGCCGGGTTGCAAAGATGTTCTGGCGCGGCTGCGGACCGCGCACGCCGGATACCGCGGTTGCCTGCTCGGTCGCGCACGACAAGCACAACATCTGGGTGGTCGGCTCGTCCGACGCCGCGATGGCCAAGGCCGTGAACGCGCTGGTCGAACGTCAAGGCGGATGGGCGCTGGTGCGGGAAGGCGAGCTCGTCGCCACTGTGCGGTTCGAAGTTGGCGGATTGATGAGCTGTCGCTCGGCGCAGGCGCTCGATGCCGAGATGCAGGCGCTCTATGCCGAGGGCCGCAAGGTGGACTGGATGTATGAGCCGACCTTCCGTCCGCGTTGGTATCCCGGATTTCCGGAGCGGCTGATGTTCGCGACGCTGACCTGCGCGCCCTGGAGCTGGGTGCTGGTCGCGCCCTGCGAGCAGGCGCCGCTCGGATTCATCAACGTGCAGACCGGCGAAGCGCACCCGGTGGTCTGGTAGAGGAGCGACTGCGATGAACGAGATGACGCCGCCGCAATCGGCTTCCGCAGAGACGACGTCGAACCCGGCCGCAGGCCTGCTCGACCGCATCTTCCGCCTCAACGAGCGCGACACCAGCGTTGGCCGTGAGGTGATGGCGGGCGCGACCACGTTCGCGGCGATGGCCTATATCATCGCGGTGAACCCCGCGATCATGTCCAATGCCGGAATGGATCGCGCCGATCTTGTCAGCGCCACCGCACTCGCCGCCATCTTCGGTTCGGCGATGATGGGACTCTGGGCCAATCTGCCGCTCGCCGTTGCGCCGGCCATGGGCTCGAACGTCATCTTCACCTATGTGATCGTCAAGCAGATGGGGATGCCATGGCAAGGCGCGCTTGCCATGGTCGCTTTCACCGGCGTCCTGTTCCTGATCCTCAGCCTGTCGAAGCTGCGCGAGCGTGTTGCCAGGGACGTTCCCGAGGCCTTGAAGATCGGCATCCAGGCGGCCGTCGGCACGCTCATTGTTTTTATTGCACTCCGTGGCGCCGGTTTCGTGGTGCAGAACCCCTCGACCTATATCGCGATGGGATCGCTGCGCAGCCCGCCGGTGCTGCTGACGCTCTTCGGTCTCCTGCTCACGCCGGTGCTGGTGGTGCGCCGGGTACCGGCGGCGTTGATCCTGTCGATCGCGGTGCTGACGCTGATCGGCTTTTTCGTCCCCGGCGCGAACGGCAAGATGGTAACATCGGTGCCCTCGGCCATCATGTCGTGGCCGCGCTGGCCCACGAGCACCTTCATGGCGCTCGATGTCGGCTATCTCTTCAGCCATTTCATCGTGGCGCTGCCGCTCCTGTTCTACTTCCTCTGCGCCGAATTCTTCTCGACCCTGGGCACGCTGATCGGCGTGACCGGCGCCGCCAATCTGCGCCGGCCCGATGGCTCGATCCCCAACGCCACCGCCGCATTTGCGACGGATGCGACGGCGTCCATCGTGGGACCGCTGCTCGGCACCTCCGTCGTCACGGCCTATATCGAGTCCATCACCGGCGTGCAGGCCGGCGGTCGCACCGGCCTGACCTCGCTGACCGTCGCAGCATTCTTCTGCCTCGCGCTGTTCTTCTGGCCGGTCTTCGTCATCATCCCGCCGCAAGCCACCGCGCCGGCGCTGGTGCTCGTCGGCGTCTTGATGATGCAGGGGCTCGCCCGCATCGACATGACCGATCTCGTCAATGCGGTGCCGATCGTGCTGACGTTGCTCGTCACCGTGCTGACCAACAATCTCATCAACGGCATGGCGCTGGGTACGTTGAGCCATATCGCGCTGGAGGTCACGATGGGCCGGCGGTCGCAGATTCCCGCGATGGTCTGGGGCCTTGGTGTGGTGTTCGTTGCCTACGCGATCGTGATCGCGCAGATATTCTAGATGCATCGACGTTGCGGATGCCTATGCGGCGAGATCCAGTAGCCGACACGACCCGCGCACCAGCACCTTGCGTCCATTCGGCGTCATGACAGGTACGCCGTCGCTGACGACGACAAGACCAAGCTTGACGAGGCCTTCGACGACATAGGCCTTCGTGAGGCGACCGTTCGGCACCGGATTGCGAAGCGCGCGCAGCGCCTCCCACTGGTCCGGTGAAAGATCGAAGTCGACGTCGTTGCTCATGTTGCCTCAAGCGATGGTACCGTTGGCGCCCCTGTTAACGGCGCTCCATGAAGACCATGCGACGACAATGAGTCCGGAATTCGGTGGGCTGTTTGGAACGTCTCTTCACAAATTGCCGCACATCGTTGCGTCACAAGAGTTAAGATCGCTTGCGGACGAAGATCGTCCCGATTTCCGATCACTTGTTGATGATTTGCTCTTGATGCGGCGCCGCAAGCTTCCGCACTGCACGGGAAGTATGGCTGTCCCATTGCGCGCTGCGATGTGCACAGGAAAGTGAGGTCGAGGGTTCAAGACTCTGTTACCCTGATTCGCGGGGAATGACTTCACGTCGCAGGAGTGGAGTGCATGAAGAGGCTGGCGGAAATTCGCAGTGCCGTGAGCGCGCCGCGCTCGATTCGGAGCGACGCGTTTTCTGGCTCGCGCAGGCGGAAGAGTGGGAGCAGCGCGCCCTCGACGAAATCGCATATCACTTTCGGGAGTGTAATCTCACCCAGGCCAGGCTGATCGCGGCCTGACGCCAGAGGCGCACGCGATCGCCGCCTACTGATACGTGGCTACAATATCGGACACCGCACGCTCGAGCTGTTGGGCGGTGGCGCATTGGCGCACGAGGCTGCAAAAGGTCGCGTAGCGCGGCATTTCCGAGTCGCCAAAGCCCCAGGCGAGCCGTCCTTCGGGATTGAGCCAGACCAGCCGCTTCGAGCGCTCGGAGACGCGGCGCAGAATGTCGGCGCGCGGGTCGAGGTTGTTGCTGCGGGCATCGCCGAGCACGATCACCGTGGTCTGCGGCGTCAGCGTGCTCATCCAATCCTTCTCGAAATCGACGAGGGAGGAACCATAGTCGGACGAGCCGAATCCGACCTTGGACATGATCTCGGCCATGGCCTCTTCCGGTGACTTCGATTCCAGGATGTCGCTGACCTCGATCAGGTGCGAGGAGAAAGCGAAGGAGCGGACGTCGTCGACCACCTCGTGCAGCGAGTGGATCAGAAGCAGGAAGAAATCGGACACCTGTGCGACCGAGCCGGAGACGTCGCAGAGCGCAACGATCTTGGGTCGGTCGCGGTGCTTGCGCTTCCACGCCGTGAGGAAGGGGACGCCGCCCCAGGCGGCGTTGCGGCGCAGCGTGCGGCGTACGTCGAGATGGCCGCGGCGCTGGCGCTTGCGCGGCTTCGAATAGCGCTCGCGCAGGCGCCGTGCGATCTTGCGGATCAGCGCGCGCATTTCCTCGACTTGCCGCCGTTCGATGCGCGCGAGCGGCGCGTTCCGCAGGATCTCGTTGCGGAGGTTTTCGGCCTCCTCGCGGGCATAGAGCGCGAGCCCCTGCGCGACGGTGTCGCGCACGGCCTCGCGCAAGCCGTCGAGCGCGGCACGCAGCCGCTCGGCCAGCGCCGGGTTGGTCGCGGTCAACTCATCGAGGTCGTCGCGCAGACGCTGGAGGCCCATGGCGTCGAGGATACGGCTGGAGAATATCCCGCGCTGCGTGGAGTAGCGGATGTCGGACAGGGACGCAGTGCCGGCCGCACTGGCCATCGCGGCCGCGATCGCGTTACGATCCTGCGACAACAGCATCTGCGCAAGCGGGCCCAAAGCTTCGGGAGGCTGACCTTGGCCCACATCGCGGGTTGCACCCGGGGAAGGAGATTGATCCGTGTCCTGCGGAGTGTCGTCGCTGTTGGCCTCAGGCTGCTCCTGCCGCGGTTCTGGTTGGCTGAAGAACAGATCAAAGCAGTCGCCGAGCGCGAGCTTCTCGTCTTGCGACTTGGCGAGGGTCAGAAGGAGGGTGTCGCGCAGGATGGCGCGGTCTGACACGCCGACCTCTGCGACCGCGCGCATCGCATCGATGCTTTCGGCAGGCGAGACATGGACGCCGGCGCCGCGTGCCGCCCGAAAGAAACGATGGATGTTCTCGCGCATCGGCGTCAACCGAAGACGTTGGACCGCGCCGCCTTGGCAATGAAGGTCGTGATCTGTGGCGCCGCGGCTTCGATGTCGGCTTCATATTTCAGAAGCACGTTGAGCGTGTCCTTGACGATTTCGGTGTCGAGCTCGGCGGCCTGAAGTAGCACCAGCACCCGCGCCCAGTCGATGGTCTCGCTGACCGAGGGCAGTTTCTTGAGGTCGAGCGAGCGGATTTCGTGGATGAAGCCGACCATCTGCCGGCGCAGCGTCTGCGAGATGCCGGGCACGCGGCTCTCGACGATGCGCTCCTCCAGCCGCTGCTCGGGGAAGCCGATATGCAGATGCAGGCAGCGCCGCTTCAGCGCGTCGCCCAGGTCGCGTTCGCTGTTGGAGGTGAGGATCACGGTCGGCGGCGTGATCGCGGAGACGGTGCCGAGCTCGGGGATCGTGACCTGGAAGTCGGAGAGGATCTCCAGCAGCAGCGATTCGAATTCCGCATCCGACTTGTCGATCTCGTCGATCAGGAGAACGCAGCCGCCCGGCTGCTCGAGCGCCTGGAGCAGCGGTCGTGGCTCGACGAATTCCTTGGAGAAGAACACGTCACCGAAGTCGTGAAGCTGGTCGAGCGCGGCGTGCAGCGTCTGCGCGCCGCCGAGCACTTCGCCGAGCTTGTCCTTCAGGATCTGGGTATAGAGAAGCTGCTTGGCGTACTTCCACTCATAGAGCGCCTTGGCCTCGTCGAGACCCTCGTAGCATTGCAGGCGGATCATCTTCATGCCGCGCCAGGCGGCGATCGCCTTGGCAAGTTCGGTCTTGCCGACGCCCGCGGGGCCTTCGACCAGGATCGGCTTCTCGATCTGTTGCGACAAATAGACTGCGGTCGCGATCTGCCGGCTCGCGATGTAGCCTTGCGCGGCGAGGCCGCTCTCCACTGCCTCGATCGCGGTCGAGGCCTTCTGTTCAGCCACGAACGGCGCTCCCAAAGGTCTTGCTTGAGGCTTGTTCTGCCTGCGTTCCCGGCAAAGAACAAGCCTCGTTTGGGAGGGGCCAGACCCGCGCGAACGGCCGTTTTTCCGCTTAGCGCAAATACGCGAGCGGCTGGCCGATCCCGCGGTCAGTGCCGCAGCAGCTCCGGCTTTCGGATCGTCTGCCGGACCTCGGCGCCGCAATCGGCGCACTCGTAGACGAAGTCGATCTTCGCAAGGCTCCAATGCGGCTCGACCTCGCGCACATACATCGGCAGGAACCCCATGCAGCTGGGGCAGATTACAGGCGCGATTTCGATGTCCTGATGATGCTGTACATAAGCTGGCATCTCGGCTCTCCTTCGCAGGCGACCACCAAACCCCGCGCAAAAGCTACCGCCGGTCGCGCCGGCGCCGTCATCAACTCTTTCGAACAGAGGAGGAACAGCGGAGGTTTGCCGCTCGCTGTGACATTCTTGTTACGGCTCTGTACTGTAACGGGACTACCAAATGCCTATTTCACAGGCCGATCCGGTTCTCGGACCTTCACTGCAACGATAAGGGAGCAACCCATGACGCATGCCATTCGCTTTCACAAGACCGGCGGCCCTGAAGTCCTGGTCTGGGAGGAGGTCAGTGTCGGCAAGCCCGGACCGGGCGAGGCGCGCATCCGCCACACCGCCGTCGGTCTCAACTTCGTCGATATCTACAACCGGTCGGGTCTTTATCCGGCGCAGCTGCCAAGTGGTCTCGGCAGCGAGGCGGCCGGCGTCGTCGAGGAGGTCGGGCCCGGTGTCAGCGACCTCAAGCCGGGCGATCGCGTCGCCTACGGCGCCTCGCCACTCGGCGCCTATTCCGAGGCGCGGCTGATCCCCGCCGACCGGCTGTTGAAGCTGCCCGACGGCGTCGACGACAAGACCGCGGCGGCGATGATGCTGAAGGGACTGACGACGCAATATCTGATCCGGCAGACCTATCGGGTGAAGGCCGGCGACACCATCCTGCTCCACGCGGCGGCCGGCGGCGTCGGCCTGATTCTGAGCCAGTGGGCGAAGCATCTCGGTGCGACCGTGATCGGCACCGTCAGCAGTGACGAGAAGGCCAAGCTCGCCAAGGCCCATGGCTGCGACCATGTCATCATCTACAGCCGCGAGGATTTCGTGAAGCGTGTCGACGAGATCACCGGCGGCAAGAAGGTGCCGGTGGTCTACGATTCCGTCGGCAAGGACACGTTCCTGAAGTCGCTGGACTGCCTGGCGCCGCTCGGCGTTGCCGCGCTGTTCGGCCAGTCCTCCGGCGCCGTCGAGCCGCTCAATCTTGGTCTGCTGGCGCAGAAGGGCTCGCTCTACGTCACGAGACCGACGCTCTTCACCTACGCCGCCAAGCGCGAGAGCCTGGTCGCGATGGCAAACGAGCTGTTTGACGTCGTCAAGTCGGGCGCGGTCAAGATCGAAGTGCACCAGACCTATCCGCTGAAGGATGCGGCCAAGGCGCACGCCGACCTCGCCGCGCGCAAGACCACGGGCTCGACCGTGCTCACGGTGTGATCTCCGACCGGGCGGTGGCGCAGGCCCGCCCGGGCCCGCGTCACGTCCGTTCGTGCTTGCGCAGATCGCGAGCGTGATCGAGCTGGGCGGCCTGAAGATCGATATCCTCAGGCGGAATAGTGGGGAGGGCGGCCTCGGCCAGGACGGACTCGGTCACATCCTCGACCGATCTGTCCACGATCTCGTGAACGAAAGAGATGTTGCCGTACTCCCCCGAGGCGATGCGGGAAATGACCTCGCGCCGGGTGATCTCGGGATCGACGATCGCCTCGCGGCCGCGCCGCCCATAGTCGATCATCACGACGAAATACTGCATGGAAAGATCCTGCCGCGCTCCCATGGTCGGGCGCGCGACAGAGTATTTCCGAAAAACGGAATCAAGTCAAGCTTGATTTCATAAAATCCGAAGCTGGTCCGGGCCTGCGGCTACTTGCCCTTCTTGCGCGGGCGCGCCGACTTGGCGCGCAGCCGCTCGAGCTGGCCCTTGGGCATCGACAGGCAAATTTCCCCGACCCAATCGAGCTTCACGCCGACGATCGGCTTGGCATTGAAACTGGTGAGATTGACGACGGAGGGGGATTTGCCCCGCTCGATGGTCTTCAGGTAGCGCTCCCCGGTCTTGAGCCGAACCACGGCCTCCTCGCCGTAGAAGCTCGACAGCGGATGGCGCTGGTCCTTGTAGACCACGATCACGTCGCCGCTCTCGTATTTGGGCAGCATCGAATCGCCGACGATCTCGAAGGCGACGGTCTCTTCCATGATCGGGAAGGGCAACGCGATATCGCCGAGCCCCTCCGGCGGAACCTGTTCATAGTCCGGCTCGATCACCGCGCCGGCGCCAACCCGACCCATGATCGGGGCAAGATTGAGCTCGAGATATTCCATGATCGGAATGATTTCCGAGGCCTTCACCAGACGCTCGCCGCCAAGGATTTCCGACACCGCGCCCGGGCGCACGCCCATGGCCGCGGCCAGGCCGCCCTTGCTCTTGCCTGTCTTTTCCAGGCCCCGCTCGATCATTGCAACGTCCAACATGGTGATTCCCTCGCTTACCCATCGCCTTGCCTCTTGTAATTCGAAATTCGGAATTATTGCAATTATGAATATCAGAATTTCTGGTTGACTTTGGTTTCGGAATACCGGAATGTGAGTTCCGTCATCCGGCCGTGAGGGTCGGCACATGGCGCATCACAGGACTGCAGCATGGAACCGGGCCATTGGTCGTCGGAGCACTCCGACGCGCTTCGCGACTATTTTCTCAAGGGGATGTCCTATGCGGAGATCGGAAGGGAGATTAACGCAAGGTTTGGAACGGCTTACACGCGCAATGCGGTGGTCGGTCGCGCCAAGCGGCTCGGACTTGCGGTGCCAACACGGATGACAAGTCCGTCGATCGTGCCGTCCTCGACCGGCGTGCACTGTCTGCTCTCGCCGCGTCATGCAACGTTGCCGTATCTTAGCTCGCCGCCGGAATCCGCGCTGAAGCCGTCCGCGCCTGTCAAGTTGCGCTGTGTCGGCGTCCGGCCGCGCCTGATCTCTCTGGTTGAGCTCGAACCGGGCGACTGCCGCTATCCCTATGGCGGCGACCGGGACGGGGAGGAGATCGCCTTCTGCGGTCATCCGCGCCAGTCAGGCTGCAGCTATTGCGCGGCCCATCTCCGCCTGGCTCGCAGACCTGGAAACGCCTCCGCGCGCAACACGGGTCCTGTCGTGCTGAGGCTCGTCTCCGCCGCCTGACGGATCGGCCACCCGTTCAATCGTCTACTTTTGCAGGGAGTATCCGAGTGGCACGTGCTCGACGCAACAAATCCTACAAGTTGGCAAATATCTACGACCGGCGATCGCGCGAACTGCCGTTCAATGGCGAGGTGGCGGAGATCGAGGTCGACAATCCCCTGGCGCTCGATCCAGGCGAGAGGATCGTCGCTCTGCGCTCCGTCCGCGGTGATCCGCTCGGCCGGTTGCATTCGCATCACCAGATCGACGAGGCGCAATACCGCGGCGGCCGCGCATTCCAGAGCGACTGGGAAAGAGCGGAGCGGGGGCCTCAGGCGGTGGATCCGACCCGCGAATATGTCGACGGCGCGGGCACGCGCGAGCCCGTCACCGAAAGCCAGCGCCAGGCGGTGCTGCGGCTGAACCGGGTCGAGCGCGAGCTTGGCACCGACGGCGCCGCGCTGGTGCACGACGTGCTGGTGCTGGGCCTGACCATGGACCAGATCGGACAGCGCCGCGCCGTCCGCACCCAGCGCTGGAATGACTATTTTGCGCGGCGCTTTCGCGAATGCCTCGATCGGCTGGCGCTGATCTACGGTCTCGCGACGGAAGCCACGGTACAGCGCCCCGTGTCGCGTCGATGATCGGGGGCGCCGGCGGCTTTCGTCGCCGGCGCGCCGCCGCCCCTTACGGGTGCGGGACGATCTGGTAGGGCGTCGTGTACGGCTCGACGCGGAGCGAGGCGTTGGCGAGGAGGCCGATCTTGGCGCTCGGCGCCTGCTGCAATTCGCCGCTCGGGCCGCGATGCACGTTGTATTGCCAGACGGTGAGATCGCCCTTCTGCGCCAGCGCGTGCGCAACCGCGCTCGCATCGTTGCCGCCGAGCGCCTGAAGCTCTTCCGCCGACAATCCAATGATGATCTCGTCCTTGATGGTCACGATCTTGAAGAGGTTCATCTTGGTCTCCTGCGCCCATGCGCCCTGTATCGAGAAGGTGAGAAGCGCGACCGCGGCGCCCTTGATGAGATCGCAGCGAGAAAGCATGCCGTCGTCCTTTGGTGCTGACGCGCGCCCGAATCGAAGAGTCCGTCAGCCATGGCGCCCGTGGTCTGCGTGGCCGTTTCGCAACAGCTTGGTCGCTCGATCTTGAACAACGGTTCATGGGCGGAAATATACCGGACACGATGAACCTTGATGCGGAGCGCCTCGTTCGAGCCCGACAGCTCAAGGGACCCGTCAGATGAAATTTGCCGGCGCCTTTTGCTTTCTCGTGTTGCTGGGCACGGGAGGCACCGCGGTGGCCGCGATCCGTTCTACCGATACCGGCCGATGGGCAAGGCGGTCGTCCTGAAAGCGCGAGAGATATCAGGCCCGCGCCCCCTTTGCCTGCGCAAAGCTGCGAGATGCGGCGTGCCGGCAAGAAAGTCGATCCCAAGGTGCTTGCCCTGTCGCTCGGCTTCGGCGGCGCCCCCAATCAAGGCGGTGGAGACCGGCTGCGCGAGCGACTTTCACTTTGTCGACGATACAACCGCCGAGGCCGGACTCAACAATTACGTGTATAAGCTGAAGAAGGGCTAGTTCTGCCAATCTCCGTTCACGGCGGAAACACGGCGAAACGCTGTGCCGATTGACAGCGGTCAAGGCCGTGTGCGTGATTGATGCCGCTTCTTGACGCAGGTGGGTGACGGCGGTCCATATTCCTGTTATCCGGAATTGCCATGGTGCGATGCAGATGAAGCATCGCTGCGCCGACGGTTGGGCTTGCCGAAGGGGTTGTTCCTTGTCATAATTGCAACCTCTCGGGTTGAGCCCGTCCGCTCGGATGTGCAGTTCAGCGTGCTAACCCGCCGGGGTGCCCTGGCCGAAAGCTCGCCGTCGCCATGGTGCCCGGTTATGGCGTTCGGTTCTCGAGCGGGGGTTCTACGTCAGATCGCGAAAGCCGATCCTTGTCATAGGTGCGAGAGATGAAAAACATCAATTTCGCGGCTGAACTGCACCTCAAGCTCGGCGCGCCTGCAAGCAGCACCGTCGAAAGTCTGCGCCTGCTGCGCGCGTTTCTGAAGCTCGCGCCTCGGCAGCGTTTCGAGGTCATCAAGCTGGTCGAAGACCTCTCTACTGACGAATCCATCCCCGAACATCCCCTGTCGTGAGGTCGGCCGGCGCACCGCCGCCATACCGCTCCCCAAGCGCTGGTCCTGCTGCACTGCGGTCCATCCGGTTGCGTCTGCCGCCTGGTCTGACCGCTGGAAGCCGGTCCGGCAAATGTGATAGTCAGTAGAAAAAAGGGGAGGACAGCGACCATGATCGAACCGAAGCTCGAAGTTCCGGCCGAACTGCGCGACTTGGCCGAGAAGACGATCGACCAAGCGGAAAAGGCGTTCGGCATGTTTTTCGATGCCGCCACCAAATCGATGACGTCGGTTCCAGGAGCGGGCACGGACGTGTCGAAACAGGCGCTCGCCTTTACCGAGCAGAACATGAAGGCTGCGTTCGAGCACGCCCGCAAGCTCGTTCACGCCACCGACCTTCAGGAAGCCATGCGGATCCAGTCCGAATTCCTGCGCAGCCAGTTCACCAATGCCGGGGATCACATGCGGCAGATGACCGGCAACTTCATGCAACCCGGCAAAGGCAAGTCCTGATCGTCGCGGAGCTGCCGCCTGCTCACAAATTGGCCTTGCTTGGCGGCGAGATACGCATTTCAATTCCGGGGCAGGTCCATGATGGGCCACCGGGTGAGTTCCATTCGCCGTCCATCATCCTTTCTGCTGATCCCTGTCGGTTCTCCGGCAGGGATTTGCATTTTGTGGGGCAAGCGTCGCGATTGGTCGGCGCCGGACTAGGGTCCGGACTCAATTGATCCACCAAGTGATTGCAGCGGCCAGAAGGATTGCGGACAGGAAGATGTCTGCGCGCTTGTCGTATCGGGTTGCGATGCGGCGGAAGTCCTTGAGACGGCAGAACATCCGCTCGATAACGTTGCGACCTTTGTAAG
>NZ_JBFULU010000052.1:0-46960 GCF_054049735.1 Bradyrhizobium sp. P5_C12
GCGTTCCGCAAGCCAGCGCTTCCACCACCGACAGGCCGAACGGCTCATCGAAATTAATGAGGTGGAGTAGCGCGCGCGCGGATCCGAGCGTTGCCGCGCGCGCCGCTCCACCGACCGGGCCAAGATAGACCACAGACCGGTCGTCGAGTGCGGGGGCGACCTGCTCATTGTGGTAATCCTGGTTCTGGACGATGCCGGCCATGATCAATTTCCGTCCCGATCGATGTGCCGCCGTGATCGCTTCGGCAGGCCCCTTGTCCGGATGGATGCGGCCGAAGAAAAGCAGGTCTTCGCTGCCATGCGGATCGAATGGAAAGTCTGCCAGCGGGATACCGTGGTGGATCGTTGCAGCATAGCGCAGGTCCGGATGACGATCGGCCTGGCTGATGGCGACATAGTGGACGCGATCTTCGTATTGCTTGTAGGCAGGCAGAATGCGTTTCGACGAGAGGCCGTGGATTGTCGTCACCATCGGGGTCCCAACCAGCCGCGAGAAGGCGAGCGGGACGAAATCGGCCTGGTTGTGAATCAGGTCGAACTCTCCGGCCTGCTCGAAGACATGGGCGACGTGGAGCATCTCCCACACTTTCGCGTCGATCGCGGGATCTTCGGAATAGGGCGCCGGGCAGACCCCATCCAGACGGGCTGAAGTCCTGCTATCCAACGTGGCGAACAGGGTGACGTCGACGCCGCGCGCCACCAACGCCTCCGTCAGGAGACTCGTGACCTGCTCCCAGGGCCCGTAGTGGCGCGGCGGTGTACGCCAGGAGATCGGCGCCAGCATGGCAATGCGCAAACGACCATCCTTCCCTGCTCTGTGCTATCCGGCCTCGAGCACGACGCCTTCATTCGACCGTAGCAGGACAGCGCCGTCTTCGGCCAGCACCGCATCCTCGTGCGTGGACAGGAGCAGCCGGCTCCCGCGCGCCCAATCCGGCAATTGCAGAAGGTAGGGCCGTCCCCCGAGGTTCAGCGCCACCATCAGCCGCTCCGAATCGTGCCGACGCTCGTAGACCAGTATCTCGTCTTCGACATTCAACACAACAAAGTCGCCGATCGACAAAGCCGGACAATCGCGTCTGAGCGCAAGCAAGCGACGATAAAGTGTCAGGATGGATTGAGGATCTTCCGTCATCCGCGCCACGTTGCGCGTCCGCCAGTCGGCATGGAGCGGCAGCCACGGTTTGGCCGTGCTGAAACCCGCATTTTCGCTGCCATCCCACGGCATCGGCGTGCGCACGGGATCCCGGCCCAACGCCAACCCGGGCTCACGCAACTCGCGCGGGTCCCTCACTTGCGAGGATTCGATCATGACATCGCTCAAACCCAGTTCGTCGCCATAATAGACTGTGGGTGTGCCGCGCAGCGTCAGCAGCAAGACAGAAGCGACGCGGGCCTGAGCCTGACCCAGCCTGGTGGCGACGCGCGGCCGGTCGTGGTTGCCGAGCACCCAGTTTGGCCAGCCAGCGAACGGAAGTGCGGCCTCATAATTGGTGATTGCCGTCGCAAGGGTATGCGCGTCCCACGGCATATCGATGAGCTGGAAATTGAAGGGCAGATGCACGCCTGGGCGTTCCCGGCCGTAATAGTGCATTAGCCGATCCACCGGCAGGTAGATCTCGCCGATCAGAACCCGCTCGCCCAGTCCTTTTGCGCCGTAGCTGTCGGCGATTTCGCGCATCGCGGCAGCGATGCGGTGCACCTCGGGCTGGTCTGTCGAGTGGCGTTGCAGCAGGCGGTGCATTTCGCCCATGCCTAGCCGATATTCCGGGTTGGGTGGATTGTCCGGGAAGTCTGCCGCCTTCAGCATGTGCCACAGCACATCGATACGGAAGCCATCGACGCCGCGGTCGAACCAGAACCGCATCACATCGTACATCGCCGCCTGCACATCCGGATGACGCCAGTTGAGGTCCGGCTGCTCCTTCAGAAAGGCGTGGTAGTAGTATTGCCCGGTGATCTCGTCCCATTGCCAGGCTGAGCCGCCGAAATCGCTGATCCAGTTGTTGGGCGGTCCGCCGTCTGCGGCGGAATCGCGCCAGATGTACCAGTCTCTTTTCTCATTTTCCCGGGCAGCGCGGCTCTCGACGAACCATGGATGCTGGTCGGAGGTGTGGTTGGGCACGAAGTCGAGCAGGACCTTGAGCCCCCGCCGATGCGCTTGCATCAGCAGGTCGTCAAAATCCGCCAAATTGCCGAAGCATGGATCTATGTCGCAATAGCCGGCAACGTCATAGCCGAAATCGACCATCGGCGACGGATAAATCGGCGAGATCCAGATCGCTTCGACCCCAAGGCCGACAAGATAGTCGAGCCGCTGCTCGATCCCCTTGAGGTCGCCGATACCGTCGCCGTTGCTGTCCTGAAAGGAGCGCGGGTAGATCTGATAGATCACGCATGTCTGCCACCAGAGCGCGGTCATGCAAACCGAGCCCTCAAACCGAGCCCTTGAAACCGAGCCCTTGGCGTGTGCGCCGATTGCCGTTTACTGATCACACGGTGTCGTCAAAACTAGTCCATCCTTCTTCGAGACAGAGGATTGCACAGCGAGCCATGGCAAGCCACTCTGTTCCTGCCGCGATCGAAAGTCGACGGATTTTTGCTACGTCGCGCGCTGGGCCACGCCGGCGAAGTGCTTCTCGACGATATATCTCGAATGGACGACGATCGGCTCGACCAGCTCGAAGTCGGTCGCGCCGCCGACGTAGAACGTGCTGTCGCCGCCCTGCATGCGGGCGAGGTCGGCATAGATGCCGGCCTTGATCTGCTCCGGCGTGAAGTGCTGGAAGTAGGTGAACTCGTCGAACGTGTGCCAGCGCGGCTGGCTGGTGTCGATCGTGCCGCCGAGGAGTTTGGTCAGGCGCTTGACCTCCGCGATGACCTGGTCGTCGGTCTGGTTCTCGGTGGGCCGCGTGTAGAACTGCGTGAACATGTTGCCGCTGTCCTGAAACTGCCGCGCAACCGCCCACGGCGTGCCCGGTTCGGTCAGCGGCAGCACCGGCGCGACGGGCGCCGCCATCTTCATGTCGATCCAGAACGTCGTCATGCAATACGGATTGATCCGGATCTCGCGGTTCAGCTTCTGCTCCGCGGCGTTCGGAACGAGGCCGAGCCGTACGAACACGTCCGCCGTCAGCGGACAGGCGAGCACCAGATAATCATAGCGCTTGGTGTCCTTGACGATCTTGAGGGTGTTCAGATCCTGCTCGGGGTACTCCATGTCGATCTGGACACCGTCCGCCGAACGCTCGATCCTGGTGATGTTGACGTTGAGCCGGACGTCGACCCGCCACGACACCCGTTCCCACAGCCGCTGGAATCCGTCGGTGAAGCGTCGCGGCCAGGTCCCGATGATCCAGTTGACCGGGCCGTGACCGAACACCATCGGAAAGAACGTCCGGACGGACATGTAGCGCAGCGCGTACGGCGCCGCGATGTCGTCGAGCTGGCCGTAGCCCATGATCGTGATCGGAAACTGGAACAGTGTCGCCAGCGGCGTCAGCTGCTGTTTTGCGAGCCAGGTCTTGAAGTCGACGCAGAGCTCCGGGCGCTCGTGGATCGTCTCGAGGTAGTCCGGCGCGTCGATGACGCCGCTCAGCTGCCAGCGGATGTAAAGGTATCGAAAAGCCGCCCAGAGAAAGGTCCACCACGGGATCTTCGACTTGGTGTAGGGATCGTAGAGCACGGCCTCGATCAGCGATCGGTACTTGAAGCTGCTCCAGTCCGGCGCGATGTCGATCGAGGTATAGGGCTTCTCGGCATAGGTGGTCGCGCCGACCTCGTCTGCGATCTTCAGCGTTTCCTGGTAGGCCCAGGTGAGGTAGTTGGCGCCGAGGTCGTAGCTCATGCCGTCGACGGTGAGACTTTTGCAGAGCCCGCCGATCTGGCCGAGCTTCTCGAGCACCGTGACGTTGTGAAAGCCGTGCTTGGACAGGAACCATGCGGTCGACAGGCCCGCCGGGCCTGCGCCGATGATGGCGATACTCGCGTTGCAGTCGACTGCGTCGATGCGTGTCATCGGATCCCCGGGGTGAGGCGCGGATGTGTCGGGCCGATCCCGGGACGACGACGCCGCGATGCGGCGAGATCGTTCAACTCCAGATCGCCCCTGAGCCAACACGCATACTGCTGGTTTTCCGGCAATCATGCAAGTCGTGGTTGTAACATATGGCATAATTCCGCGCCCGGTGTGTCCTCCGGCCAGCGGGGCGCGTTACACGAAAGATGCGCCGACAATCCCGCAAAGTGAAACGGTGACGCACCGTTGCCGGCCGCGCATCCCATGGCCGTCTCGCGGCGGGGCCTGTAGCTCAATGGTTAGAGCCGGCCGCTCATAACGGTCTGGTTGCAGGTTCGAGTCCTGCCGGGCCCACCAGCACAATCACTTGACCGGATCGCAATGCTCGATCAGCAATTCCGTGAGGACTCGGATCTTGCGCGCGGGATGCTGGCCTGGCGGGCGGATGACATAGGCACCCGCCGGAGGTGGTGGATGACGGGTCATGACTGAAACAAGCGCCCCCGATACCAACAATTCATTGGTGAGGAAATCGGGGAGGTAGGCAATCCCGAGTCCTGCAGTTGCGGCGGCCACCAGAGCTGTGCCGTTGTCGGCCTTGAAGCGCCCCTGTGGACGAACCGTGATGATCTTGTCGCCGTCCATGAGCTGCCAGGCTTCGGTGCCCTGCATGAGAGCTTGATGGGCGATGAGTTCCTCTGGTGTCTCAGGCGATCCGTGCTCTTTGATGTAGCCAGGACTCGCAACGAACTTGCCGTAGATCGGTCCGACGCGCTTGGCGATCAAATTTGAGTCTTGAAGATAGCCAATCCGAATCGCGCAATCATAACCTTCTGCGATGAGATCAACGAATTGGTCACTGTAGCAGCTGTGGATTTGGAGCTGGGGGTGTCGTCGCGCCATTTCCGCCATCACGGGAGCGAAATAGTTCGAGCCGAAGGACAGCGGCACGGCAACTCGCAAGCGTCCACGAAGCTCGCCGGCAGGCAGGATCGTCTCCTTGGCCACGTCGATCTCGGTGCAGGCCCTCGCAGCATAGTCTCTGAACGTCGCACCAGCTTCCGTTAGAGCGGCGCCGCGGGTGGTTCGTGCAAGGAGCTGGACACCAAGTTCCGATTCAAGCCGCAAGAGCCGTCGACTGACGATTGACTTGGAGACCCCGAGCCGGAGCGCAGCAGGCGAAACTCCGCCAGCATCGGCAACTTCCACGAATGTCCGTAGCTCTTCGATGTCCACTTTGGCGTACCTCATTTCGCGACACAGCTTGCCACGAAACGGTACTACCGCATCGAACGCGGGAACGGCAATAAGCCCTGCAGGTGACGCCGCCTCTGGCGAGCGTCTCCCCAAAACCGATGCCGCATTCAACGGCAACAAAGGATGCCATGATGAAACTTCGTAACGGCCTTGCTTCGCTTCTTCGTCCCGAAGACTCGGTGCTCGTTCTGATCGACCACCAGCCCTACCAGCTTGCGAACGTGAACAGCCATGAACCGCAGATGGTGATCAACAACACGGCAGCTCTCGCGAAGGCCGCAAAGGCCTTCGGTGTCCCCACGATCCTCACGAGCGTGATTGCCGAACGGGGTGGCCTCCTCTTCCCCCAGATCACCGAAGTGTTCCCGGGACAGGAGGTGATCGACCGGACGTTCATCAACACCTGGCAGGATAAGAAGGTGGTGGACGCGGTCAAGGCCACGGGCCGCAAGCAGCTGATCATCGCTGGTCTGTGGACCGAGATATGCGTCGCGATGCCGACGATCCAGGCCCTCGGCGAAGGCTGGGACGTCACTGTGGTCACAGATGCGTCCGGTGCCGTTTCGGTCGAGGCCCACGAGGTCGCCATCCAGCGCATGATTACCGCCGGCGCCAACATGATGACTTGGTTGGCAGTGGCGGCCGAATGGCAGCGCGACTGGGCCAGGGCCGACCAGGCCGTCAAGCTGACGGAGGTGATCCTGCAGCATGCCGGCGGGAGTGGCATCGCGTTCCTGTGGGAGCAGCAGCTGCTCAACACACCGGTCCCGAAAAGCGCGGGCTGAGCTGAACTGGGTGATGAGGATCCTCGAACCGTTGCAGAGCCTCGTCACCCTCACCGCCTATCGATGTATGACCCAACTAAACTGGATGAAACACGAGTTGGGGTGCGAGAACGACGGATGCGGCAACTGAGACAATGGTTCGATGTAATTCCGCAATGATCGACCGACTGACTTACCCCGGTGTCATGCCAGTCCCGCCGCATACCGGCCGCGGGACTAATGCACGGGCAGAAATTTCCAGCTCTACGACACCCTCTTTATTCCGGGCGGCTGCCAGGTTCCTTCGCCCGCGGGCAGGATCGAAGGTGGCTCTGTCTTCGGCCAGTAGAGCCGCATCACCAGATAAATCGGGCCGTCTGGAGCCGGCAGCCAATTGGCTTCCTTGTCGGCGCCGGGCGATTTATTCTGGACGTAAAGTGTCAGCGATCCATCGGTGTTGGTCTTCATGTTGGGCAGCATCGGTGAATTGACCAGATACCGGTTGATCGGGTTCTCGATGAGAAGCTGCGTTTTCCCGTCGTACATTGTGATGGACCAGAAGGCATTCACCGGCGGCTGCTGACCTGGAGCGAATGTCAGCGTGTAGGCGTGCTTGCTGCCATCGAGTGTCTGGCCATCGCTGTCGGTGCGCGTGAGGGGGTACACCGCCTCCACGGCATCGTTGCCGTAGATGCCGGCCTTGGCGGCGACGGCGCGCTTCAGCCAGTCGCCATTGTAATGCGCGCTATCGCCCGGCAACGAACCGACCCGCCAGCCGTTGACATCCTTGCCGACCGTCGCGACCGCCTCATCGATCTTCCGCTCCCCTTCCTTCATTCCCAGGCCGATTTCGAGCTTCTGCTCCAGCGGCAGGTCTCTGAAGTTGAAGGTCTTGCCGGGTCCAACGCCGATGGTGGCAAGCTTTGCGCGTATGTCCTTCTCGTTCTCCTGGGCGGGCGCGAACTGCAGGGCGAAATCGAGGAATTCGAAGAAATTGGTCTTCACGAGTTCCTTGTCGATCTTTGGAAAGTCGACGGTCGCCGCGGCCGTCGTGACCGGTTGTTTCAGATAGGCAGAAAGCGTCTGTACCTTGTACCCGTCCTGCACCTTCTTGACGTTGTCGAGGTCGTCGGCGTTGAAGAGCTGGGTGCGATAGCCGGCAACTGAAAACTGCGTGCTTGACCGGAACACCTTCTTTATTCCAGGCGGCGGCGCACCCTTCCAGTCCGGCCCCACCACCATGTAATCGCCGGCCTCGCTTCCCGTGGCACGATTGCCGATGTAGCCGTAGTTGTAGGTATTGCCGTCGCAGAGCATCACCGAATAGTAGCGCTTGGGGTCCACTGCCGGGACGGAAAGAACGATCGGCTCCGCCCGCAGGTCCATCCACACGAATGAATAGGGCGTGTCGCTGTTCGGCGTGACGATGGCGGTGTCCTTGTAGGTGAACACGTTGGGCTCGTTCTTGATCTGATTGAACGGCGCCTTGAACTGCCCCGAGTTGCGATCCACGGCGTATTCATACATGACGGCATAGTTCATCACGATCGGCAGGCCGTAGATGAAGCCTGCCTCGGCAATGTCTTTTGCCTTCAGGAAGCCCGGTCGGTCGGCGCTGGCCTGGGCAAACGCCGGCACGGTCCTCGTCGCCGCAAGAATGACTGTCGTCATCGCAGCAGTGCGAAGCAGTTCACGTTTGGTCAACATGTGAATCTCCTCAAGATCAACTCGCTTCGGCCTCGAACGATCGGTCTTCCGGGGATGTCTGTGCTTGTGCGGTCGAACGCCGGCGCCGAAGCGCCGGCGCTCACATCAACCTTATTGGGCCAAGCCCACCGTGCCCGCCTGCGTCTTCACGACCGGCGGCGGATTCCATTTTCCGGTCAGCGCATCGGACTTCGGGCTGTAGAGCCGCATGGTCAGATTGAAGGCTCCCTTCGGCGCCGGAAGCCAGTTGGCCTCCTTGTCCTTGCCCGGACTATCGTTCTGGAAGAATATATCGAGCGACCCGTCTGCGTTGTACTTGAACGGCATCCAGCTGCTCACCGCAAAACGGTTGAGCACATTGCCGACCTGGAAACCTTCGGGGTCGTATAGCGTGATCGACCAGAAGGCATTGACCGGCGGGGCGGCGTCCTTCTCAAACGTAATTGTGTACTTGTTGGCTCCGTCCAGCGGCTTGCCGGTCTCGTCGCCGAGATTGAGCGGATAGATCGCATCCTCGGGCAGGTTCGCGCCCAGCCCAAGCTGGGCGACGATGGCTCGCTTCAAATAGTAGTTGCCGTAGACACCCATCGTATCGGTGTTCATCGACCAGCCGTTCGCGACCCGCGCCAGTGTCGGCACTTTCCATGCCATCAGCTTCTGGCCATCCTGCGGTGCGGTCTCCAGCGCCCGTTGCAACACCGGATCGAGCTTGCCGATATCAAAACTCTTGCCGGACTCGATGCCGATCTTCTTCATCTGCGCGATGATCGGCTCATCGGTCACGTGCGGCGGGTGAAGCTTGAGCAGCTCCGCGGCGTTGGCGAAGTACACGCCCGCCGACATGGTGTCGACCTGGACCTTCGGTGGCGTCTTCATGTCGACGCTTGGGTCCGGCTTGAATTCGACCGGCTTGGGTGTCTTGCCGTACTCGGACAGCAACGCGACCTTGTAACCGGCCTGAATCTTATGGACGGCATCGTAATCCGGCGGGCCATCCGTCTTGGTGCGGCCGATCACCCAGACATAGGGCGTCGGCGCTTCGATGCGCTTGGTGTCGCTCGGAAGCTTGAATTCTTCCGCGAACTTGTCGCGCAGATCGGGCCGCCAGCCCGGAGGTGTGATCAGGAACGTGCCGGCCTTGGTGCCCGTCGTTCGCCAGCCGGGCGATGCGAAGACGTCGGTCCACATGTCGAGCATCGGCAGCAGATAGTAGCGCCCACTTGTATCTGGTGCGGAGATGACGATGGGCTCCTTGGTCATGTCCAGCCAGGAGACGGAATACAGCGTATCGAAGTTCGGCCGCACCACCCCCTTGAAATTGGCCGGGGGGTATTCCGGCACGTTGACAAAGGTATTCATCGGGCCTCTGAAATCGGTCGTGCCGTTGGTGAATTGCTTTCTCGAGATGTCCATCGACATCAGCGAGTAAAGGTAGACATAGGCATCCACCGCGATGGCATGCGCCTCTTGTTCGGTGATGGCCGGTGCAGCGCCCTGCGCCCGCGCGGCAGGCGCCGCCGCCGCGCCGAGGCAAAGAGAAATTGCCAGCGCCAGAATTCCTCGAAACATGTCGAATCCTCCTCTCTTGATTTGGCGATCTCTGATGTGCGACTTCGTTCAATTCACCTTGCCTCCCGCCGGAATGATCGCGTTCGCGGGTCTGAACATCGAAGGTCTCGGCGTATTGCCTTGCAGCGTGGCGCGACGGGAATTCGACATGTTTGCCTCCTCCTGTTTGGGAGGTTCGGCAGGCTTCCCGCTGATTTTGTCTGCACGCAGCCGATCGGCGGCCGGCGAGACATCGAACGTCGGCGCCGAAGCTCCGGCGCTTCACCCTTCATGAGCCGACAGTGCGGCAAGGCGGAAAGACAGAATCGGTCTTGGGACCCGCAGGAGCATGTCGAACACCCCTTTCTCACCTTCGTTATGATGCGTGGGATCTTCATCCCACAGGCCGCTGCGCTTCTGCGCGAGAAGGACATGCAATATCATCTGCCGAAAACGCTGCATGGCGTCCGCAGAGATCGAAACGGGTACGCTGATCTTGCCGGTGATAAGGTGCTTGTCGCTAAACGTGGGTGCGAAAGAATACTTCGTCAGCCTCCGCGATCATGACGCTAGCACGGCACGCCAACTCCGGCCAGATCTTGTTCCATATCGCACCGGCGCTGCTGCAAGTCGTTCGAAGATTGCACTCGTGCGACTTCGCCAATGTTACGGGAAATCTTTGATTCTCCGACGACTTTTGCTTTCGCGGTATTTTCCGCGATCTTTATTTGTCATAGGCCGGCGCAGTGACTGGCTGCGCGATTTGGTCGCACCGTTCAGCCGCGATTCCAGGGGGCCGACGTTCGCAAAGTCACTCGCGCCGAGACCGGCCGCGAGCTGCGGCCATCCGACCACGAGCTGCGTGCTTGCCTTATTTCGCAGCTGCGCGAATGAGCCGATGACGAGACTTTGGTTCGGAGATGCTACGCGTCATTTGCTTGTCCTCCCCGCCAGCAAATGACAGTGTATCAACCAGCGATCGAATATCTCGCTCTACGGTACTGCGCCCTCAGATTTGGCTTTCGATGTTGCTCTGAAGGCACTCAAGCTCGCCGCTTATTGCGAGGACAGGTAGAAATACCGACAGCACGGTTGGCCGGAAGAAGGCCTGTGGCGTTCGAGAGGGAGGGATACATGTCGAAGTTCGTTGGTCTCGCCTTGGCTCTGGCCGTCGGCAGTTCAGGAAGCAGCCTCATGGGATCTCCCGCACGCGCGATCGAGGAGACGCCGCAGGTCGTGCTGGCTGCCCAGATACGCATCCAAGGCTATGATTGCGGCAAGCCGCTCAGTGCAGTGAAGGACGCGACGCGATCGAAGCCCGACCACGAAGTCTGGGTTCTCAAATGCAGCAACGCGACCTACAGAGTAAGCCGCGTCCCCGATATGGCAGCGAAGGTGGAGAAGCTCCGATAGCGTTTCCAACTTCGCTCGTGAACGACATGCTACTTGAGAAGATCATTTTCCGTTCCTCGCCCGATAGCGTCGGCGACGGGCCCCGCTGCAAGGAATGCAGACCGCACCAGTTTCGCACCAGAAACAACCTCAACAGCAAAATAGCGCGGCGCTTTGAAGGGAGAGACTGGCCGGTGGCAATGTAGCGCTCGATCGACATCGCTTGAACCCGACACTAGTCTCTACCTCTCCCGCAAGCTCTCATGCCGGTAGCGCAGCAGCGGCGACATCACATATTCGATCAGCCGGCGGGTGCCGGTCTTGATCTCGACCGTCACCGCCATGCCCGGCGCCAGCGCCACGGTCCGTCCGTCGATGTCCATTTCGGTGCGGTCCAGCGCGATCCGCGCGGAATACAACAGTTCCTGCCCGGCAGGCTCGCTCGATTCGGACAAGGCGCCGCCGGCCTTGCCGCGCGACGACGGATCGGGCGGCTTGTCCCTGATGATGGCATCGCGTGAGACACCGACCACCTTGCCATCGATCAGGCCGTAACGGGTGAAATTGAAGGTGTCGATCTTGACCTCGGCCGCCTGCCCTTCGCGCACGAAGCCGACGTCGCGGTTGGAAATCATCGCCTCGGCTTCCAGCTTGCTGTCGATCGGCACCACCAGCATCAATTGTTGCGCCGGCGTCACCACGCCGCCGACGGTGTGCACCGCCAGTTGCTGAACGGTGCCCTCGATCGGCGCGCGCAGCACCTGCTCGCTGGCCTTGCGCTCGGCCTTGATCAGGTCCTGGCTGAGTTCATCGACCTTCTTGCCGGCATCCGACAGATCGTTGAGGACCTGGCGCTCATAGCCGGCCTTGGCCTGCTCGAGCTGCTGCTCGAGCGCCTGGCGGGCCGAGGCGATCTCCATCAGCTTGCGCTGCTGTACGAGCCGTTCATTCTGCTGGTCGACCAGGCGGGTCTGGGCGTCCAGGTAAGCGATGTGGTTGCCATACTGGATCTCCATCGCCTTGCGCCGGATCGACGCGCTTTCTTCCACCAGCGGCATCGACGCGTCGATCTTGGCGATGGTCGCGGTGACTGACTGGGCCTCCGCCAGTTTCTGTTCGATCTGCCGATTCACCGAGGCCAGTTTTGCAAGTTGCTCGGCGGCCTGCGCCTTCATCGCCGAACGGGTTCTGGCCAGATCTGCATCCGAAGCACCGGCAGGCGCCACCACATCCGACGGGATCACCCCTGAATTGAAATTGCCGTGCAGCGCCTGGAGCCTGGCGACGTCGAGCTGGCTCGCCAACAGATCCTGCGCGACATGCCGGCGCTCGGCCTGAGTGACGGTGCGGTCGAGCTCGATCAGCACCTGCCCCGCCGTGACATGGTCGCCATCGCGGACATGGATCGCCGAGACGATGCCGGTCTCCAGCGGTTGGATGGTCTTGGTCCGCCCGGTCGGAACGATCTTGCCCGAGGCGGTGGCGATGATATCGACATGGCCAAAGATTGCCCAGGTCAGGGCCAGCGCGAAGAACAGGATGATGGTCAGGCCGATGGCGCGGCCAGCCGGCGATGCCGGGGTTTCGAGGATTTCCAGCGCCGCCGGCAGGAACTGGCGCGCGGTGTCGTCGCGCTTCCATCGCCGCTTCGCGGCCTCGGCCGCGCTGGTCCTCACCGCCTCCGGTTTCGCCACGGCTTCGGTCGACGGCGCCTCAGTTGACGACATGGAGCCCCGCCTGCAACTGGTGAAGCGCGGCATAGCGGCCGGCGCGCTGCATCAACTCGTCGTGGCTGCCATCCTCGACCAGCCGCCCGGCTTCGATGGTGACGATGCGATCGGCATGACGCACCGCCGACAGCCGGTGGGCGATGATCAGCACGGTGCGGCCGGCGGCGATCCTCTGCATGTTGCGCTGGATGATGTTCTCGCTCTCGTAGTCCAGCGCGCTGGTCGCCTCGTCGAAGATCAGGATGCGGGGATTGGTCACCAGCGCCCGCGCGATAGCGATCCGCTGGCGCTGCCCGCCCGACAGGCTGGCGCCGCGTTCACCGACCACGGTGTTATAGCCGTCGGGCAATTGCAGGATGAATTCATGGGCGCCGGCCAGTTCCGCGGCGGCGATCACGCGCTCCATGCCCATACCGGGATCGGCCAGCGCGATGTTGTCGCGGATCGAGCGATTGAACAGCACGTTCTCCTGCAGCACCGATCCGGTCTGGCGACGCAGCCAGGCGACATCCGCCACCGTGAGATCGACGCCGTCGATCAGGATCCGACCGCTCTCCGGCACATAGAGCCGCTGCACCAGCTTTGTCAGGGTCGACTTGCCGGACCCCGACGGCCCGACGATGCCGATCACCTGGCCTGCGGAAATCTTCAGTGAGATATCCTGCAACGCGGTCGGGCCGTCGATGCGGTAGCGAAAGGTAACGTGGTCGAAAGTGATATCGCCCTTGATCTGCGGAAGTGCTGCGCGCGAGGCATCGAACGCCGGTTCCGGCACGGTGTTGAGGATATCGCCGAGCCGCGCAATCGAGACCCGCGCCTGATGGAAATCCTGCCACAGCTGCGCCAGCCGAAGCACCGGCTGGGCCACCCGGCCAGCCAGCATGTTGAAGGCGATCAATTCGCCGACGGTGAGATCTCCCGCGATCACCAGATGGGCGCCGAAATACAGCGTCAGCGCGGTGACGATCTTGCTGATGAACTGCACCGCCTGGCTGGTCCAGTTGCCGAGCGACAGCACGTCGAAGCTGGAGCCGACATAGCCCGCCAGTTGCTCTTCCCAGCGCCGTTGCATCTGCGGCTCAATCGCCATCGCTTTGAGCGTCTGGATCGCGCTGACGCTCTCGACCAGGAACGATTGGTTCTCGGCACCGCGGTCGAACTTTTTTTCCAGCCGGCGGCGAAACACCGGCGTCACGCCGGCCGACAGCGCGATGTAGAACGGAAACGAGCCGACCACGATCCAGGACAGCAGCGGTGAGTAGTAGAACATCACCGCCAGGAACACGAAGGTGAAGCCGAGATCGATCACCAGCGTCAGCGCCGACGAGGTGAGGAAATTGCGGATGTTCTCCAGCTCGCGCACCCTGGCCACCGAATCCCCGGCCCGCCGGGCTTCGAAATAGGCGATCGGCAGCGCCACCAGATGCTTGAACAGCCGCGCGCCGAGTTCGACGTCGATCCGGTTGGTGGTGTGCGCAAACACGTAGGTGCGCAGCGCGCCGAGCACAGTCTCGAAGATCGTCACGGCGATCAGGCCGACCACCAGCACGTCGAGCGTGGTGTAGYCGCGATGGGTCAAAACCTTGTCGGTGACAACCTGGAAGAACAGCGGCGTCGCCAGCGCAAACAGCTGCAGGAAGAACGACGCGATCAGGACTTCGCCGAGCAGCCGGCGGTATTTGTGCATCGCCTGCAAGAACCAGGTGACGTCGAAGCGCCGCGCGACGTCGGTCAACGACGCCCGCCGCGCCATCAGCACCACGCGACCGGTCCAGTCGTATTCGAACTCGGCGCGTTTGAGGATGCGCGGACGACCTTCGGACGGCACCTGGACCAGCGCGTCCTCCGCGGTCACCTTGCCGACGATGACGAAGCTGTTGTCCCTGAGCTCCACGATGCCGGGCAACGGCAACCTGGCGAGACCTTCCCAATTCTCGGTGACCACCCGCGCCCGAAGCTTCAGATCTTTTGCGCAGCGCAGCATCTCCGTGACGCCAATCGTGGCGCCGGAAAACTGGTGGGCGATCTGAGCGGGGTCGACCGCAATTTGATGGAATCGCAGCAGAAGCGCCAGGCATTCCAGGCCTGCATCCCGCTGTTGGCCGCTCGACATTCACTCTACCCCAAGCTGTCCGGGACTCTATGGCAAATCGTGGCCCAAGGCAAAAGCGATTCCTGGATCGCCGGGGCTGGCGTTCTCATCGACATCCTCGTCACTCGCCGGGCTCCAGCGAGCGAGGAATCGCGAAACTGCAATGCAGAAAATCACGACATGAGATGCTGCTCAACACGCTCGTCAAGAATGCCATGCCGTCGCGATCGCGTTTTGCAGGCTCGCATCGTTTGGAGCGGCGGTGTTGCCCGGCGAGGTCGGATCAAAGCCCGGGTTGCTCGCCGAATAGGACGCCATCGCCTGCACCAATTGCGACACCTGGCTATCGATGTTGAGGCCCGCGGCCGTGATTTCCTGGAACTGGTTGGCGCTGTTCGAGAACCAGCCCGTTGCGGTCACGCTTGTGCTGGTTCCCAGGATGTCGATTTTCAGGTCGTTGCCCGACTGGAGGAACCACAGGTTCTGGTCGGTAATGCCTCCGGTGAAATCGAGATCGTTGGTCTTGCCCGCCTGGGCTGCGATCGTGATCTGACCGCTGCCCGTGGTCGCGAGGTAGGTGTTGTTGGTGTTGCCGTAGCTGTCGGTCACGCTCGCAAGGATCGCATTGTTGGCTTGGTTCGGCAGTTTCACCGACGTCGAGAAGGTGCCGTTGGACTGCACGACCGCCGTGCCCAGCGCGTTGCCATTGTCCGTCAAGGTCACGATCTGTCCGACCACCGCCGCCGTGCCGCCCGTGGCAATGGTGCCGGAAACGGTCTGCACCCCGGTGTTGCTCGGCACCGGCGCACTGGTGATGGCCAGGCTCGGAGCGATGGTGTCGAGTGTATCGACCACGGCCGTACTGCTGCCGGTCAGGCCAAGACTGTCCGTCACGCTCGCAACGAGCACATTGGCGCCCTGGTTCGGCAGCGTGACCGACAGCGAGAAGCTGCCGTTCGCCTGCACCGTCGCAGTCCCCAGCACCGTGCCGTTGTCGGTGAGCGTCACGGTCCGGCCGGCGACCGTTGCATCGAGCGAGATGACCGTCCCGGTGATGGTCTGGGTTGCTGTTTTGCCCGCTACGACGGCGCTGGTGATGGTCACGGTCGGCGGTACGGGCGGCGATGAATTGATCACCGTCGTGGTCGTATCGACGGTCGAGATCGGCACTGCGGGGGTTGCCACAAGCTCGAACACTACGCCATTGCTGTTGGCGCCGCCGGCGTAGGTCGTACCGAACAGGCTGCCAGCTGAATCAACGTACAGGCTTGATGCAGGATTGCTTCCATTGGAGTTGGTGAACGAACTGAGCACGGTCAGCGTGCTGCTGTATCCGCTCCCACTCTTGGCAATCTCGAACAGCGTGCCATAACCGTTTGCCCCGCCGTTAGTTGCCGTTCCAAAGATATTGCCGGCAGCGTCCATGACCAGACCGTTCGTCGGATTTGCACCATTCGAACTGTTGAAACTGGCCAGCGTGATCGGCGTGGTGCTGTAGCTGCCACCGGTCTTGACGATTTCGAACACCGTACCGTATCCGTTGGCCCCGCCACCATAGGTCGTTCCAAAGAGATCGCCGGCCGCATCCATGATCAGGCCGCTGTAGGGATTTTGGCCATCACTTCCGGTGAATGAGGTGAGTACTGTCGGTGTGCTGCTGTAAACGCTGCCACTCTTGACGATTTCAAAAACAACGCCCTTGCTGTTTGCTCCGCCGGTTTCTGTCGTACCAAACAAATTGCCCGCAGCATCCATAATCAAGCCGTTGTAGGGCAACCAGCCATTGGTGATATTGAAGGACGCCAATGATATCGGCGTGCCGCTGTAGCTGCTACCGCTTTTGACGATCTCGAACACATTACCCTGGCCACTGGCTCCGCCGGTGCCCGTCGTCCCGAATAGATTGCCCGCAGCATCCATGATTAGGCTGCCCCGCGGACCGGCGCCGTTGGTGCCGTTGAACGTAGCCACGGTCGTCGCCGTGTTGTAGGTACTGCCGTTCTTGACGAGTTCATAGACGATGCCGTTGCCGCTCGCGCCGCCTTGGACCGTCGTTCCAAAGAGATTTCCAGCCGCATCCATGATCAGACCACCATCGGCGTAAGATCCGAAGGCGTTGCTGAGCGAGGTCAACACGGTTGGCGTCGTGCTGTAAGTGCTACCGGTTTTGGCGAGTTCGAAAACCTCGCCGACGCCGTTCGCTCCACCATTCGTTGTCGTTCCAAACAGATTGCCCGAAGCGTCCATGATCAGACCAGCTTGGGAGTGATATCCGTTCGCGTTGTTGAACGATGCCAGCACCGTCGGCGCGCCGGCATAGGTCAGCGGAGTTCCATAGGCGTTGCTGGCATCCGACAGCGTGAACGTCGTGGTGGCGCTCGTGTTGGGCTGGCCGGCGAGCGGCGTGAAGACGAGCGCATTCAGCGCGCTGGTGATCGCCGCGGCCGTTCCCGACAAGGTATAGGTGCTGCCCGAGCCGCTCAGGCCCGTGCCCGACAACGTGCCGCCCGCGCCGCTCAGCGTGATGGTCAGCGTATCGGTCGCACCGAGGTTCAAGTCGCCGATGGTCACTCCGGCGAACGGGTTGACCGGCGCCTGCGACGTGGTCGTCGAGCCGTGTGCGCCCGTGATGGTCGGCGCAACGCTGCCGAGCGTGTCCACCATCGCCGCACTTGTTCCGATGTTACCGAAGCTGTCCGTCACCGTCGCGACGATCGCGTTTGCGCCCGCATTCGGCAGCGTCACGGCAACGCTGAAAGTCCCGTTCGACTGGACCGTCGCCGTCCCCAGCATCACCCCGTTGTCCGTCAGGGTCACGGTCTGGCCGGCCACCGTCGCCGCGCCACCGGAGGTCACGGTGCCCGTGATCGTCTGTGACGCATTCTTGCTCGCCTCCGCTCCGCTGAGAGTCACCGTGGGCGCGACGCTATCGAGCGTGTCGACCAAGGGGGCACTGCTGCCGGTGTTGCCGAAATTGTCGGTCACGATCGCGACGATCGCGTTGGCGCCCTGGTTCGGCAGCGTGACCGACGCCGAGAAGGTCCCGTTCGACTGAACGGTTGCCGTCCCCACGACCGTGCCGTTGCTCGTCAAGGTCACGGTTTGGCCGACCGCGGTCGCCGTACCGCTCGCGGCAACCGTGCCCGTGATCGTCTGCGCCGCGACGTTGCTCGCTTCCGCCGCGCTGGTAATGGTCACCGTCGGGGCCGTGTTGTTCAGCGTGAACACGACCGTCGCGCTGGAGCCGGTCAAGCCGGCGCCGTCCGTCACGCTTGCCATGATCGAGTTGGCGCCCTGGTTCGGCAGCGTCACGGTCGCGCTGAAGCTCCCGTTCGCTTGAACCGTCGCCGTGGCCAGTGTCACGCCGTTATCCGTCAAGGTCACGGTCTGACCCGCGACGACAGCGTCGGAGCTTACCGTGCCGGTAATCGTCTGGCTTGCGAGGTTGCCGGCCTGGCCCGGACTCGTGATCACGACGGTCGGGGGGACCGGAGGCGTCGAGCTGATCACCGTCGTGGTGCTGTCGACCGTCGCTATCGGCGTTGGAGGAGCAATAGGCAGCGAGAACACCACGCCGTTGCCGCTTGCTCCACCCGACGATGTCGTCCCCACCAGATTGCCCGCGGCATCGATCACCAGATTGACACCGAATGAACCGGTAGGCGTGTTGAGCGAGGTCAAGACCGTCGGCGTGCTGCTGTAGCCGCCCGCAGTCTTGACGATCTCGAACACGGTACCGGCGCCGTATGCGCCGCCGCTTCTCGTCGTTCCGAAAATATTGCCGGCGGCATCCATGGCCAGGCTGCCAGAGGGGTTGGAGCCAGTGGCTGTGCTGAACGACACCAGCACCGTCGCAGTGCCGCTATACGTGCTTCCGGTCTTGACGATTTCGAACAGGGTGCCGAGGTTGTTTGCCCCGCCTGTGTAGGTGGTCCCGAACAGATTGCCCGCTGCGTCAGCGATCAGGACACTCTCCGGAGTTTTCCCGTTGGTGCCGTTGAACGAGACCAGCGTCGTCGGCGTGCTGCTGTAGGTGCTGCCGGACTTGACGAATTCGATCACGGAACCAAACCCGCTGGCTCCGCCACTTTGTGCTGTCGTGAGCAAATTGCCCGCAGCATCCATGATCAGCCCGCTGAAGGGGAAGGTGCCATTGGCGGTGCTCAGTGAGGCCAGCACCGTGGGCGTACTGCTGTAGGTGCTCCCGGTCTTGACAATTTCAAACAGCGTGCCGTTGTTGTTGGTTCCCCCGGATAGTGTTACGCCGAACAGATTACCCGCAGCGTCCGTGATCAGATTACCCGAGGCGGTCTGGCCGACAGTGCTGTTGAAAGAGGCAATGACGATCGGAGCGTTGTAGCTGCTGCCATTCTTGACGAGTTCGAGCACGGAGCCGAAACCATTGGCTCCGCCGCTATATGGAGTGGCGAACAGATTGCCTGCGGCGTCCATGTTCAGCCCGCTCCAGGCGGTGCCACTCGTGAACGACCCCAGTACGATCGGCGCGCCGTAACCGCTAGCGGTCCTGACCATCTCGAACACGGTGCCGGAACCGCTTGCTCCGCCACTTTGTGTGGTTCCGAACAGATTGCCCGCAGCATCCCTTAGCAGGCCAGCGTTGGGGCTCGATCCAACCGTGCTGTTCATCGAAGCCAGCACCGTCGGAGTGCTCGCATATCCGGGCAGCGTGGTGTAGTTCGAGCTGACATTCGACAGCGTGAACGTCGTCGTGCCGCTGGTATTGGGCTGGCCGGCGTTCGGCGTGAAAACGAGCGCGGCGAGCTCGCTCGTGATCGCGGCCGCCGTCCCGGACAGGGTATAGGTGGTGCCCGAACCGCTCAGGCCCGCGCCCGACAATGTACCGCCCGCCCCGCTCAACGTGACGGTCAGCGTATCGGTCGCACCGATATTCAAGTCGCCGACCGTCACTCCTGCGAATGGATTGATCGGCGTCTGCGCTACGGTCGCTTGCCCCGCATGGGTCCCCGTGATGGTCGACGCGACCTGAAGAATGTCGAGCGTCGCCGCACTATAGCCGGCCAGCCCGAGACTGTCGGTGAAGCTTGCAACGATCGCGTTCGTGCCCGGGTTCGGCAGTGTGACCGTGGCCGAGAAGGTGCCGTTCGACTGAACCGTTGCGGTGCCCAGCACCACGCCATTGTCGGTCAGCGTCACGGTCCGGCCGGCGACGGTCGAGTCGGGCGAGGTCACTGTGCCGGTGATGGTCTGGGTCGCGGTCTTGCTGGCCTCCGCCGGACTGGTGATCGTGACGGTCGGGGCTACTGCGGGAACGGAGTTGATCACCGTCGTGGTGCTGTCCACCGTGGCGATCGGCGTCGTGGACGTCGCGAGAAGCTCGAACACCTCGCCGACATTGTTCGCGCCACCCGTCTCCGACGTTCCCAGCAGATTTCCCGCCGCATCGATCATCAATCCGCCGCCCGGGTTCGCACCGTTGGTGCCTGTGAACGCGGTCAATACCGTCAGCGCGCCGTAACTGCTGCCGATCTTGGGAATCTTGAATAGGGTACCCCTGCTGTTTGCCCCGGAATTCAATGTCGTTCCAAACAGATCGCCAGCCGAATCCATCACCAGGGGGCCCTGCGGTCCACTCCCGTTGGYGGCGCCTGTGAACGTGCCCAGCACGAGCGGCGCGCTGCTGTAGGTGCTCCCGGTCTTGACGATTTCGAAGACAGTGCCGACGCTACTTGACCCACCCTGGTAGGTGGTCCCGAACAGATTGCCCGCAGCGTCCGCGATCAAGGTGCCTTCCGGCATCATCCCATCGGTGTTGCTGAAGTAGGCCAACGTTGTCGGCGTGCTCGCGTAGCTGCCGCCGGTCTTGGCGATTTCGAATACAGTGCCAAAGTGATTGGCTCCGCCACCGGCTGCGGTCGTTCCAAACAGATTTCCCGCCGCATCCATGTACAGGCCAGCGATGACATTGTTGCCGTTGGTGCCATTGAACGAGACCAATACGGTCGGTGTGCTGGCGTAGCCGCCGGCGGTCTTGGCAATTTCGAATACCGTGCCAAGATTGTTGGCCCCGCCCGAGTATGTCGTGCCGAACAAATTGCCGGCCGCATCCATGATCAGGTTGCCTTCCGGTGAAGCCCCGTTGGCGCCGGTGAACGAGGTCAGCACTGTCGGCGTGCTGCTATAGGTACCACCGGTCTTGACGATTTCGAACACCGTGCCTTGGGTGCTTGCCCCGCCGCTCATCGTCGTACCAAACAGATTGCCCGCGGAATCCATCACCATGCCGCCGTAGGGCTTGGTACCGTTGGTGTTGTTGAACGTGGCCAACACCGTCGGAGTGCTGCTGTAGGTATTGTTGCCGGTCTTGACGATCTCGAACACCGTACCGGCATTGCTTGCGCCGCCTAGCGCCGTCGTGCCGAACAGATTGCCCGCCGCGTCCGTGATCAGGCCGGCTACCGGGGCCGAGCCCGTGGTGGCGCTGGTGAAGGAGTCCAGCACCGTCGGCGAGGCGGCGAAGGTCACCGGCTTGATATAGCCCGTGCTGGCGTCCGACAGTGTGAAGGTGGTGGTGTTGTTCGTGTTGGGAGCACCGACCGCAGGCGTGAAGACGAGCGCGTTGAGCTGGCTCGTGATCGTGGCCGCCGTTCCCGACAAAGTATAGGTGCTGCCCGAGCCGCTCAGGCCCGTGCCGGACAAGGTGCCCCCCGCCCCGCTCAACGTGATGGTCAGCGTGTCGGTCGCGCCGACGTTGATGTCGCCGATGGTCACACCGGCAAACGGACGAACCGGCATCTGCGATGAGGTCGCTTGCGCCGCAATGGTTCCGGTGATGGTCGGCGCGGCGCTGCCAAGCACGTCCACCACGGCCGCGCTGGTGCCGGTGTTGCCGTAGCCGTCGGTCACGGTCGCCACGATCGAATTGGCACCCTGGTTCGGCAGCGTCACCGTTGCGCTGAAGGTTCCGTTCGCTTGAACGGTCGCGGTGCCCAACACCACGCCATAGTCCGTCAAGGTCACGGTCTGGCCGACCACCGTCCCCGCACCACCCAGGCTGACCGTGCCGGTAATGGTCTGGGTTGCGACCCGGCTTGCCTCCGCCGGGCTGGTGATGGTCACCGTGGGAGCAATGTTGTCCAGCGTGTCGACCACGGCCGTACTGCTGCCGGTGTTACCGAGACTGTCGGTCACGGTCGCAACGATCGAATTGCTGCCCTGGTTCGGCAGTGTCACGTTCAGGCTGAAGGTGCCGTTCGACTGCACCGTCGACGTGCCCAGCACCACGCCATTGTCCAGAAGCGTCACGGTTCGGCCAACGACGGCGCCCGCGCCGCCGGGAGCGGCCGTGCCCGTAATGGTCTGAGCTGCGACGTTGCCCGCCACCGCGGCGCTGGTGATGGTCACCGCGGGGGCCCTGTTGTCGAGCGTGTCCACCACCGGCGCGCTGGTGCCGGTGTTGCCGTAGCTGTCGGTCACAGTGGCAATGATCGAATTGTCGCCCTGGTTCGGCAGCGTCACGGTGACGCTGAAGGTCCCGTTCGCTTGGACCGTCGTCGTGCCGAGCAGCACGCCGTTATCGGTGAGCGTGACGGTCTGGCCGACCACCGCAGCCGTGCCGCCGGAGACGACCGTGCCCGTGATGGTCTGCACCGCCACGTTGCTGATTTCCGACCCGCTGGTGATGGCGATCGTCGGGGCGATGTTGTCCAGCAGGTCCACGACAGCAGCGCTGCTGCCGGTGTTGCCGTAGCTGTCCGTCACCGTTGCAACGATGGAGTTCGCGCCCTGGTTCGGCAGCGTCACCGTCACGCTGAACGTCCCGTCCGATTGAACCGTCGTGGTGCCCAGCATCGTGCCGTTGTCGGTCACGGTGACGGTCCGGCCAACCACCGTTCCGACACCATCCAGGCTGACCGTGCCCGTAATCGTCTGCACGGCGATCGTGCCGGCAACGGCCGCGCTCGTGATCGTCACGGTCGGCGCGATATTGTCGAGCGTATCAACCACGGCCGCACTGCTGCCGGTGTTGCCGTAGCTGTCGGTGAGCGTCGCAACGATGGAATTCGCGCCCTGGTTCGGCAGCGTCACGGTCGTGCTGAAGCTGCCGTTGGCCTGAACAATGGCCGTGCCGAGCGTCACGCCATTGTCCGTCAGGGTGACGGTGCGGCCGACCACCGCCGCCGTCCCGCCGGAGACGACCGTGCCGGTGATGGTTTGCGCGGCGACATTGCTCGCTTCCGCCGCGCTGGTGATCGTCACCGTCGGGACAATATTATCCAGCATGTCCACGACAGCGGTGCTGCTGCCGGTATTGCCATAGCTGTCGCTCACGGTCGCCACGATCGAATTGGCGCCCTGGTTCGGCAGCGTCACCGTCGCGCTGAAGGTCCCGTCCGATTGAACCGTCGCGGTGCCCAGCACCACGCCGTTGTCCTTCAAGGTGACGGTCTGGCCGACCACCGTCGCGGCGCCACTCAGGCTGACCGTGCCCGTGATGGTCTGCGTCGCGACATTGCTCGCTACCGCCGCGCTCGTGATCGTCACGGTCGGAGCGATATTGTCGAGCGTATCGACCACGGCCGCGCTGGTGCCGACATTGCCATAGCTGTCGGTGAGCGTCGCGACGATGGAGTTCGTGCCCTGGTTCGGCAGCGTCACGGTCGAACTGAAGATGCCGTTGGCCTGAACAATCGCCGTGCCGATCGTCACGCCATTGTCCTTCAGCGTCACGGTCCGGCCGACCACGGCCGCCGTCCCGCCGGAGACGACCGTGCCGGTGATCGTTTGCGCCGCGACGTTGCTTGCTTCCGCCGCGCTGGTGATCGTCACCGTCGGGGCGACATCATCCAGCATGTCCACGACAGCCGCGCTGCTGCCGGTGAGACCGAGACTGTCGGTCACCGTCGCCACGATCGAATTGGCGCCCTGGTTCGGCAGCGTGACCGTCACGCTGAAGTTTCCGTTGGCCTGAACCGTCGCCGTGCCCAGCGTCACGCCGTTGTCCGTGAGCGTGACGGTCTGGCCGGCGACCGTTGCGTCGGGCGACGTGACCTTGCCGGTGATGGTCTGCGTCGCGACATTGGTGGCCACCGCCGCGCTGGTGATCGTGACGGTCGGAGGCACCGGGGGATTGCTGTTGGTCACCGTCGTGGTGGAATCCACCGTGGCGACCGGCACGGACGTGATGGGAATCTCGAACACGACGCCGTCGCCGTTCGCGCCGCCCGTCGTGGCGGTTCCGATCAGATTGCCCGCGGCATCGATCATCAGAGCGCCGATGGGGAATTGACCGTTGGCGCCGGTGAACGTCCCCAGCACCGTTGGCGTGTTGCTGTAACCGCTCGCGGTCTTGGCAATCTCGAACACGGTCCCGTTGCCGTCGGCTCCACCACGCTGCGCGGTGCCATACAGATTGCCCGCCGCATCCATGACCAGGCCGGACTTTGCGCCACCCGAGTCGCTGAACGAGACCAGCACCGTCGGCGTGCTGCTGTAGCCGCTGCCGCTCTTGACGAATTCAAACACGGTGCCGTGACCGTAGGCGCCGCCGTAGGTTGTCGTCCCGAACAGATTCCCCGCATCATCGATGAGCAGGGTGCCGTACGGCGAACCGCCACTCGCGCCGTCGAACGAAAGCAGCACCGTCGGTGTGCTGTAGCCGGCGGCGGTCTTGGCGATCTCGAACAGGGTCCCCCCTCCGTTGGCACCGCCGAGCTGTGTCGTTCCGAACAGGTCGCCCGCTGCATCCATGACCAGGCCGGCAAAAGCGGGGCGGTTGCCGTTGGTCCCGTCGAACGTCATCAATACCGTCGGCGTGCTGCTGTAGCCGCTGCCGTTCCTGGCGATTTCGAACACCGTGCCGTAGCCATTGGCTCCGCCATAGGCTGCGGTTCCGAACAGATTTCCGGCGGCATCCATGATCAGGCTGGATTCGGGGTATTGTCCGTTGGCGCCGTTGAACGCGGCCAGCAGCGTCGGTGTGCTGCTGTAGCCGTTGCCGGTCTTGACGAGCTCGTACACGCCGCCCAAGCCATTCGCGCCGCCCTGTTGGGTCGCGCCGAACAGATTGCCGGCCGCATCCATGATCAGGCCGCCTGCAGGGGTGGCTCCATTGACGTTGTTGAACCCGGCCAGCACCGTCGGCGTGCTGGCGTAGCCGCTGCCGTTCTTGGCGATCTCGAAAATCTCGCCGATGCCGCCGCCGCCGATGAATGTCGTGCCGAACAGATTGCCCGCCGCATCCCTGATCACGCCGGCGATAGGTTGATTGCCATTGGGGCCAGTGAACGTGGCCAGCGTCGTCATCGGGCTGACATAGGCCATGGACGTATAGGCCGAGCTGCCGTCCGACAGCGTGAAGGTCGTCGTATCGCTGGTATTGGGCACGCCGGCCGCGGGTGTGAAGACAAGCGCGTTGAGCTCGCTCGTAATCAGAGAGGCGGTTCCCGACAGGGTATAGGTATTGCCGAAATGGCTCAGGCCGGTACCGGACAGCGTGCCGCCGAGCCCGCTCATCGTGATTGTCAGCGTGTCGGTCGCACCGAGATTGGAGTCACTGATGGTGACGCCGGCAAACGGATTGATCGGCGTCCGTGCCGAGGTCGTCTGCCCGGCAGTTGTACCCGTGATGGTCGGTGGAACGTCGACCCTCTCCACCACCGCAGCGCTGCTGCCGGTGAGACCGAGACTGTCGGTCACCGTTGCAACGATCGAATTGGCGCCCTGGTTCGGCAGCGTCACGGTCGCGCTGAACAGCCCGTTGGCTTGAACAATTGCCGTGCCCAGCACCACGCCGTTGTCCGTCAAGGTGACGGTCTGCCCGGCGACCGTTGCATCGGGCGACGTGACCCTGCCGGCGATGATCCGGGTCGTGTATTTGCTCTCCTCCGCCGCAGAGGTGATCGTCACCGTCGGCGGAACCGGCGGATCGAAATTGACCACCGTCGTGGTGCGGTCGACCGTGGGGACGGCCACCGCCCCAACTGGGATCTCGAACACGACGCCGTCGCCGTTTGATCCGCCCGCAGACGTGGTTCCAACCAGATTGCCCGCCGCATCTATCATCAGGCCAACGGGGTATTGACCGTTGGCGCCGTTGAACGTCGCCAGCACGATTGGCGTGCTGTTGTAGCCGTTGCCGTTCCTGGCAATCTCGAACACGGTACCGTAGCCGTTTGCTCCGCCCTGCTGTGTCGTTCCGAACAGATCTCCCGCCGCATCCATGACCAGGCCGGACGACCTTGCACCACTCGAGCCGCTGAACGAGGCCAGCACCGTCGGCGTGCTGCTGTAGCCGCTGCCGATCTTGACGAGCTCATACACAGTGCCGGCACCGTGGGTTCCGCCGAAACTTGTCGTCCCGAACAGATTCCCCGCAGCATCCATCAGCAGGGTGCCGGAAGGCGAATCGCCACTCGTGCTGTCGAACGTCACCAAGGTCGTCGTCGTGTAGCCCCCGGCGGCGGTCTTGACGAGCTCGAACAAGGTGTTCCCTGCCGTTCCGAACAAATCGCCCGCAGCATCAATGACCAGGCCGCCGAAGCCGGGGCGAGAACCGTTGGTGCCGTCGAACGTCACCAGGGTCGTCGGCGTGCTGCTGTAGCCGCCAGCGGTCTTGACGATTTCAAATACGGTACCGAGGTTGTTGGCTCCGCCGAAATTTGTCGTCCCGAACAGATTCCCCGCAGCATCCATGACCAAGTTGGACTGGGGCGATTGGCCGTTAGCGCCGTTAAACGTGGCCACGACCACCGGGATGGTGTTGTAGCCGTTGCCGCTCCTGGTCACTTCGAACACAGTACCCAGACCGTTCGCACCGCCCTGTTGGGTCGTCCCGAACAGATTGCCTGCCGCGTCCATGATCAGGCCGCCCGCGGGGGTGGCTCCGTCGATGTTATTGAACCCGGCAATCACCGTTGCCGTGCTGCTGTAGCCGTTGCCGTTCCTGGTGATCTCGAACACGTCGCCATCGATGCCGCCCAAAAATGTCGTGCCGAACAGATTGCCCGCCGCATCCGCGATCAGGCCGGCGAGAGGTTGTTTGCCATTGGGGCCGCCGGTGAACGTGGCCAGCGTCGTCAGCGGGTTGTTGTAGGCCGGTATCGTGTAGCCGGTGCTGCTGTCAGACAGCGTGAAGGTGGTGGTGCCATAGGTGTTGGGCTGGCCGGCCGTCGGGGTGAAGACGAGCGCGTCGAGCGCGCTGGTGATCGCGGCCGCCGTCCCCGTCAAGGTGTAGGTGTTGCCGAAACGGGTGAGGCCGGCGCCGGACAGCGTGCCACCTGCCCCGCTCACCGTGATGGTCAGCGTGTCGGTCGCGCCGGCGTTGGAGTCACCGATGGTGACGCCGGCAAACGGATGGACCGGCGCTTCCGACGAGGTCGGCTGGCCTGCCTGCGTGCCGGTGATGGTCGGTGCCGCCCCCAGAACGGTGGTGGTGGTGCCGTCAGCCGTCGTGTTGGTGACCCACTGCTTCTTCGTCGTCCCGTCGGAATTGAGCTCGCGCGTCGTCGCCACCGTGCTGCCGTCCGCCCGGGTCACGATGGTTTCGATACTGTCGAACCAGCCGGCGTTGGTACTGTCGATCTGGACAGTCGTGACAAGCCCATTGGCGTCGATCGACGTCACGATGCGCTCGGCGACCTGACCATTTGCCTTGAGATAGTAGGCGTTGGTGACCGAGCTGCCGTCGATGTTCTTGTTGGTGACGGCGTGATAATTATAGGTCCCGGTGCCGTGGGTATCCTCGTCGACGGTTCGGCTGAAGCCGTCGGCGCTGACCGTTGTCACGGTCTGATCGAGCAACGCGCCGCCGGCGGTCAGATCTTTTGTGATCGTCGACGAGCTGCCGTCGACGGCGATCGTCGTCACTTCGGTATGATCGAAGTAGCCAGCCCCCCTGGTATCTTCCTGCAGCGTCCTGGTCCGGCCGTCGGCGCTGGTGGTCAGCACCCCCTTCTGATGGAGCGTGCCGTCGCTGTTGATATCGGTAATGGTCTCGGTGGTGCTGCCATCGAGATTTTTCACGGTCACGTCGGTTCGCGTACGGCCAATGGTTCCGCTGCCGCTAAAATCCCACTGCGTGGTCCTGGTCAGGCCGTCGGCACTGGTGCTGACGATCGTCCGGTCTTCGACAGCGCCCGCCGGGCTGTAGTCGATGAAGGTGTCGGTCTTGCTGCCGTCAATGGCCGCCACGCTGGTCTGCGTTTGATCGATGATGCCGTTGCCGTCCGCATCGCGTTGGATGGTGACGGTGCGACCGTCGGCGCTGGTCGTCGCGGTCATGGCGTCCTTGACGGAGCCATTGCCATTGTAATCGACGATGACACTGGTCTTGCTGTGATCCGCGTTGACTGCCGAATAAATCGTCTCGCTCTGATCGGTAGAGCCGTCGCCATTGGTGTCGGAAACGACGGTCGTGGTTCTGCCGTCCGCGCTGGTCGTGGTGACGGTTTTCGACAGCAGGGAGCCGCCGGCCTTATAGTTCGATACGGTTTCAGTGCGCCGACCGTCGGCACCAAGGACCGTGACATCGGTTGACGTCTGACCGGCACCGGTGCCGGAAAGCCATGCGACGGTGTGACTGAGGCCGTTCGCGCTTGTGGTCTCGGTCTTGGCGGAGGTCACCGAACCGCCGGCGTTCAGGGTCGTGACCGTCTCGGTCCGGCTGCCGTCGGCGTTGAGAGTCGTCACATCCGTCTGGCTTGCACTGACCCCGGACCCTGTCAGATTCCACTGCGTGGTCACGCTCAGACCATTGGCGCTCGTGGTGGTCACCGTCCGGTCCGTCAGCGCACCGCCGGCATTGTAGTCGCTGACCGTCTCGGTGCGGCTGCCGTCGGCATTGAGCACGGTGACATCCGTCCGGGTTTGGTTGAACGAACCGGCACCGGTGGTGTCGCGCTGTGTCGTTACCGACAATCCGTTGGCGCTCGTGGTGATGACGGCCTTGTCCTTGAGCGCGCCGGTCGCGCCGTAATCGGTGAGCGTGGCGACCGTGCTACCGTCGGGATTGACGACCGTGGTCACGTTCTGATCGACGACGCTATCGCCGTTGAGGTCCAGGGACATCGATACGGTTTTGCCGTCGGCGCTAATCGTCTCGATTTCCCGGCGCGTCAATGTTCCGGCGGCATTGGTTCGGGAGATCGTTTCGATGCTGCTGCCATCGGCATTGAGCACGGTGAGATCGGTCTCCGTCACGTTGAAGACGCCGCTCCCCGTGGTGTCGTCCTGCGTCGTCTTCGACAGGCCGTTGGCACTGGTCGTGATCACTTGCTTGTCGCGCAGCGAGCCATTCGCATTCAAATCCGAGATGGTCTCGGTCCGGCTGCCGTCGCTGTTGAGCACGACGACGTCCAGGGTGGTTTGCGTGAACACCCCGGATCCGGTGGTGTCGCGTTGGGTCGTTGTCGACAGACCGCTGGCGCTGGTGGTGGTAACCGACCGGTCTTTAAGCGCGCCGCTGACGCCGTAATCGGCGACGGTCCTGACGATGTTGCCATTCGAGGCAACGACGTCGGTTTCGGTTTGATCGGCGATGCCGTTGCCGTCGAGGTCCCGCGTCGTCGTAACCGTGCGGCCGTCCGCACTCGTGGTTACGACGATCTTGTCCTTCAACGATCCATTGGCATTGAAGTCGCTGGCCGCCTCGGTCCGGCTGCCGTCGGCATTGAGGACGACGACGTCGGTGCGGGTGTCGTTGAACGTACCCGCCCCCGCCGCATCCTGCTGCGTCGTGACCGACAATCCATTGGCGCTGGTGGTGATGACGGTGCGGTCCTCGACCAAACCGTTGGCGCTGAAGTCGGTGATGGTCTCGGTCCGGCTGCCGTCGGCATTGAGAACCGTGACGTCGGTGCGGGTCTGATCGAAGCTGCCGGCGCCGGTGCGATCCCGTTGCGTGGTCACCGACAGCCCATTGGCGCTGGTGGTGGTGACGGTGCGGTCGATCAGGGTGCCGTTGGCGCTGACATCGCTGACGGTCCTGGTCTTGCTGCCGTCGGCATTCAGGGCGGTGACGTCGGTTCGCTTCAGGTTGAAGCTGCCGGAACCGGCGGCGTCGACCTGGGTGGTGACCGACAGCCCGTTGGCGCTGGTGGTGGTGACGGCGCGGCCCTCCACCGTGCCGTTAGCGCTGTAGTCCACGACCGTCGACGTGGTGCTGCCGTCGGCGTTGCGGACCAGGGTCCGGATTTCATTGTAGAACCCGTCACCGGCCGAATCGATCTGCATCGTGGTGGTGGCGCCGTCGGCACTGACTGTCGTCACCGTCTTGGATGTCAGCGAGCCGTCGGCATGACCGTCGGTCACCGTCCTGGTCTGGCTGCCGTCGGCATTGAGAACCGTGACATCGAGCTCGGTCCGATCGAAGACGCCATCGCCGGTGTTGTCCACCTGGGTCGTCTTCGACAGTCCATTGGCGCTGGTCGTGATCACCGTCTTGGCCAGCAAGCTGCCGTTGGCGCTGAGATCGGTGAGCGTCTCGGTCCGGCTGCCGTCACCGTTCAGCACGGCGACGTCGTTGATGGTCTCGGTAAATTGGCCCGAGCCGGTCGGATCGCGCTGAACCACTGTCGACAGACCACTGGCGCTCGTGGTGGTGACCGTGCGGTCCTTGAGCGAGCCGTTGGCGTTGAATTCGGCGACCGTCACGACCTTGCTGCCGTTGGCCGTAACCACGCCCGTCTCGGTGCGATCGGACAGCCCATCGCCGGTGACGTCCTGCTGAATCGTCTTCGAGAGGCCGTTGGCGCTCGTCGTGACAATCGTCCGATCCAGCAGCGAACCGTTGGCGCTGCGGTCGGTCACCGTCTCGGTCCGGCTGCCGTCGGCATTGAGCACGGTAACATCGGTGCGGGTGTCGTTGAACGTACCCGACCCGGCTGCATCCTGCTGCGTCGTGACCGACAACCCGTTGGCGCTGGTGGTGATGACGGCGCGATCCTCGACCGAACCGTTGGCGCTGAGATCGGTGATGGTCTCGGTCCGGCTGCCATCGGCATTGAGAACCGTGACGTCGGTGCGCCTCTGATCGAAGCTGCCGGCGCCGGCCTGATCCCGCTGCGTGGTCACCGACAGCCCGTTGGCGCTGGTGGTGGTGACGATGCGGTCGATCAGGGAGCCGTTGGCGCTGACGTCGCTGACGGTCCTGGTCCGGCTGCCGTCGGCGTTCAGGGCGGTGACGTCGGTTCGCGTCAGGTTGAAGCTGCCGGACCCGGTGGAGTCGATTTGGGTGATGATCGACAATCCATTGGCGCTGGTGGTGGTGACGGTGCGCCCCTCGACCGTGCCATTGGCGCTGCAGTCCATCACCGTCGACGTGGTGCTGCCGTCGGCATTGCGGATCACGGTCCGGACTTCGTTGTAATAGCCGTCGCCGGTCGAATCGACCTGGATCGTGGTGGCGGCGCCGTCGGCACTGACCGTCGTCACAATTTTCGATTTCAGCGAGCCGTCGGCATGGCTGTCGGTCACCGTCCTGGTCCGGCTGCCATCGGCATTGAGGGCAATGACATCGGTCTCGGTGAGATCGAAAACGCCATCGCCGGTGCTCTCCACCTGCGTCGTCTTCGACAGCCCATTGGCGCTGGTCGTGACCACCGTCTCGGCCAGCAGGCTGCCATTGGCGCTGTGACTGGCGATCGTCTCGATCCGGCTGCCGTCACCGTTCAGGACAACGTCGTCATCGATGGTTTGCGTGAAGCTACCCGAGCCGGTCGGGTCGCGCTGAACCACGATCGACAGACCACTGGCGCTGGTGGTGGTAACGGTGCGGTCCTTGAGCGAGCCGTCGGTGTTGAAATCGGCGACCGTCACGACCTTGCTGCCGTTGGCCGTAACCACGCCCGTCTCGGTGTGGTCCGACACGCCGTCGCCGGTGACGTCCTGTTGAATCGTCTTCGAGAGGCCGCTGGCGCTCGTCGTGACAATCGTCTGATCCAGCAGCGAACCGTTGGCGCTGCGGTCGGTCACCGTCTCGGTCCGGCTGCCGTCGGCATTGAGCACGGTAACATCGGTGCGGGTGTCGTTGAACGTGCCGGTCCCCGCCACGTCCAGCTGCGTCGTGACCGACAACCCGTTGGCGCTGGTGGTGACGACGGCGCGGTCTTCCAGCGTGCCATTGGCGCTGACATCGCTGACGGTCTCGGTCTGACTGCCGTCGGCATTGAGAACGATGACGTCGGTGCGGGTCAGATCGAAGCTGCCGGCCCCAGCCCGATCACGTTGCGTGGTCACCGACAGCCCGTTGGCGCTGGTGGTGGTAACGGCGCGGTTCTCCAGCGAACCATTTTCGCTCCGAGCAATAACGGTCTCGGTCTTGCTGCCGTCCGCGTTCAGGGCGATGACGTCGGTTCGCGTCAGGTTGAAGCTGCCGGATCCGGTGACGTCGACCTCAGTGGTCACCGACAGTCCGTTGGCGCTGCTGATGGTGACGGTGCGTCCTTCGACCGTGCCGTTGGCGCTGCGGTCCGTCACGGTCGACGTGGTGCTGCCGTCGGCATTGCGGATCACGGTCCGGACTTCGTTGTAATAGCCGTCGCCGGTCGAATCGATTTGCGTGGTGCTGGTGCCACCATCGGCACTGACCGTCGTCACCGTCTGCGACTTCAGCGAGCCGTCGGCATGGCTGTCGGTCACCGTCCTGGTCTGGCTACCATCGGCGTTGAGCACGGCGACGTCGTGCTCGGTCAGATCGAAGACACCATCGCCGGTGCTGTCTTGCTGGATCGTCTTCGACAGCCCATTGGCGCTGGTCGTGACCACCGTCTCGGTCAGCACGGTGCCGTTGGCGCTCAGATTGGTGAGCGTCTCGGTCCGGCTGCCGTCACCGTTCAGGACGATGATATCGTTGGCGGTTTGCGTGAAACTACCCGAGCCGGTCAGGTCGCGCTGAACCACGGTCGACAGACCACTGGCGCTGGTGGTGGTAACGGTGCGGTCCTTGAGCGAGCCGTCGATGTTGAAATCGGCGACCGTGACGATCTTGCTGCCGTTGGCCGCGACCACGCCCGTCTCGGTGTGATCGGACACGCCGTCGCCGGTGACGTCCTGCTGAATCGTCTTCGACAGATGGTTGGCACTCGTCGTGATAATCGCCTGGTCCAGCAGCGAGCCGTCGGCACTGCGATCCGTCACCGTCTCGGTCTGGCTGCCGTCGGCATTGAGAACCGTGACGTCGGTACGGGTCGCGTCGAAAATTCCAGATCCCGTTGCATCCTGCTGCGTCGTGACCGACAGCCCGTTAGCGCTGGTCGTGGTGACGGTCCGGTCCTCCAGCGCGCCGTTGCCGCTGACATCAGTGACGGTCTCGGTCCGGCTGCCATCGGCATTGAGAACCGTGACGTCGGTGCGGGTCTGGTCGAAGCTTCCGGTGCCGGCCGTATCCTGCTGCGTCGTCACCGACAGCCGATTGGCGCTGGTGGTGGTGACGATGCGGTCGACCAGGGTACCATTGGCGCTGGTATCCGTGACGGTCTCAGTCTGACTGCCGTTCGCATTCAGGACGGTGACGTCGGTTTCCGTCAGGTTGAAGCTGCCGGACCCGGTCACGTCCATTTGCGTCGTCGTCGACAGTCCGTTGACGCTGGTCGTGGTGACGGTCCGCGCCCTGAGCGAGCCATCTGCCGCAAAGTCGGACACGGTCGAGGTTGTGCTGCCATCGGCATTCAGGATCCGGGTCCGGACCTCGTTGAAGGTGCCGTCACCGGTCGAATCGATCTGCGTCGTCTTCGACAGCCCATTGGCGCTGGTCGTGACCACCGTCTCAGCCAGCACGGTGCCGTTGGCGCTCCGATCGGTCACCGTTTCGGTGCGGCTGCCATCGGCATTGAGAACCGTGACATCGCTCTCGGTCCGATCGAAGACGCCATCGCCGGTGCTGTCCACCTGGGTCGTCTTCGACAGCCCATTGGCGCCGGTCGTGACCACCGTCTCGGCCAGCAAGGCACCATTGGCGCTGTGATCGGAGACCGTCTCGGTTCGGCTGCCATCGACACCGAGGACGGTGACGTCGTCGATGGTTTCCGTGAACTGGCCTGAGCCGGTGGTATCGCGTTGAATCACGGTCGACAAACCGCTGGCGCTGGTCGTGGTGACCATGCGGTCCTTGAGCGAGCCGTCGGCGTTGAAATCGGCGACCGTCACGATCTTGCTGCCGTTGGCAGTGACCACATCGGTCTCGGTGTGATCGACCACCCCGTCGCCGCTATTGTCCTGCTGAATCGTCTTCGACAGGCCGTTTGCGCTCGCCGAGACAATTTCCCGAGCGAGCAGCGTGCCGTCCGCACTGCGGTCGGTCACGGTTTCGGTCCGGCTGCCGTCGGCATTGAGCACCGTGACGCCGGTCCGGGTCACGTTGAACGTGCCCGCCCCCGTCGCGTCCTGCTGCATGGTGACCGACAGCCCATCGGCACTGGTCGTGGTGACCGTGCGGTCCTCGAGCGTACCGTTGGCACTGACATCGGAGACGGTCTCGGTCCGGCTGCCGTCGGCATTGAGAGAGATGACGTCGGTGCGCGTCTGATCGAAGCTGCCTGTGCCGGTCGTATCCTGCTGCGTCGTCACCGACAGCCCGTTGGCGCTGACGGAGGTGACGGTGCGATCGATCAGGGCGCCGCTGGCGCTGGTGTCGGTGACGGTCCTGGTGTGGCTGCCGTTCGCATTCAGGATGGTGACGTCGGTTTCCGTCAGGTCGAAGACGCCGGACCCGGTCACATCCAACCGCGTCGTCGTCGACAATCCGTTGGCGCTGGTGGTGGTGACCGTCCGGTCCCTCAGTGAGCCGTTGGCCGCAAAGTCGGACACTGTCGACGTGGTACTGCCGTCGGCATGACGGACCAGGACCTGGACCTCGTTGTAGGTGCCGTTACCGGTCGCGTCGATCTGCGTCGTCTTGCTTTGACGGTCGGAACTGACGGTGGTCACCGTCTTGGACCTCAGCGTACCGTCGGCATTGCGGTCGGTGACCGTCTCGGTGCGGCTGCCATCGGCATTGAGGACGGTGACATCGCTCTCGGTCAGATCGAATACGCCGTCGCCGGTGGCATCGACCTGGGTTGTCTTGGACAAACCGTCAACGCTGGTCGTAACCACGGTCTGATCCAGCACCGTGCCGTTGCCGCTCAGATCGGTCCGGGTGACGGTCGAACTGTGATCGGCATGGACAACAGTGGCGTTGTTCTGCGTTGCGTCAACCGTTCCGTCGCCGTCAATGTCGCTCTGGACGACCTTCGACAGCCCGTCGGCGCTGGTGGTGGTGGTGGTCTGCGAATTCAGCGACCCGTCACGGTTGAACCACGAAGCCGTGTCGACGCTCGACCCGTTCGCCGCGGCCGTAACGGCCTCGGTATAATTGATGCTCCCCGCACCAATGGTGTCGGCCGCGACGGTTCGGGTCTGGCCATTCTGGCTCCGGATGGTGACCGACTGATCGCGCAGCGACCCATCGGCGTTGCGGTCAGTCACGGTCTCGGTGATGCTGCCGTCGGCACTATGAACCGTCACATCGGTCGTGGTCAGGTCGAACTGGCCATCGCCGTCGTGATCGACCTGGGTCGTCCTGGACAAGCCGTCCGCACTCAATGTGGTGACGACCTTGTCGCGCAGCGAGCCATCGGCAGCGAAGTCCTGCTGGGTCGTTGTCATGCTGCCATTGGCATTCAGCACGATCGCTGCGACCTGCACGAGATCGGCAACCCCGTCGCCGTTGCTGTCGGTCTGGATGGTCTTGGTCAGATGATCGGCGCTGGTCAGCGTGGCCATGCTGCCACGCAATGACCCGTCGGTATTGTAGATCGACACCGTTTCGGTCTTGCTGCCGTCGCCGTTGATGACGGTCAGATCGGTGTCAGTCTCGTCAACGACGCCGTCGCCGTTCGAATCGACCGTCGTGGTCTTCGACAGGCCGCTGGCGCTGGTCGTGGTGACGCCCTGATCCCTGAGCGATCCATCCGGATTGTAATCGGTGACCGTCACGGTCAGGTTGCCGGACGCATCCTTGGCATCGACCTCGATCTGGTTGAAGAATCCGCTTCCGGTCGAATCGCGATCGATGGTGACGGTATTGCGGTCGGCGCTGGTGCTGGTGACCGTGCGATTGAGAACGTGGCTGCCGGCGGCATCGAAATTCGTGACCGTCAGCGTAGTGCTTCCGTCGGCATTCGCGACCCGGACGTCGGTCTGCCGGCTGTCGATCACGCCGTCGCCATTGGTATCCTTCGTAATGGTGACGGTGTTGCCATCGGCGCTGGTGGTCGAGACGGTCTCCCTGGCGAGGCTGCCGTCGGTGTAGGACGCCTTGTTGTCGATCGTGGTCGAACCGTCGGCGTTGTGTGTCGTCGTCGTTGCGACGACATAGCCGTTGGAATCATACGCAAATGTGACGTCGGCTGCGGTGCCGGTGGTGCCGTCGGTCCTGGTGTAGGTGGTCTGACCCTGGATCGCAGAACCGTCGGGCAGAACGATCTTCTGCTGGTTCGAGGTCAGGTCGATCGAGGCGATGCCCAATTGCGCCAGCGTTTCGAGCTGCGTGGTGCCGTCCGCATTGGTCACGAGAACCTTGAACAGGCTCCAGTCAGTATCGCCGGAATCGAGCTTGCCGTCGTGATTGGTATCGAACACATCGAGCAACGCCTGCATGTCCGAGCCGGCAGTCGGATCCCACAATGTGAATTCGATTTCGTTAGCCTGGTTGATGACGCCGTCGTTGTTGGCGTCGAGCACCAGCACGCCATTGCCTGCCCCGGCCCACGCCGTGGCATGCTGCAGGCCGTCGCCGGTCATGTCGAAATAATGGTTCGATGACCCCAGCTGGGTGATCGCAATTCCGTTGCCGGTCAGGTCAAGGACGATCGGACTGCCGCCGCCACCGCCGCCGCCGTCTCCACCGCCGCCGCCGTCGCCTCCATCACCACCCCCATCTCCACCGCCGCCGCCATCCCCGCCGCCGCCGTCGCCACCAAAGGAATCAAATGAATCGAACGAGTCGAAGCTGTCGAATGAATCGAAGGAATCGAACGAGCTGTCGAATGAATCAAACGAATCGAAGTTCGGGGGCCGCGGAAAATAATCGGAGGGCGGGGTTGAGCCCCACAGATTCCAACCGGCCGGCGCCCACGACGGATAGTAGCTCGAGGCCGGCCGGTTGCCCAAATAATCCGTGATGCCGTTGTACCAGCCCGAGGTACCCGAGACCGACCTGCCGTCGGCGCCGCTGTACGACATGTTGCCGGACTCCGCCGATGGCTCCAGCGGGTTGTCGGCAAAGTAACCATAGTCGCCAAGACCGCCCTGGTTGCTCGGCAGTCGCGAATCGTCGAGTCCGTAGCTGCTGGGCGCGTGCGCGGCGCCATACCAATTGCTGATTCCGTTGCCGTCGCCGATCTGGAAGTTCGAGTCCTGGGTTACGGTGACGGACCGCGAGCCGAACGACGGCAGGTTTCCGATCGTCGTGCTGGACTCATAGCTGACGCTGACGTTGTTCGTTGAACTAAAGCTCAACGGACCCTGGTCGGACTGGCCAACGTCCACCTCGGCCTGAGTGAACTGGCCCTGCACCCATGGATTGGACGTCGAGGACTGGCTTGCGATCCCGTAAAACAGAACTTGCCCGTTCGCCCAATTGCCAATGTCGTCGCGGTCATCGTTCCGGCCGGTTGATCCCCGCGGCGCGCTGGCCTGCTGATCTGGCTGCGGCTGGTTGCCGGAATTTGAATTGGAAACATAGACAATGGTGGGACCGAGCGAGCCGGTGGTCTCCGGCGGACCAAACAGATCGGCGGCAGCCTGCGCAAAGGCATAGTCCGCCGTAAAGGCCGTCAGCTTTTCCGACCCCTGGATCGCGGCGAACGGATCGGGAGGCGGCGATTGATTTCCGAGATACAAGTTCGAAACAGCGGTCAGACTGAAGTTGTTGGTCCAGCTCCCGCTGGTGATGCCCGGGTTGCCGGTGATATCGCCCTCGGATTGGCCAGTGACCTCGTTCGCCGTAACGGTCGTCAACTGAGCTGCCGCGGCAGTGGTCCACGGATTTGCAGCCGCCGGATTTACCAGAGTGGGATTGAGGGCTTGCGGGTCGGCCCAATTGCCAATGCCGTTGCCGTCGCCGATCTGGCCTGTCGGCCCCTGTGGCGCGTTGGCCCATGGATCCGCAGACGGCTGGTTTGCAGCGGTCAGGACGTAGACGACAGCCGAGTTCGCCCAATTCGCACTGGTGAGATCCGGGGCGGCAGCAGGCCCGAAGAGATTGGCGGCTGCATTGGTGATGGCGATCTCCGCCGTGAAGGGCGTCAGCTCGCCCTGCGCTGCCGGTTCAGCCGCCGATTGGTTTCCTCCGAAAATGTTGAACGTATAGGAGAGATGGACATTGTTCGTGTAGGTCCACTTGCCGTCAGTCGCCTGACCGGTCGTGGCGGTCTGCGAACTGGCGCTTTGCGCCCACGGTTGGCCGTTGCCGTTGACCAATTGGAAATTCGACGCCGCGGGATTGACCTGGAGGACAGGCTGCAACTGCCCCAGATCCGAACTGAAGAGATTGAGCGGAATCGAAGAACCACCCGAACTCTGCTGAGACGGGCTCGGGAGTGCTGTCGCCGAGGAAAGCCACTGCGTCTCAGCGGTATAGGGAACGGCAGGCAGATTGGGGTTGAACGAAGGCGGGATTCCGCCGGGGATCCAGGCTGGATCCCCACCCCCTGCGGCGAAGGCGTCATTCAGATCGTCGTTGGGAAGACCCGGCCAACGGTTAGTCGCGGTTGTTTTGAGCGGCGCAAAGGGTTCGCGAAGCCAGTCCTTCGGCGGCACATAGGAAGCACTGCCCGGCACATCCACTTCGGCTGCCGCTTTAATGTCCCCGGCCACAGCGTACATGAGACGCGCAGCAAACTGCGGGTCCTTCCACCAGAGGTACTGGTACACTTGGTAGTTCGCGACGGCGCCGCCAATGACCGCGCCCGGCAGACTTCCCCATGCAGCCGCCGTTGCGATTTCCGGAAGCGTTGCACCGGCTATCCATGCATAAGTGCCGCCCGCGATCACACCGCCGTAGGTGACGCCGGTCGTACCGAGAAAGAGGCCGAACTCTGTACCGCCGGCCTTATACGCCTGGATACCGTTATAGATGTCGTAGCCGACCCCCAGCCCGAAAAGGCCGACTCCCGCCACGCGCACGAGCTGGCCACCGACATAAGCAAGGTTGCTCGCCGCAAGCTCCGACCGCAACACCAGGACACTTGCGCCATCGGTGGATAGTGGTCCGACATAGCCGTATTGCTGCGCCGCATACGTTGGGATTCCCATGTAGCGGGAATCCACAATGGCTTGCCTGACCGCACCGGATTTATTGGCGATAGTCAGCTCATCGTTGAAAAACCTTGTTCCATTCAACCGCGATTGTTTTTCACGAATGGCATCGATCTCAGTGACGGGCCGGCCACTGTTGCTCGGCCAGGGAGCTTGGGCAGCAGGCTGGGGCGGCTGGGCTCCAGGCCACCATCCCCCGTCGGGGAAGGAAGTGAATGTCTGGTTCCGAATGTAACGCGTGTTGCTCGACCGACCGATCCTTGCGGCGGCGTCCTCCAGAGCTTCACCGTTGAAGTCGCTTATATGGCCGGTGATCTGTCGCGGCGTGGCTCCGGCAGGAATCCTTCCAGCCTGAACCTCGCTAGCGTTCGCCGCGAGACCTTGTGGGGTGAAGTTATAGACTTTGTACCGTAAGCCAAGACTTCTGAGGTCCGCGGCGATGCCATTGGCCGGTCCGGCAAGCCCTGTGACGGGTGATCGATAGAACTGCCAGACGGTGCCGCCGAAATACGGATTGTTCAGAACGGACGACCACCCGGCTCCCGTCCAATAAAGCGTGATCGGCGCGGTCACGGAGGCAGGAAATTTCTGCAAATTGTTATCCGACACAGGAGCCTCCCAGGTGCCGGCTCACATCGCTATCGATATGAGCCCGCGCGTACGTCGTTTGATGGCAAGGTCTGGCGATTTTGCTTTGGCGACACTATTAATGTCACCGGAGCATCCGGAGAGCTCACCATGTTTCGTTGGCTGCGACGCGAACCACAACAACTGGTCGAACGACGAAAGGTGTTGTCGCCAGCACTGGCGGACTACCCGCCTTACCGGCCACCCCATCGTCAGGGCCCGTTTCTTCGCCGCCGCGATGATCAAGCTGAAGAAGATTACACGCGCTATTCCCACGAATACGCCGCGCGATCGGACGAGAATTTCGCGTATTTCATGGGGCAACGCACAGCGCGCCTCGCCGCGCTGCAATCGTTTCTGAACAAGTTCGGGGTGAGCGCCAGCCTCGACGATGCAGGGCTCGCCAGCGTGTCGGCCTGGTTTTCCGACAACGGCTTCGCGCTCGCCAACCTCCGGGAGCCGGCCGTCAGTCAGGCGTTCTATCAAATGCAGACACCGTGGACCGAGGGGCTTCTTGGGCTCAATGTCGTCTTCGATCTCGGCATTTTTCTCGGTGATCTGCTCATCCAGAAGCAGCCGAACCTGCACTGGACGTACGTTCGCGGGCTTTCTGACGACGGGGACAGCTCGAGCACTGGCTACAAGATCGAGGGCTTTCGCAGGAAGGCAAAAGTCAACAGGCTGAGCCCCGCGGATTACGTCCTCGGCTGTTGCTGGAACGATCTCAACGAGCTCTATTCGTATGCACCGCGACCGAGCGCCCTGCGGGACCGCGATATTTTCGTCGGCTTGGTCCGCGCTTACGCGGCTCGCTGAGATTCGCTGAGGCCCAAGCCCGCGCCTCTTCGGCTCAATCGCGCAGAGCCCAGCCCGATTATCGCCGGCATATCCTCCAGCTCGAAACGATGCGATCGTTGCGGGGCATGCGACGCGATCATCCGAGCATTCACATCCCTTAGCGACACCCGGCCTCAAACTGACCGATGCTTCAGGCCACAAGGCTACCTCCCGACCAAATCTTCTCTGGCCAGCCAAACACCGCACAAATTGTTTTGAAGAGTCTAAGTCAGCCCGCGTCGTCGTGGTTCTAGCCGGAGTCGTCGCGCAAACGGGCTTCCCCGACCCGCTATTGCGACACTATGTCTCGTAGTATGAAATCAACATACAACCTGATCGATTTCAAGAGGTATCTGACGACTTCCAAAAATTTCTCAGTGTGTATTCCATCTCCGCCGCGCGGTGTCGTAACTTGTGATGTGACTGCGAGAAAATCATCCGCGTATCTCAGGCCAGACAACCTTACATGAAACTGACAAGCCATCGAATCGTGTCGTATGTGCCCGAACGGGATTCCGTTCGCGCTTTGATGAGCGCGATGGAAGATCGATGCTTCGATCGCTGCGGATCGCGGACCACGATCCATTCCACCCGATCGGAGCTACTCTGATGCAACTCGGTGTACTCGCGCCCGGTGCCGATAGGCCTGCTCACTCGGAGCCAACCAAGCAGAACATCATCTGGATCGCGTCCTACCCGAAATCCGGCAACACCTGGGTGAGAGTGTTCATCCATAATCTGCTGAACGAACTGTCCGGCGTCGACGAAGCGCAGGACATCAATCGGATGGACACGCACACGCTCTGGGAATTTGGCGCCAAGCCGTTCGAGCGCGTGCTGGGAAAAAGTCTCGCCGCGGCCGATCAGAGCGAAGTCGCCGCCGCCCGCCCGGAAGTGCAGCGGCAATTGGCCAACGGCCGGAGCGAGCCCGTTCTGGTCAAAACCCACCTCTGCATCGGCAATGAATATCAGCACCCAACGATCAATTTGAATGCCACGCTGGCCGCCATCTATATCGTCCGCAATCCGCTCGACGTCGCCATCTCCTATGCGCACCATTCGGGCGTGCGCATCGACGCGATGATCGCCTCCATGGCGACGCCGGGCCTGAAGACCCCCGAAACCGCACGGGCGGCCTACCAGGTCCTGGGATCATGGAGCCAGAATGTTGCGAGCTGGCTCGGACTGGCCGACCGGCCGATGCACATCATGCGGTATGAGGACCTGGTCGCCAATCCGGTCCGGCCGTTCGGAACGCTGGCGCGCTTTCTGGGCCTGACCCCGAGCGAACAGCAACTCCGGGCCGCCATCGCAAAATCGTCGTTTGGTGAGTTGCGGCGGCAGGAATCCGAGAACGGCTTCATCGAACGGCCCAAGACCGCGAAAATCTTCTTTCGTGAAGGGCGGGCCGGACAGTGGCGCGATGTCCTCTCACCCGCCCAGATCCAGGAGATCACGCGCGCTCATGCGCCCATGATGCAGCGATTTGGATATCTGGCGCCGGATTGCGGAAGGCCTCTTCGGCCGCAACAGACAGCGTGACGGCGCCGCAGCAGATCGGTGTGGTCTGTTGCGCCGGCCAGCTCGCCGGTTCTCACCTCATTGTCAGACCGGGAAAAGCGACTTAAGATTGCAAGGAAGGGTGTCCTCCATTGTTCTCTCTCGCCAGAGCCATCGCTGAAACCTGGGGTCATGCCGCGCTGGTGGAACGGGATATCTGCTCCGCTTGGTCGCTGTCCCGTAACCTGCCTTGGGAAGAGGTTCCATGCCGTTGACGGTGACGCCAATTGGCGTGCGGTGCAATCTGCAATGCGGCTACTGCTACGAGGATCCGCAGCGCGATGCCGGTAATCTTGGCGTGCGCTACGACCTCGATGCCATGAAGCGATCGATCGTCGCGCACAGCCGCGCCGATGAGCCGTTTCTGCTGTTCGGCGGCGAGCCTCTGTTGCTGACCAAGGACGTCCTGGAAGACCTGTGGGACTGGGGCTTCAAACGCACGGGACGCAACACCGTCCAGACCAACGGCGTCCTGATCGACGATGAGCATATCGCCTTGTTCAAGCGTTACCAGGTTGGCGTCGGCCTTTCGATGGATGGGCCGGGCGAACTCAACGACGCGCGCTGGGATCATACGCTGGAGCGTACCCGTCGTTCGACGGCTCGCAGCGAGCAGGCCATCGAGAAGCTTGTCGCCAACGGCATCGTACCCAGCCTGATCGTCACCTTGCATCGCATGAACGGCAGCGCCGACCGGCTGGAGAAGCTGATCGACTGGTTCTGTTATCTGGAGAGCCTCGGCATCCGGCGGATCGGACTCCATTTGCTGGAGGTGGAAAGCGAAGAGGCGCGTGAGAAGTACGCGCTTTCCACCGAGGAGACCATCCATGCCCTGCGGCGATTGCGCAAGGCACGCCAGAAGCTCAGCGGCTTGACCCTGACCCTGATTGAGGATCTCGAGCTGCTCCTGCTGGGCCAGGACTCCGGATCAAAATGTATCTGGCAGGCCTGCGATCCCTACACCACGCGTGCCGTGAAGGGGCTGGACGGACAGGGCGAACGCAACAAATGCAGCCGGGTCAACAAGGACGGCGTCGACTATCTGCCCGCCGCGCGCGAGGGGTTCGAACGCTATCTGGCGCTTTACCACACGCCGCAGGACGCAGGTGGCTGCAAAGGCTGCCGGTTCTTCCTGATGTGCCGCGGCCAATGCCCGGGCACGGCGATCGCGGGGGACTGGCGCAGCAAATCGGAGCAATGCCCGACCTGGCTCAGGGTGTTCGCCGAGATCGAGGCCGAGCTCGTCGCCAAGGGCATCACGCCGCTGTCGCTGCGACCCGAACGACTGGACGTGGAGGCGGAATTGTTGCGGCGTTGGGAATCCGGGCAGAACTCGCCGGTCGAATACGTGATGCGCGCCTTGCGCGCCCGCCGCCAGGCGGCCAGTGCCCCGGCGCAGGTGGCCCCGACGTGACAGCCGCGTTCGATCTGACATCCGGCGCTGTCGTGAGCGCGGCATCACGCGTTCCACGGGACTATTCCGATCGATTGGACTTCCGCATGCCGCCGTTCCTGCGCATGGCATGGGCGAGCGCGGCGGCGCGGGATCGATGGTCCGAACCATTGGGCCGCCTGGTCAACGAGATACGAATCTCGGAATGGCTGTCCGTGGCCGCCGGCGTTCGGTTGGCCGCGATCATGGCGGTGCCCAAAGCACGATCCTCGGCGCAGTCGGCCGAATGGGCGAACCGCGGTCTCGCCTCCCGCATACTTGGTCCCGCCGATGCCCCCCTCGTTCGCGTGCTCAACGGCAAGTCATCGAGCGTTGCGGCATCGGATGAAGTGCACCTCGTCACGCGCAACGAACGCATCGAACAACTCGCTTCGATATGGCGCGCGGCCGATCTGGGCCAGATGGCCGATTGGCTGGGTTACCCGTCCTGCTGCGCCGCATTCCTGAAGACGGTCGCGATCGAACGGCAAGAGCTGGATACGACCTGGGCCATGGTCGAGGGCCATGTCGTTGACGACAATGCTTCGCAGATTGCGGAAATAGACGACTGCACGGTCAATCCGCTGCTGTCGGCGCTCGGTCTTCGTTCGGCGCCGCATCGGCCATGCTGCTTCCATTGCCAGGCGACCCAACGCCTGGCTTCGGTTTATGGCGACCTGAGAAGCAAAGTTTCCTCTCAACCGGACCAGGGAGCGCTGGGGCAGGCGTTGGCCTGGCCGGTGGAGTGGTCGTCCCTCCATGGGATCGTCGAGGTGAAGCTGCCGATTCTCACGCTTTGCTACGACGGTGATGCGACCGCGACAGCCTACAAGGTGCGCCTCACCGGCGGCGCGCCGCCAGAGCACGCAGCGCAAGGACTGGGCTTTCCCTACCAGACGCCGCAGCGGCGCCGGCCTCGAACCGATGCCGGCTGAAGGATTCCACGCATCGTTGCCTTTTGCCGAACGGCATCCGGTTGCAGCCGCCGGCGAAGCATTCGCGCAGGATTTGGGAGCAGCGATATGAGCTCAACGACGGTCTACGTCATCGGCGCCGGGGTCGACCCGGTGCGCCATCTGACGATCGAAGCGATGAGATTCCTTGGCGCCTGCAAGGAGATCTGGACCAATGTGCCGATCGATGTATTCCGGCGTCTACCCGGAAACCTCGAACCTGCGGTGCGCAGCCTGAAGCCCTTCTACAAGGACAACCAGCCGCGCCGGCAAAACTATGCCGACGTGACACGGCATATCCTGGCCCGCGCCGGAGAACTCGGCGCCGTCGCCTACCTGACCCAGGGACACCCCATCATCTTCGACAGTGTTGCGACCAATCTCTACAGGGATGGTGCTGCGCAAGGCAGGACAGTGACCTTTGTCGACGGCGTATCCAGTATCGATACCGTGCTGCTGGACGTCCGTTTCGACCCTGGCGGAGGCCTGCAGATATTCGAGGCAACCAGCTTCGTGTACGACAAGCTGAAATTCGACACGCGCGGCGCGCTGCTCCTGTTCCAGCCCTCGGTGTTCGGAATGCCCACGCCGCGGTTGACCGCCAACGCCCCTCATCCGGACTTGCGGCTTTTGCGCGATACGCTGCTGGAGCACTATCCGGCCAACCACATCGCCACCTTTGTGCGGTCTGCGACCAGTTTCAATCCGCCGTTCATGATTGCGGTGGAGATCGGAGCGCTGGATACGGTCGCTCCATCCGCCACGCTCGCGTCCTCCCTCTTCATCGCGCCAGTCAAGGCATGATCAGCGCTGGCCGGATAGCGGCTCCCGCTCGAACGCGTACAGATGGTTCATCGCCGTCGAGACGAAAATTCGCTTTCCGTCGGGCGTTGCGGCAATGGCGTTGGTGACGGCGTCTTCCAGTTGCAGGCGGCCGCAGATTTCGAGCGTATCCGGATCGATTTCCATCACCACCCCGCCATTGGTTCCGACCATCACCTTGCCGTCGACCAGCCTCGGAGAACAATAGACCCGAGCCCTTGCCGGGATTTTCTTGATCAGGCTCATCGACGCCAGATCAATCACATACAGGTTGCGATCGCCGGAGCCGCAGAACAGCCGGTCGCCGACGATGAGTGGCGTGGTGTAGCAGATCTCCTCGGTTTCCCATTCGCCGAGCTTTTGCCCGGTCGCGAGGTCGAGCACGTAGATGGACTTGTCGAACGAGGCGAACGCGACCACGCCGCGCTTCTCGCACACGGCGGGGGCATATTTGACCGACCGCCTTGTCTTGAAGGTCCAGATCGTCTTGCCGGTTTTGGCCGCGATGGCGGCCATGACGTGATCGGCCGTCCCCCAGAGGATGAGATCGCCGCCAGCCCAGTAAGCGGGCGAGCCATGCTGGAATTTGCGGACAGGATATTCCCAGGTCTTTTCGCCTGTCAGCATATTCAACGCGGCGATGCCGCCCTGAGCCCAAGGTCGTTCATATTCAATGCCGAAAAACACCAATCCATGTTGCGGCACCACGAGCGGTGAGGCCCCTATCCATTCGCCTTGCGCTACGGCCCAGACCACCTGTCCGTCCGCCGCATCCAGACAATAGGCCACGCCATTATACGCACCGAAATAGATCCGATCCTGATGGAATGCAGGAGAGGACCAGATCCCCTTTCCCGCGGCAGCTCCGGTCACCTGATGTTCCCAAATGACCCGGCCTGTATCGGCATCGAACGCCTGCATTTTTCCGGCATCGGAGCCCCGATAAATCACCGAGCCGACCAGCAGCGGCGCCGACTTCGGCACGACGTGGAAAGGAAAACCGCCCGGAACCGGCACGTGCCAGAGCAGCCGATAGGCCTGACGCGGCGGCGGCGGGTCGTTCTGCAAGTCCAATCCGAAATCGCGCAGTTTGAACAGAGCCTGTACGGCAATGCCCTTTTGCTGCCGCCAGCGCAGGCCGGACTGCGACTCATAGTCGATGACGGCAAACAACCCGCCGACCGTTTTGCCGGTTGTGGCTTCGATGGCGACGCGCGCTTTCTCGGCACCGCTTGCTGAATTGATGATGTCGTCCACCAGGATGATGGGGGCGTCGGTGACGTTGCCTTCGATAATTCTGCCGAGCCCGGTGGACTTTCTCTCCTTGCGGATCATGAAGCCGTTGATATCCCGGTGCTGCTCAGGAGCCCGCAACAGGATGGCCGTCAACAGCGGAATTGCCGCCGTCTCCATCCCGCCGACCTGGAACCGCGCGCGGTCACGATTCAGAAGCCAGAATTCATCGGCGATGGCGGCCAGACTGTCCGGACGCATGAAGATCGCGCGCAGATCGATCAGCCAGCTCTGCAAGCGCCCATTGGTCGAGATGGGTTTGACGTCACCGCGATGGATGCCATTCTGGCTGATGTCCGCCAGGATGGCATCTCGCCCACTGTCGGGACGAGTAGCCAATGTCGCGCCGATCGGATCTTCGTCCACTCGTCGTGCCCTTACCGGATCAGACCGTTCATGCGTCACGGCTGCCCGACAAGCTTCGCCCGGTAATATTCCGTGTGACGCTTGAACTCCTCGACCAGTGCCAGGTTGCGGCGCGGCAGAACATCGAAAATGACGTGAATCCGCCAGTCATCGCCTTCGTTACCCGCCGAGTGCCAAAGATTGTTGTTGAACCACCAAACCTCACCGGGATTCCAGGTGCAGCGGACACCGCCGCATTCCATCAGGCTGCCGACACTCCGCAAGACCAGGTGATAGCGGTCGCGGC
>NZ_JBFULU010000053.1:0-46614 GCF_054049735.1 Bradyrhizobium sp. P5_C12
CTCCATGATCGTCTGGTACTCGCCGATGCTGGCGGCGACGAATTTCAGCATGTAGTCGTAACCTCCCGAGACCAGATGGCATTCAATCAGCTGGTCGACTTTCTCAACCGCGCTCAGGAAGCGGGCAAAGTCGATCTGTCGATGGTTCTTCAACGTCACTTCCGTGAACACGGTCAGCGTCTGTCCCAGCTTGCGCATGTTGATCTGGGCCGAGTAACCCTCGATGTAGCCCTCGGTCTGCAGTCGCTTCACGCGCATGAGGCATGGGCTGGGCGATAGGTTGACCAGCTCGGCCAGCTCGACATTGGTGACGCGGCCATTCTTCTGGAGCTCGTGAAGAATCTTGATGTCAATCCGATCGAGTTTCATTGATCGCCCTCCACTCCTCAACGCGCAGCAGAAAATTCTGCACAGCGAGCAAAAAGCTTACTTCTCTCGCAGCCGACGTCCGTCACTGACATGTATCGTTCGGACAGAACGCCGTTTTGCAGTACACCGAGGATACAGCATAAAATGCTGGACCACCATCGAATCCGGTGCCGTCTACGCGAATGCGCGATCTAAGATGCAGTCATCGAAATCCAGGAACACAGGATGCCCGCGCCCCTCTGTCAGATTGAGACCTCGCCTGATCTTCCCGACCGCGCCGACGTGGTGGTCATCGGAGGCGGCATTATCGGAGTGTTCGCGGCCTATTATCTCACCTTGCGCGGCCTCAGCGTCGTTCTCGTGGAGAAGGGGCGGATTGGAGCCGAGCAATCCAGCCGAAACTGGGGTTGGTGCCGCCAGCAAAACCGCGATGCTCGAGAGCTGCCGATGGCAACCAAGAGCCTGGACCTGTGGGAGAGATTTGGCGCTGAAAGCGGAGAGAACACCGGTTTCTCCCGCTGCGGCCTCCTGTACCTGAGCAACGATGAGGCCGAGCTGGCGGGCTGGGCGCGCTGGTGCGACTTTGCCCGSGGCGTGAACGTCAGCACTCGCATGCTCGATGCGACCGAAGCTACTTCCCATGGCGCAGCCACCGGGCGCGCCTGGAAGGGCGGCGTCTTCTCGGCGAGCGACGGCATCGCCGATCCCTCCAATGCGGCCCCTGCGGCAGCGCGGGCCATCCTCAAGGGTGGAGGCACCGTGCACCAGATGTGCGCGGCACGTGGATTGGAGACTGAGGGCGGCCGGGTGAGCGCGGTCGTGACCGAGCGCGGTACGATCCGCACCAAGGTCGCCATATTGGCAGGAGGCGCGTGGTCCTCCTCCTTCTGCCACCAGTCCGGCATCCGCCTTCCGCTTGCCTCGATCCGCTCGTCCATCCTTTCGGTCTCGACGGCCGTGAAGGGCTTACCCGATGCATTGCATACCTCCAGCGTTTCGGTCACGAAACGCGGCGATGGCGGATATACACTCGCCATCAGTGGTCGAGGGCGCGTTGATCCGACAGCCCAGCAGTTCCGCTTCGCCCCGCAATTCCTCCCGATGTTTCTGCGGCGCTGGCGCAGTCTGCTCCCCGGCGGCCTCGAGGGTGTGTGGTCGGGACATGAAACACTCCACCGTTGGCGGCTCGACAGCCCTACGCCGATGGAGCGGGTTCGCATTCTGGATCCGGCGCCCGATCGAAGCACAATTGAACTCACGCATCGGCGCGCCCTCGACCTCTTACCGGCCCTGAGGGACACGAAAATCACCGCTGCATGGGCGGGCTACATCGACTCGACGCCCGACGGCGTGCCAGCCATCGGAGAGGTTTCATCTCTACCCGGCCTGATATTGGCCGCGGGCTTCAGCGGACACGGCTTTGGTATCGGCCCGGGCTCCGGCCACCTGGTCGCGGATATCGTGACTGGGGCGGCGCCAATCGTTGATCCGAAGCCCTACCGACCAGATCGCTTCGCTGGCTTTACGGTCGGAAAAGTTTCGGATTTCTGAGTGGTGGCCTGCCGATGTCTGAGGGGTATCGGCTGAGGCGATAGCGCCTGCAAAGCTTGAACACTGACCTCACCGGGTTGCCGCAAAGCGAGTAAGAGGATTCATGAAAGTCACGGTGTTGGGTGCGGGGGTGATCGGCGTCACGACCGCATATCAGCTTGCAAGGTCCGGACATGAAGTGACAGTCGTTGATCGCCAGCCAGGACCAGCGCTGGAAACAAGCTATGCGAATGCGGGCGAAATATCGTTTGGATACTGCTCACCTTGGGCGGCTCCAGGGATTCCGCTGAAAGCCCTTAAGTGGATGCTGATGGAGCACTCACCGCTAATCCTTCGCCCGAAACTGGACCGCGCGATGCTGTGTTGGCTGTTTAGGTTGCTCTCAAACTGCACTTCCCACCGCTACGCGCGTAACAAGAGCCGGATGTTGAGGCTTGCGGAGTATAGCCGCTTAGCGCTTGCTGCCGTACGAGCAGAGACCGGGCTGACTTTTGACGATCGCATGCAGGGAACGCTGCAGCTCTTTCGGACTCAACGGCAACTCGACGCCTCAGCAAAGGACATCGAGAGGCTTTCAGCAGACGACATTCCCTATGAGATCCTTGATCGCGACGGTTGTATCCGGATCGAGCCGGCACTGCATCATGCTCGCGATCGCATTGTCGGCGGGCTCCGAACTCCAAACGATGAAACCGGTGATTGCTTCAAGTTCACCAATGGACTTGAGAAAGCCGCTGCCAGGCTTGGAGTGACCTTCCGTTACGGCGAGACCATCAAGGATTTGGACGTTGGGAACGGACAAGCGCGCGGAGTTCTCACGAACAGGGGTGTCATTCGTTCTGATGCGATAGTCGTCGCGCTCGGCAGTCATTCGCCGCTCTTGCTGAAGAAGGCCGGAATCTCACTTCCTGTATACCCCATCAAGGGCTATTCGCTGACGATATCGATCAGTGACGCATCGCGCGCGCCTCAATCAACCGTGATGGATGAGACCTACAAGATCGCAATCACCCGTCTCGGCGAGCGCATTCGGGTGGGCGGAATGGCCGAGGTGTCAGGGTACACCAACGACCTAGGTTTGGCGCGGCGGCGTACGCTTGAGCACTCCGTGATGGACCTATTCCCCGGCGGAGATCCGAAGACCGCAACTTTCTGGTCTGGCTTGAGGCCGATGACCCCCGATGGGCCTCCGATCATCGGACCGACGGCAATCCGCAATCTGTTTCTCAATACGGGCCACGGCACATTGGGCTGGACGATGAGCTGCGGCTCGGCGCGGGTTATTGCGGATCTGATCTCCGGCCGAACACCCGAGATCGAGACGGCAGACCTCGGGCTGTCCCGTTACGATTGATCCGAGAGAGTGAAAATTTCCACGTCGGGTAGCCGAGACTACCCGTCAGTGCTCGACTGTCCTTCCCCTGCCCTCAGAAACTTTCGGTCGCTCCCGTCCGCCGACCACACGCGGCCCCACCAACTGGGAAGACCCGCTCACATTGGCTTTCGCGAGATTTTTCCTTGATCTCCCGGTGCACACGTCGTGCACACACCGCCTCCTAACCGCCTGAAAAGCTTGAGCTCTCGCTCCAATCCAGCATGGGGGCTACAGAGAATTTATATTCCATATCAACGACTTAGAGAATTCATTGATCCAATGCAACGGGAAGCGACGGAATTTTCCCGTTGAAGATTGAGGCGAAGTCCTGATGTCATGCAGCCGGCTCGCTGCTGTCACCGTGGGACGGAAGCGGAAAAACGTGACGATCCAACAGCTGGCTGGTCAAACAGGCTTATCAAGCCATCTTGTCAGCGCTTCAAGCACCCGATTGACGACGATGTTCCCGGCTCTCGGATGGCCTCCGGGTCTTCCTTTAGTCGGAGCGACGCGCTTCCTGCAGCGACATCCTGCCTGCCTGTTCTGTGCTCGGTTCGAAGGCGTACCTACGGCGCATCGCGCTACCACGGATGCGCCGGGCCGGACCCTGGCGAGATAGTCGAGGTCGCGAAGGGTGGAAACAGCAGCGGCCGACTTGATCTTGTTTGGCATGGGTTGGAAAATCAGGCGGCTCTCTTCAGGCGTTTGAAGCGCTCCATCCGGAAGGGGGCAGGATCGACACAGGGTGTCGATCCGATCACCAGATCAGCCATCAGAGCGCCCGCACCAGGGCCAATACCGAAACCGTGACCGGAGGAACCTGTCGCGAGATAGAAGCCCGGAACGGAGTTGACCGGCGCGATCACCGGTACAGCATCGGGCGTAACGTCCATGAGACCAGCCCATATCTTCGTGATCCTTGCGTCGCCGAACGCTGGGAAGGCCGCGCGAAGATGGCTCACGCCGCCCTGAGCGAATCGCTGCGACGGATCCGGATCGAGAATGCGGACCTGCTCGAAAGGCGTAACCTCGTCACTATTCCAGCGTCGAGCCATCGACAACTCACGAAAGAACTGGCCGCCGATGCGAAGCGTCAGTTCATTCCAGCTCTTGATCAGCGTCGGCGTATAGTCGCAGAACAAACGGAAGCTGTCCGGCGTGATCGGGGCGATGTTGGCGTTGCGTTGGGCGACGGTAAAGCCGCCGTCCAGGCGGCGACGGAAAGCGAAGTTGCCTGCACCGACTGGAAAATTCGGAACGCCGTCGACCGAGGACAGGCGGACAACGCTGCCAAGGATCTTCAGGACAGGAAGATCGATGCCCAGATTGCCGGCGAAGAGGCGCGACCAGGCTCCTCCCGCCAGAACCACGGACGAACAGCGGATCTCACCGCGCTCGGTCACGCAGCCGCTGACCCGGCCCGCCGATCGCTCGATGGAACGGACCGCACAATTGGTGAGGATATGCGCGCCCTTGGCGGCCGCTCCTCGCGCGATCGCCGAAGCTGCAATGAACGGCTCGGCCTTGCCATCGCTCGGCGTATGCAGCGCGGCGCGAAACGGCTTCGTCGCACCGGGAATGAGGGTCTCTAGCGCCTCGCCACTCACAAGGTGGGAATCGAGACCAAGCGAAGTGGCGTGCTTCAACCACGCTTCATGCATCGCAACGTCGGCATCGGTGTCGCAGAGATAGGCGATGCCGCCCTGACCAAAACCTGTTTCGCCGTCGATGCGCGCGTTCATGCCACGCCAGAGCCGAAGACTCTCGATGGCAAGCGGCAACTCGGCCGGGTCGCGCCCCATCTGGCGCACCCAGCCCCAGTTTCGCGACGACTGCTCCGCCCCGATCAATCCCTTCTCGCATAAGGCAACGCTGACGCCGCGCTCAACCAGCGAGAGCGCTGTCGATACGCCAATGATGCCGCCACCGATGATGACGACGTCCACCTTCGCGGGCAGTTCCYGCGGCGTGACGACGAGGTCGGGAATTATTCTGGACAAATTGTCCTCCTTCAAGACGAGCGAATGGAAGGCATGCGGATCAGACGTTTCTTGCCGCCCTGAAGCGGACAACCAGGCGTTCGGTCCGCTCGGGATCGGTGAAGACCGTGATGTCGCCAAACAGGAGATCGGCTTCCGCCCCGCTCATGAGGCCCCAGAGACCGACGCATCGCGGATCGACAACCCGTGTGCCGCTATTTCAGCGTCCCGGACGATCGAGAAAATCGCGCAGGCGATACCAGCCGGCAAACAGCGGCACGAACCACGGCTTGCCCGAATAAAAGGGCACGGCTGTGAATGTCTCGCGGTCGAAGGCCGAGGGCATGTTCTGCTCACCGAGAATTTTGCGCRCTGTCTGGTACCCAAGAAAGGTCATCAGCGCGACGCCGTTGCCGTTGCAGCCAGCCGCGAAATCCGCGCCGTCGCGGGCGCCGAGATGGGCGATCTTGTCGACGGTCATGGCCACGCGCCCGCTCCAGGCATGAGTGATCTTCACGCCCGCAAGCTGCGGCCAAACGGCCAGCATGCGCGCATAAAGCCGCTTCGCGGCAAGCTTGTCGGGCATGTCGAAGATGCCCGGACGCGAACCGAACAGAAGCCGCGTCCCGTCAGGCGACGGCCTGGCGTAGATCAAATCACGGCGCGTGTCGGACACCATGCGGGCCTGCGGAATGAGCTCGGCCAAGAGATCGGCCGGCACCGGCGCGGTGGCAATCTGATAGCTCTTGACCGGCACGATGCGGCTGGCGAGGCTCGGCGTCGCATCGGCGGCGGTGTAACCGTTTGTGGTTGCGACGACGTGGGCAGTCCGAATGCTGCCTCGAGCGGTCGGCACGATCTTCTCTCCGCTCGCACCATCCTGTACGACACCCGCACGCGCATGCGAGCGCAGCATGACGCCAGCGGCGCGCGCCCGGTCGCGTAGCGCCTTGTGATACTTGCCCGGATGCAGACCGCCATATTCATCGATCACCATGCCGCCATGGTAGTAGTCCGAGCCGATCGCCGCCTGCTGATGCGCGCGATCGTAGAAATGCACGGTCACGCCCGTCTTTTCCGCCAGGAGCGTGCCATGCCGCTTCAGGGTTTCGTAATCGCCCGCGGCGTGGGCGCCGAAAAAGCGGCCGGTGAGCGCAAGACCCGCATCCAGCTTCTCCGTCTCGACCAGCATCTTCAGATAATCGAAGCTCTCGTTGCTCTCGCCGATCAGGCGCGAGAAGAGCGCCGGATCGATCCCCTTGATCGCGCCACCAACCACCAGCTTCTGGCCACTCGACACCATGCCGCCCGAACGCGTCGAGGCTCCCTCCCCGATCCGGTCACCGTCGATGACGACGACGGAGCGCCCGGCGCGCGCCAGATGGGTCGCCGCATTCAGCCCGGCATAGCCCGAGCCAATGACCACGACGTCGGCTCGCTGCGGCAGCGGATCGAGATCGGTCTCCGGTTCTGCGGCCTCCCACCAGTAGGGCGCGTCCTTGAAGTCCTTGGCGTAGATGTCGTCAAAACGAGGCATGATGTATTGGGCCTTCCGGCTCACCTTTCATTTTCATTGCACGTGGGCGCGCAGCGTGCGCCCAATCCCGACGAGTCGTCTGCACCGGTCCGGACGACATTCGCCCGCCCCGGTGATGCGATCAGAGAACCTGACCGAGGAATTCGCGAGTGCGCGGGTCTCGCGGATTGTCAAAGAGTTCTGCAGGCGGCGCACTCTCCACGATCAGACCATGATCGGTGAAACAAACGCGGTGCGAGACGTCCCGGGCGAACTTCATCTCGTGAGTCACGAGAATGCAGGTGAGGCCTTCCTCCACCAGTTCGCGGATCGCGAAGAGCACGTCCTTCACCGTTTCGGGATCGAGCGCAGCCGTCACCTCGTCGAACAGGATCACTTCCGGCTGCATCGCGAGTGCGCGGGCGATTGCCACGCGCTGCTGCTGGCCGCCGGAAAGCTGCCCCGGATAGCTGTCCGCCTTCTCCGACAGCCGCACCTTCTTCAGGAGCTTACGGGCTCGCTCCTCGACTTCGGCGCGATCGTGTCCGAGCACCTGGATCGGCGCCATCATGATGTTTTCCAGTGCCGTGCGGTGCGGAAACAGATTGTACTGCTGGAACACCATCGCCACCTGATGGCGCAGCGCCCGCATCTGCTTTTCCGACCTCATTTCATGCACTCGGTGTGCGCCGACCCGGACAAAGCCGTCGTCCACGGGAATCAGGCCATTGATGCAGCGCAGGACGGTGGACTTTCCCGACCCGGAGGGGCCGATAATGCAGACTGCCTCGCCCTTCTGCACGAACATCGAGATGCCCTTGAGAACTGGGACGTTACCGAAGGACTTGCGGACGTTATCGAGCTCGATCAGCGCGTCGATGCGGTTCACAGGCTTTCTCCCTTCACGGCACGCTCCCACCGACGCGCCACGGCAGCGATCGGATAGCAGTAGGCGATGAACAGGAAGAGGATGGTCAGATAGAAGTAGACGATCACCCGCTCGTTCTCCATGGCCAGCAAAGTATTCAGAATCGTCAGCACGTCCTGGATTCCGGTCACCGTGGCGAGCGCTGTCGCGATCATCAGCAGCGCGTAGAGATTCATCCAGCCTGGGATCATGCGCCGCAGCGCCTGTGGCATGATCACGTGGCGATAGATCTGGCCGGTGCCATAGCCGAGCGAACGTGCCGCTTCCCATTGGCCGCTGTGAATGGACTGAACGGCACCCCGGATCACCTCGGAGAAATTCGCCGCCGTCGGCAACGCAAGGCCGATCACGGCCTTCACGAATGGCGGGAACGGAATGGTCGCGCCGAAGACGTGCATCTCGAACGGCAGGAAATAGAGCGTCGCAAAAAGCAGAACGAGCCACGGTGAATTGCGCAGGAAATTCATCAGCAGAAAGGACGGGACCCGGATCGGTCCGAACCTGGCGAGCGTCGCAAGACCCATGATCGTACCGAGCGCCGTCGCCAGTGCCATGGAGGCGAGCGAGAGAATGATATTAAGGACAAAGCCGCCCGTGATCGGCCAGCCGGACGCCGAGCCAGTGAGAAGCAGAGGAAGCCGCACCAGCACGCGGCTCCAGTGCGCCGAGCCGCCCGCCGCGGCATCGACCCCGATCCAGACGACGACGCCAAAGGCGATCAGCAGCAGAACGGCGCGCTTCTTTCCCTCATAGGAGAGCATGGAGCCCGCGATCAATGCTCCCTCCCGTAACCTGGGAAGGCCATGAAGGCCTCAAGCCTCGCCATTGCGAAGCTGAGAATGGACACCAGCACCACGTATATCAGGAGGACCAGAATCATGACCTCCAGCGTGCGAAACGTGTCATTGTAGATCTGTCCCGCGTAGTACATCAGTTCCGGCACGGTGATGACGGATGCCTGCGACGTCGTCTTGAAGAGGTTGGTCAGGATGTTCGTCAGTCCCGGCAGGCAGATGCGCGTGGCGATCGGCGCCTCGATGCGCCAGAAGCGGGCCCATCGGCCGTACCCCAGTGACCGCGCCGCATCGATGATCGACCGCGGCATGGTTTCGATGCCCGAGCGGAAGGCCTCGATCGCCAGCGCCCCGCCGAAGAGACTGAGCGAAGTCGCAGCGCAGGCAAAGGCACTGAGAAGCGGAACCGATAATCCCGTCGACGGATCGGTCACCCTGAGGCCGAGGGTTGAGAGGGTGAAATAGGCAAACAGCATCTGCAACAGCGGCGGCGTGTTGCGGAACACCTCTACGAACAACTCGATCAGGGCATCGAGCCAGAAAATCCGCAGCGTGAGCCCGAGAGCCCCGAGCATGCCGATGAGGATGGCGGCACTCGATGAGAGCGCCGCCAGCTTCAGCGTGTTGACGAGACCGGTCAGCAGCCATTGCTGGTACGCAGGATCCGCGAGCCAGGAATAATCGAGACCGAACAAAGGCCGCTCCGTGTCCGTCAGTTCTTCTTCGCAGCCGCTGCCTTCGCCCGCGCCGCAATGTAGTCGGAGTGCGGCATGCCGAACTCGGTCTCCCACGCGATCAGCTTGCCTTCGGCCTCGGCCTTCCCGATGGCCTTGTCGACGGCTTCGTGGAATTCGGTGTCTCCCTTGCGGAGGCCGCCCGCCATCGGCTGGAATTCATAGGGTGCCACCGCGATCTTGTAGCTTGCCCAATCGGGCTCCTTGAGCTTCTGCTGAAGCGTCATGTCGTCAAAGACGAAGCCGATGCAACGATTGTCCTTCAGCGCGCGATAGGCTTCCGGCTGGGTCTTGAAGGCCACGAGATTGATGCCGAACTCCTCGGTCATCTTCTTGTTGTAGTAGGAGCCCTGGATGCCGCAGACCGACTTGCCCTTCAGCTCTTCCCACTTGGAGATCGTCGCTTCCTTGGCCGCCAGCACGGACGGGCCGGCAGCGGAAACGTATTCCGTCGTGAAGTCGATGACCTTGGCGCGTTCGGCCGTGACGCCGAGCGTGGCAAAGATCGCATCGATGCGGCCGGCGGTCAGGAATTCGATGCGATTGGAAGCGACGACAGGTACGAGCTCGATCTTGTCCTCGGAGCCAAGGAGCTCCTTGGCAACGTACTTCGCAAGCGAGACCTCGAAGCCGACGACGTCGCCCTTGTCGTTCAGATAGCCATAGGGCACGTAGTCATTCTTCACGCCGACGACGAGCTTGCCGCGTGCCTTGACGTTCTCAAGCGTGCCCGCCACGGCGGCGCCACCAACAAAGGAGGCAGCGAGCGCAAGGGCGGAAACGCCCATCATCCTTTTGAAGCCTGTCATCCTGTTCCTCTGGAAAAATCACGGCCTTCCAGCGCTGTTGCCGCAGCGCCGCGTCAGCCATCAGCTTTTTGCGAATGAAGAAATCAGGTCGCTCAAAAAATATGCACCCTTCTCAAGCGACCTAATTTTCATCATTGGAGACACATCTTTCTCAATGTACAAGTTGCCAAGGCCTCTTTTTTCATAATGTGAGATTCCATGCCGGCGATCGCCCAACCGCCGTCCGGTGGAGCCCAGTTGCTCGACCGGACCGTCATCCTGCTGGATCTCGTCGCCGATGGCGGCGTCGAGGGCCTCTCGCTCAAGGACCTGGCGGCGCGCTCCGGGCTCAATACCGCCACCTGTCACCGCATCCTCAATACGCTGGTCGGTCACAAGCTGCTTGCCCGCGACGACAAGAAACGGCGCTACAGGCTAGGTGCACGCATGGCGATCTACGGCGTCCGCGCTGCTCGCGGCCCCGGTATCATCAGCCGCTGCGAGATCGCACTGTCCCGGCTCAGGCGCCGCACCGGCGACACGACGCACCTGATGGCCCGCTTCAATCACGATTCCGTCTGTCTCGACCGGCGCGACGGTGAATGCATCGTGCCGACGCTGACGGGATCGATCGGCGGCTTCGTGCCTCTCGGCGTAGGTCCCGGCTCGATCGCGATGCTCGCATTCCTGGACGAGGACGAGCAGGACTACATCATCCGCGCCAACCTCGGGCGCTACGCGTCCTATCGCAATCTCACCGAGGACAAGGTTCGGCAGCTGATCGCCGACACCCGCCGCCGCGGTTACGCGGTGGATGTGGGCGAACTCATTCCCGGCATTGCCGGCGTCGGATTGCCGATCATGACGCCGGGCGAAAAGCCGGGCGCCGCCCTTAGCTTCACGTTCCTCTGCGCGAAGCTGAGGCCAGGCGTCCTCGAACATTACGGCGCCCTCCTGAAGGAGGAAATCGACGTGATCGTCGGTCAGTAGGAAGCGTCACGGGCGCGCGGCACGACTCGCAAAGGTTAGCGGATCTCGTTCACGTAGTGATGATGCGCCGTCGTGGCGCGATGCTCGCTCAGGAGCGCAAGCGCACCGGCTTGATCGTACGCCTCCTCGCGGATCACCAGAACGGCGTTCGGCGAAGCCAGCGCAAGCAGACGCCGATCCTCCTTGTCGGCGAGCTCTGCCAGGAGCTTCTCGCGGATCGCCGCGATACGAATGCCGTAGGCGTCGAGCAGATGGAGGTAGAGCAGCGCAGGCACGCTCGCCGCCTTGCGCGGGAAATCCGGCACGCGGCGCGCAACGAGCCGTATTCGCGAGTGCATCACCGGCGCGCGGCCAACACGTCGGATGCGGTGAAGACAGAGCAGCGGCTCACCAACGGCTTCCGTGAAGAGCGCCGCCTCATCTGCGTCTGCCGGCCGCAGTACCACAGACAAGACTTCGGGCACGGAACGCTGGAGGCTGCCGTCTTCGCCGTGAAGTCGGAAATACTGGAAGAAGAAGCGCAGACTGTGTTGCGGTGCGCGGCCGGTCACGACCGTCCCGGTCTTGCGCCGGCGCACCAGCATGCCGTCGGCGGTCAAATCCGCGAGCGCCCGGCGAATGGTGCCGACCGCAACGCCATATCGCGCGGCAAGCGCAACTTCACCGGGAAGCACCGTGCCCGGAGACAGTTCGCCCACCAGGATCGCCTCGGCGATCTGCCGCTTGACGTGCTCGTACAACGGAACCGGCAGGCTCGATGGGCCGCTCGCCGCTGCTTTTGCCTGTTTACCGGTCACCCCTGCCTCATTCTTTGGAATTGACAGCAATCGGCTTCGCCTATTTCTTTATAGAATATAGAAATGAGCCGCCGCAAATGGTTTCTCCACCACCAGGCCCAGGACAGGCCAGCCCGACGCTGATCGACGGTTTCGCCGAGATCGAGCGCACAGCCGAGCGTGCGATCGACGATCTTGCGCGGATGGTGGCAATCGACACGACGTTCCCGCCCGGCGCGGGATACGAAGCGTTTGCCGACTTGATGGAGAGCGCCGTTGCGGCGCTCGGCCTGGACTGCCAACGCGTCAATGTCCCCGAACATTTGTGGCGCGTGGCGGGTGGCCCGGCGCAAGGGCGCAGAACCAATCTCATCGCGCGCCGCCGCTCGGACAAGCCGGTGCTCGGGCTGTATTTTCATGTCGACACCGTACCGGCAGCGCCCGGGTGGACCTCCAATCCGCTCCAGTTGACGCGCGATGGCGATCGCCTGATCGGCCTCGGCGCCGCCGACATGAAGGGCACCATCGCGGCCGTGCTGCTCGCGCTGCGCGCCGCCGACACGATCGGCCTTCCACTCGGCTACGACCCGATGCTGCTGCTTTGCACCGACGAGGAAGGCGGACTCTATCCCGGCGTGCGCTATCTGGCGGAGCAAGGTTTGCTCGAAGGCCACATTCTCAATTTCAATGGTGCCGCGGCGCCGCGCATCTGGGCCGGCTGCTTTGGCCTCTTCACGCTTCTGGTGCGCGTCCGCGGCAGGACGGTTCACGCAAGCGAAGCCAGGACCGCTGGCTCAAGCGCCAACGCTATCGAGGTTGCACTGCCGATCCTCAATGCGCTTGCAACATTGAAACCAGAAATCGCCGCACGGACGTCCGCCCTGCCTGCGCAGCCGCATGCAACGCATCCGCTCGCAGCCCAGCTTGATATTTCAGCAGCCCATGGCGGGCAATGCGGCGGGCAAATTCCATCGCTCTTTGAAGTTCTCGTCTGTCGGCGCTATGCGCCCGAGGAAGACTTTCAGGCCGCGCGTGCCGAAATCGAGAACGCCGTCCTTGCGGCGGCCCCCGGAGCCGACGTCGATGTGGCTCTCACCGGCCACCTGATGCCGACATCCGATCCGACAGGCCGGCACTGGCCGCGCTGGCAGGAGGCGCTGTCGGTCGGATTCGGATACGCACCGGACGATTTCGCCAAATGGGGTGCGACGAGCTGTTCCGATTTCGGCTGGGTGCAACAGACCGGAATGCAGGAGATCCTGCTGGCCGGCCTCGTTCGGCCGGACAGCTGCGTTCACGCGCCCGGCGAATTCACCACGCTCGCCGACATCGTCGCGTTGGCGAAATCGGTCCTTGCCTATCTGTCCGCCGAATTCCATCCCGATCTGTCTCCCGAAACACTCGCCGCCCGCTAACTCAAGGAGCACCCATCCATGCTGTCCGTCAGTCGCCGTCTTTTCCTCGCGGGAACCGCGATCGGCCTCGCCGGTCTGCCCAGGATCGCCTTCGCCGAAGCCCCGAAGCGCGGCGGCCTGCTCCGGATGTCGGTCGACCAGGCAGCATCGGTCATCCATCCGATGCTGGCGCGCGTGAACCCGGAATATCTCGTCACCGAACTGCTCTACTCCAACCTCACCCGGCTGAAGCCGGACATGACCGTCGAGCCGGACCTCGCGATCTCCTGGGAACCCAATGCGACGCTGACCGAGTGGACTTTCAAGCTGCGCCCGGGCGTGACGTTTCATGACGGTTCGCCACTGACCTCCGACGATGTCGTCGCCACCATCAACGCCATCCTCGATCCGAAGACCGCTTCCCCCGGCCGGACCAATGTCGGCCCGATCAAGGACGTCGCCGCGGTCGATCCGCTGACCGTCAAGTTTACGCTCACAGGTGCCTATGCCGACCTGCCAGTGGCACTCACCTATCTCAACGCGCGCATCGTTCCGGCCAAGGTCATCGCCGGCGACCTCGCGAGCCTGTCGACCACCGCCAACGGCACCGGCCCATTCAAGCTGGCATCCTACGAGCCCGATCGCCGGATCGTCGTCGAACGTAACCCCGCTTATTATGATCCGGCGCGGCCCTACCTCGACCGCATCGAACTGCTCGTCTATCCGGACCGCACCGCCGAGGCGTCAGCAATGATCTCCGGTGAGATCGATTTGCTGCTCACGACCACGCCGGGTGAATATGAGCGCCTCGTCAAGGCCAATGGCGTCAAGGCCCTGCGCACCCCATCCGGCCAGTTCCTGAATATCAACCTCGGATGCGACCAGAAGCCGTTCAACGACGTGCGCGTTCGCCAGGCCCTGGCATTGGCGGTCGATCGCGAGGCAACCGTGGGCTTCGTCGCGGGCGGCTATGGCACGCCGGGCAACGACACGCCGCTGAGCTCCGCCTACCACTTCTACAAGAACATTCCGCTGAAGAAGCCCGACATCGCCAAGGCAAAGAAGCTCCTGGCTGACGCGGGCTATCCCAACGGCATCGATTTGACGCTGGTCGCCTCCGACAGACCGTCGACCCGCACGCAGCTCGGCGTCGCGGTTCGCGAGATGGCCGCCGCAGCCGGTTTCCGCATCAACGTGCAGACCATGCCGCATGCCACCTATCTCGACCAGGTCTGGAAGAAGGGCAATTTCTACGTCGGCTTCTACAACATGCAGCCGACCGCCGACGCCATCTTCAACCTGCTCTACACGTCGAACGCGGCCTGGAACGAGACCCGCTGGAACAACACGGACTTCGACGCCGTCATCAACGCAGCCCGCGTCGAGACCGATGAATCCAAGCGGACAGCGCTCTATGCCAAGGCGCAGGAGATGATGAACACGGAAGTACCCACGGTCATCTCGGCGTTCTTCGACCTTCTTGCGGCACAACGATCCTATGTCGAAGGTTACATGCTGCACCCGCGCGGCTCGGTGTTCCGCCTCGACACGGTTTCGCTCGGCGCCGGTGCGCCGAAGCGCGCCTGACGCCGGAGACGTTGGGTGTCGCTCACCTGGTTTGCGCGCCGTCTGATGCTGATGGTCTACACCGTCATCGTGGTCTCGATGCTCGTGTTCGCCATCACCCAGATCCTGCCGGCGGACGCAGCCCAGTCGCTGCTCGGCGAGAATGCGACGCCGGAAATGCTGGCCGCGCTCAGGGCAAGGCTCGGGCTCGGCGGTCCGGCCTGGCTGCAATATGGGCGCTGGGCCGGCCGCGTGTTCACCGGCGATTTCGGCATCTCGATGCGCACGAGCCAGCCGGTCGGCCCGGAAATGCTGGCGGCGCTGTCGCGCTCGCTGCTGCTTGCCGTGTCGGCCATCCTGGTCACACTGGCTGTTGCCGTGCCCCTCGGCGTGGTCGCGGCGCTGCGGCAAGGCAGGCTCACCGACACGGGCGTCAGCCTCATCGCCTATCTCGGGGTCTCGCTGCCGGAATTCGTCACCGCGACGCTGCTTGTCCTTCTGCTGGCCGATACGTTGCATTGGCTGCCGGCGACCGGCTACGTCTCCCCACTGGAGGATTTCGGCGGCGGCATCCGTCATCTGGCGCTGCCGGTGCTCACTGTCTCGGTGATCCTCGTCGCGCACGTCATGCGCATGATGCGCTCCGAGACGCTCGACGTGCTGAAATCGGACTATATCCGCGCCGCGCGCTTGAAAGGCCTGCCGGAACGCACCGTGCTGTTTCGCCACGCCCTGCGCAACGCGCTGTTGCCGGTCGTCACCATCATCGCGCTCGACGTCGGCTATTTGCTCGGCGGCATCATCGTGATCGAGGAGATATTCGCCATTCCCGGCATCGGGCGGGCGCTGATGATCGCCATCACCACGCGCGACCTGCCGTCGATCCAGGCGGGCGCGTTGATCATGGCCGCGACCTATGCCGTCACCAACACGCTCGCAGACATGGCGTACGCCCTTCTCGACCCGCGGATCCGCTATGACTAACCTGTTCGTCCGTCTGATGCGAAAGCCGCAGGGTTTTGTCGGCGTCGTGCTCCTGGCGCTGATCGCGGCCGCTTGCCTGTTCGGGCCCGCATTGGCGCCCTATGCGCCGGAGAAAATCGATTTTCTCGGCCGGTTTCGCGCACCCGGCTGGCAGAACTGGCTTGGCGCTGATCAATTCGGCCGCGACGTCCTGAGCCGCCTGATGGTCGGCGCGCGTTCGACCGTGCCGCTCGCTTTCATCGCCACCGTCGTCGGCAGCGCAGCCGGCGCGATCATCGGCATTGGCTCGGCCTATCTCGGCGGACGAACCGACGAGGCCATCATGCGTACCAACGACGCCGTGATGGCGATCCCAGGCCTTCTGATGGCCCTGTTGCTGGTCTCAACGCTCGGCAACGGCGCCGGCAATGCCGTCATTGCCATCGCGGTGGCCTTTGCGCCCGGCATGGCGCGGGTGACCCGCTCGGCCGCGCTCAACGTGCGCAATCAGGACTACGTCAAGGCCGCCATAGCGCGTGGCGAGGGAGCGCCCTGGATCATCTTCCGCGAGATGTTGCCGAACGTCATGGCGCCGATCGTGATCGAATCCACCATCCGCGTGTCCTTCGCCGTCATGCTGTTCGCAACGCTGAGCTTTCTCGGCGTCGGCGCCCAGCCGCCCGCATCCGAATGGGGGCTCATGGTGGCGGACGCGCGCCAATACATGCATCAGGCGCCGTGGGGATTGATTGCGCCCTCGGCCGCGATCGCACTTACCGCCATTGCCTTCAACCTGGTCGGCGATGGTCTTCGCGACGCTCTCAATCCGAAGGACGAGCGGTGACCTCAGCGCTTTCGATCCGGAGCTATACGCTCGACTACATCACGTCAGCCGGGCCGGTACGCGTACTGCACGACATCTCGCTGCAGATCGCGCCGGGCGAGGTGCTGGGCCTCGTCGGAGAATCCGGGTCAGGCAAGAGCTCGCTTGCCTGGGCTCTGATGCGCCATCTACCCGACAACGCCCGCGAAGTCGCAGGCTCGCTGCGGCTAGGCGATGTCGACCTTCAGCGCCTGAGCCCGCGCGAGCTGACCGAGATCCGAGGACGCCGTCTCGGGATGGTGTTTCAGGATCCTTCGACATCGCTCAATCCGACGCTCACCATCGGAACGCAAATCACGGAAGCGTTGATACGGCATCGCGGTCTCAAACCGCGCGACGCTGACACGCTTGCCATCGATCTGCTCGGTCACGTCGACCTCAACAATCCTGCTGCAATCATGCGGCGCTATCCGCATGAAATCTCCGGCGGAGAAAAACAGCGCGTCGTCATTGCCACCGCCTTTGGCTGCCGACCCGACGTCATTCTCTTCGACGAGCCGACCACCGCACTCGACGTCATCACTGGCGCGCGCATCCTCGAGCTGTTCGCGCGATTACGCCGGGAGACGGGCGTTGCCGCGCTCTATATTTCCCACGATCTTGCACTTGTGACGCGCGTCGCCGACCGGGTCGCGGTTCTGGAGCGCGGCCGCCTGGTTGAGCAGGCGCCGGCGGCCGAGATCTTCCGCGCGCCGCGCCACGCCAACACGCGCGCACTTGTGGACGCCGTGCCTAGACCGGAACGTCGTCTTGTCCATGACATGCCGCGCGACCAGGTCCTTCTGGCGGCCTCCGAGATCGAAGTCCAATATGGCAGCGGCGGGCTGTTCCGCGACGCGCCGCCCCCGGCCACGAAAAAGATCGGGCTTGAGGTTCGTGGCGGCGAGATCCTCGGTCTCGTCGGCGAGTCCGGCTCTGGCAAGTCTTCGATGGCGCGCGCCCTAACCGGACTTGCGCGCTTCTCAGGCACAATCTCCTTCGACGAGCACGAGATCCACGGCATGCGCGACATGAACGCCGCTTACCGCCGCGACGTGCAGATCATTTTCCAGCATCCAGATTCGTCACTCAATCCGCGTCACAGGATCGACGAGATCCTGTCACGTCCTCTCAAGCTCTACGGCGGCCATCTTGCAGATATTCCCCGCCTGCTCGACCAGGTGCGACTGCCCCAATCCTACGCCAACCGCTGGCCGCATCAGCTTTCAGGCGGCGAGAAGCAGCGCATCGCCATCGCGCGTGCCTTCGCTGCGCGGCCGAAACTCGTGATCTGCGACGAGATCACCGCGCCGCTGGACGTCTCTGTGCAGGCCCAGATCATCGAATTGCTGCTGACGCTGCGTGAGGAGACTGGAACCGCCTTTCTCTTCATCACCCACGATCTCAACCTTATCCGTCAGATCGCTCACCGCATCGCGGTGATGCGCCGGGGTGCAGTGGTCGACCTTCTGCCCGTCGAAGATTTCGATGCGAACCACGTTCATCCCTACACCCGCGAACTGATGGCTGCTTCCCCCGTGCCGGTCGGTTGACGACAAGGACTTCCTGCCATGGACCACAACGCACTTCTCGCTCGGATCGACGTGCCCGCTGCCCTCGATCTTCTGTCACTCATGGTGCAGCACAAGAGCTACTCCAGATCGGACGACGAGAAGCAGCTCGCAGCCTTCATGGCTGGCCGCATGCGCGAGATCGGCCTCGATACCGAGCTCACAGCCTTCGGCAATGAGGGGCGCGTCAACGCCGTCGGCCGCTGGAAGGGCAGCGGCGGCGGCAAGAGCCTGATGTTCAACGGCCATCTCGACACCAACCCGGTGACCGAAGGCTGGACCGTCGACCCTTGGGCAGGCAAGGTCGACGACGACTTCATCTACGGCATCGGCGTTTCCAACATGAAGGCCGGTGATGCCGCCTACTTCTGCGCGGTCAAGACGCTGATCGACGCCGGCGTCAAACTCAGCGGCGACGTCATCCTCACCTATGTGGTCGGCGAGCTGCAAGGCGGCGTCGGCACCTACTCGCTGGTCGAGCAGGGACTTCGCGCCGACTATTTCATCAACTCCGAGCCGACCGACCTGAAGGCCATGACCATGCACGCCGCAGCGTTCATGTTCATCATCGAGCTGACCGGCAATACCCGTCATCTGTCCAAGCGCGAAGAGGCGGTCGATGCGATCACGGCCGCGTGCGACCTCATTCCGCGCCTCAATGCGATGAAATTCTCGGGCGCCCTCTCGCCGGAGCATGAGCGGATCAATCGCGTCCATGTTGGCGTCGTGCACGGCGCGCTCGGCCGCGAGTTGCACGAATGGCGCACGCCCCAGGTTGCGGACTTCGTGCGGATCAAGGGCTCGGGCCGCTACGCACCGGGCCAGTCCGAAGCCAAGGCCCTGGCCGACATGCGCCGCGAGCTCGACGCACTCGAAGCACGGTTTCCCGGCCTCAAGGCCGAGATCATGTCGGAGGACCGCTCCGGCGTGCCGACCATGCCGCCATTCGAAGTGGCACGCACGAGCCCGATCGTCCAGGCCGTCAACCGCGCTTATCGCGCAGTACGCGGAGAAGAGCAGCCGACGGGCGCCGTCGCCCCGAGCTGCTTCTACGGGACCGATGCTGGCCATCTGCACTATTACGGCGGAATGGAAGGCATCGTCTGTGGCCCCGGCGGCCGTTACAACACAATGCCCGATGAACGTGTCGACATCGGTGATTTCATCGACATGATCCGCATCTACATGCTGGCCATTCTGGAGATTTGCGGATAGCGGGCGCTGAAACGCGCGCACCTGATACCACGAAGGATGAATGGCAATGTTGTTTCCGATCGACGAATATGAGGCGCGCGTTAAGCGCGTGCACGAGCAGATGGCCGCTCGCGAGCTCGATGTCCTCATCGTCGACCAGAGCGAGTTCCTTGCCTACCTCACCGGCTTCTCGATCTCGGAGAACATGTACCGGGCCTGCCTTCTGCCGCGCGACGGCGAGCCGATCATGATCCTTCGCGCCGTCGACCTTGGCCCGTTCACCGAGAGCTCGTGGCTGTCGCGCTCCGTTGCCTTCGCCGATTGGGAAGACCCGATCCGGATGCTCGCCGACACCATCCGTAGCCTTGGCTATGCGACAGGCCGCGTCGGGCTCGATGAGGATTCCTATTGCATGCCGCTCTCCCGCTTCAAGCAGCTCTCGGCGCAACTGCCAGACGCGCGCTTTGTCGACTTCTCCGGCGTGATGGCCGAGCTCCGCGCCAGGAAGAGCACGAGGGAGATCGCCGTGCTCCGGCGCGCTGCCGCGATCGGCGACCTCGGCATCGATGCAGCTCTGAAAGCCTCCGGCGAAGGTCGATCGGGCCGCGACGCGGCAGCGGCCGTCTATCAGGTCTTCATGCAGGAAGGCGCGGACGCCGCACGCGCGGGGATCATTACCGCCGGCGTCGGCAACGCGTTCCTGCACGGCGGACTGACCAAGCAGCCGCTGGCCAAGGGCGATATCCTGCATATGGAACTGTTGCCCTATATTGACGGCTACAGCGCCCGCCTGATGCGCTCGGCCGTGATCGGAGAAATCGACCCGCGCCGGTCGCATCTCGCCCGGCGGCTCATCGATATCCAGGACCGGCAGTTCGAGGCGATCAAGCCTGGAGCCGACGCCGCCGAGGTCGACGCTCTGGCGCGAAACGCCATGCTCGCCGATGGACTACGGCCCGACTACCCCAACATCACCGGCTATTCGCTCGGCTGCTATCCGCTCCATAGCCCGCGCACCAGTGACTTCTCGCGCATCTTCCTGCCCACGGCCCATTGGACGCTGGAGGAAGGCATGGTGTTTCACATGTACGTCTCCGCCGATGGCATCGCGATCAGCGAGACAGTGCTCGTCACCGAGACCGGGCACGAGTGTCTGACGCGCTCGCCGCGGCAAGTGTTTCAGGTCTGAGCAACGCGCGACCCAGAGACGTGCACGTCCCGACCTGGGGCGACTCCTACCCACTTCAGAAGGCCTTCTCACATTGGCTGTGATGAGATTTTTCTTGATCTCCCGGAGCACACGTCGTGCACACGGCGTCGTCTAACTGTTTGAACATCCTGAACTCCTGCACGATGAAGACATGCACGAAGTTGGAGAGCCCCTCGCCGGTCAAAGGCAGCCGTGATGGCGTTGCTCAAGACTGCACTCGGCAGCATGAAGCTGTCCGCGCTCATGATACAGTTCGTCGCGTGCCAACTATTGTGAAGAGGCTCGCAGCGCGTTCGTTAGTGCAGACAGCGCGGCCGGCTGATGCCGACGACTGGGGTAATACATGAAGAATCCGGCAATTGGCGGCGTCCAATCTTCCAGCACACGAATGAGGCGATGTTTCGCAACATGCTCTGCGACCTGCTCTTCGAATGCGAGTCCCAGGCCGGCGCCAGCGAGTGCCGCCTGAATCACCAGGTGGGTATCATCGATTATGAGCGGGCCGTTCACGCCGACCGTGACCGCCTTTCGTCCCTTCTCGAATTCCCACCTATATGGACCGCCCGGAAGACGCAGGCTTATGCACCGATGGTCATTTAGATCCTTGGGCTTCCGGGGAATGCTTCGTGATGAAAAATAGCCAGGCGATCCGATCACCGCCAATCTCAGGTCCTGGGTGAGCCGCACCGCGATCATGTCCTTTTGAATGTACTCGCCGAGTTGAATACCGGCGTCGAACTCGCCCGCAACGAGGTCCACAGGACCAGTGACAGTAACAACGTCAAGAACGATATCAGGGTAGGCTTCCGCGAATGCCGTGAGCCGCGGCAACAATACCATCACGGCTGCCGACCGGGACATTACAATTCGAAGGCGCCCTGCAGGTCGGTGCCGAACGTTTCGGGCTTCGTTGACAGCACGAGCAATTTGCTCGAGTGCCGGAGACAATTCTTTCAAAAGAGCGGCGCCTGCGGCGGTTGGTGCGACGCTCTTGGTCGTTCGAGCAAGAAGCTGCAGCTCGAGCCGTTGCTCAAGTCCCCGGATCGTGTGGCTCAGGGCAGACTGAGACACACCAATCTTTGCCGCAGCCCGCGTAAAGCTTCGTTCTCTGGCGACGATTGCAAACGTAGCGAGTTCGTTCAGTTCGTTTCTCATGACTTATGAATATTCCTCATAACCCTATCTTATGCAACATGCCTAGCCTCATAAGCCACTTTGTCCTAGGTTCGGCCAACAAGGGAGATGTGAGCCGACCTTCTGCAGGTTTCGGCCGGCTTGACACTCGGCACGTGTGGTCAGCGTTCCCGGTTTGATGCTCGGAGACCGGACTTTCAGCACGCGCAGTTTCTTCCCATTCCCAACCTTTTGGATAACAGGCCTATGGATACCGATGCTCGTGCCTTGCGCTCCCTGGCGCAGATCTATTTCGACAGTGCCTATGAAATGGATGCTGACAAATTCGCGTCTCTATTTCATCCATCGAGTTCCGTGACCAAGGTCGGCGACGACGGCAACGTGAGCGTGACGCCAATTGCGACGTGGCTGGCAGCTGTCCGCAATTTGAAAGCTCCGAAACAACAGGGCCTGGAGCGCCAAGATCAGATCCTGTCAATAGACATTGAGGGAGAGCTCGCGCTTCTAAAGCTGAAATTGCAAATTCCGCCACGCTACTTCACCGACATGTTGTCATGCCTAAAGGTCAACGGAACCTGGAAGATCGCTCAAAAAGTGATGACTTCGAAGATCTGACGGCTTCGGTATCGTTTTGAGAAAATGAATCAACGCCTGGCAGGTTGTCCGTGGAAGCTCTGTCACAAAGCGCCAACACCTTGGGCTGCGCTTCGGGATCGTGGAGGATTTGGTCGCTCTCTGATGGATATGTCGACCTGCCCGCCGAATCCCTCAACTATCCAGACAACAAAGTATGCAGGCAGACCGAACCGCCTCAGCGGGACGCTTCGCTAGTTCGATTATCGGTCAACTGCTTCCTGTTCGATCGCTTTGGCATGGATCGCGTCTTGATCGACTGTGGAGCGGGCGGGAGTTGGGACCCGACCATGGGTCACCTCGTGGAGGCGATGGCGGAGGCAGGCATCGACACGTCATCGGTTACGACGATCGCCCTCACTCATGCTCATGGCGACCACATCAATGGACTCCTCATGCCTGACGGCCGACGAGCATTTCATGGCCTGAGGAAGATTGTGATAGGGGAAGACGCCGTTGAGGAGTTTCTTGCCGAGCCAGTGTTGGAGGAGTTTCGTTCACTCCTTGCCCCAATTAACGGAGGAGATCGGCTGGCCGATCATTTACTGGCGGTGGATATACCTGGGCATGCTCGGGGTCATATGGGTTATCTCCTCAACACTGACGAGGACGATGTCTTATTCTGCGGCGACCTTATCCACGTTCCCGCCGCACAGTTTTCCCGTCCCGAGCTTACCTGGGCCTATGACGATGACGAAGCCGTGGCGAGGGCTAGCCGGATCAAGCTGCTCCAGGACGCGGCACATGCACATACGTGGCTAGCCGGCGCTCACCTAGGTCGACCAGGCATCGGCAGAGTGGTCGAGGAAGGGCAAGGATATGCGTTCATTCCGGTCGCGTAGCGGCCCGTGATCTCGATTGATGCAACGGTCGCAAGCGCGCGGCTGCCCATATTCGACCCGAGCAAGTGCGCGTCACCTGCGAGCTCGAAGCTACGGCAGATTGTCCCGCAGAAAAATGTCGATGCGGATGCGCTCCTGGTCGGGGCTGATCGGCTCACCCGAACAATGCGCCAGCAGGACTCGCGCCGCAGACCGCGCCTCATGGCCGGGATCCTGGTTGATGATGGCATCGAGCGTGCCGCGGACCAGGAAACGCCGCGTGTACTGGGTCAGCTCATGGGTGATCCAGACCACCTCGCGCGCGCGGCCAGAGCTCTCCAGCGCATCGGCAATGCCACGGTTTCCGGCGCCGCAGCAGTATATGCCGCGGAGATCGGCATGGCGGGCGAGCAGCGCGGCAGTGAGCTCCCGCGTGCGCTCGCTGTCGTCGCGGCCCTCGATGACCGGCAGCGCGAGCAGGTTTGGATACTCGCTGGACAGGATCTGGTGGAAGCCGAACTGCCGCTCGGTGTGATCGCGCAGCGACAATGATCCCGCGATCACGGCGACCATCCCCTCGCCGCCGGTGAGGAAACGTCCCATCAGCGTTGCCGCGGTGCGCCCCGCGGCCGGGTTGTCGATACCAACATAATGCAGGCGGCGCGAGCTCGGCGCGTCCGACACAAGCGTCACCACGACGACCCCGCGCGCGGCGAGTTCGTCGATCGCGGCGCGCACCCTCGGATGGTCGAGCGCGATGACGGCGACGCCCTGATAGGCAGGCGACAGGTTTTCCAGCGCACCGGCCAGCACGTCCGGATCGAACACGTCGACATGGAGGATATCGATGAAGCCGCGCTGGCCGGCGAGCCAGTCCGCGGTTCGCCGGACCTGCTCGGTCAGGTTGGTCATGAAGCTGTTGCTGCCGGTCGGCAGCACGAAGGCGAAGCGGAAACTTTGCCCGCGCGCGAGCCGCGCGGCCGCGACGTCGGCACGATAGCCGAGTTTTGCCACCGCGGCCTCGACACGCGCGACCGTCTTGGCGCGCACGCCCTCACGCCGGTTGACGACGCGGTCGACGGTGGCGAGCGAAACGCCCGCCGCGCGCGCGACGTCCTCGAGCGTGGCGCGAACCATCGGCTGGGTCGCACCAGCCGTCATTCACGCGCCGCCCACAGCATGCCGCGGGTCATCAAGGTTCGGATCTCCGGTACGTCGAGCTCGTAGGCGCGGTGGCCGAGCGAGGAATAGAACACCCTGCCCGCGCCGTAGCGTTTCTTCCACACCACGGGCATGACCACGCCCTCGATCCAGGGCGCGTGTTCGCCGCTGAAGGTCGTGGTCGCCAACACCTCGTTGGCGGGGTCAACATGCATGTAGTACTGCTCGGAACGATGCTCGAAACTCTTCAGACCCTTCATGATGGGGTCATCCGGCTTGGTCAAATCCACCTTGTAGTCGATGATGTTGCCGGGATGCGCGACCCACTGCCCGCCGCACAGGAACTGGTAGTCGACGGAATCGCGGAACGCATCGCCCATGCCGCCATGATGGCCGGCGAGCCCCACGCCGCTACGCACCGCCGCGCAGAGATTGAGCGCCTCCGCCTTCTCGATCTTCGCCATGGTGTAGATCGGGATGATCAGCGACAGATCGTGAATAGCAGGATCGGCGAAAGCCGCCGTCGTGGTCTCGATCCGCACCTCAAAACCTTCCGCCTTCAGCCAGCCGCGGATCATCGAGGCACAGAGATCGGGATCATGTCCCGGCCAACCGCCCCAAACTATCATTGCCTTGCGCATGTTCTTGTCCTCAGTCGATCTGTCCGGTTTCACGTCCGGCCGGCAGCATCGCCGGCCGCTCGACGCGGTTCTCGATCTTGACCCGCCGCCCCTCGTCGGCGGAGGTCTGGAACGCCTCCATCACCTCCAGCACATGGAAGGCGAGCGCGCCGGAGGCACGATGCGGCCGGTTGTTCAGGATCGCGGAGGCCATGTCGGCGACGCCGATGGAACGGAACTCTCCTTCCACATGCCCGTGAGTTAGCGGCACCGTCTCCCATTCGCCACCGGTCTTGGCAACCTGCACCTCGCCGCCGAAGCGGTTCGGGTCCGGCACCATCATGCTGCCGTTGTCGCCATAGATCTCGATCGGCGCATGCCGGTGCTTCGGTACATCGAAGCTCATCGCGATCGAGACGAGCGCCCCGCTCTCGAATTCGAGCGTGCCCGCGACATGGGTCGACACTTCGACCGGGATCAGCGTGCCGTTCATTGGCTCGCTGGTGACCAGCCGCTCGGACTTCGGACGCGCGGTCGATCCCATCACGCTCGCGACCGGGCCGAGCAGCTGCACCAGATCGGTGATGTAATACGGTCCCATGTCCAGCATCGGCCCGCCACCGCGCAAATAATAGAAGCCCGGCGCCGGATGCCAGCGCTCATGGCCGGGACAGCCGAAGAAGGCGCTGCCCGCCACGGGCGTACCGATCGCGCCGTCGTCGATCAGCTTGCGAGCGGTCTGGTGCCCACCGCCGAGGAACGTGTCGGGCGCGCAGCCGACGCGAAGATTCTTCTGCGCGGCGAGATCCATCACCTTGCGCGCCTCCGCGACGTTGATGCCGAGCGGCTTCTCGGAATGGACATGCTTGCCGGCATTCAGCACCGCGAGACTGACGTCAGTGTGGGCGAGCGGCACCGTGAGATTGATGACGATCTCGACGTCATCGCGTTTGAGCAATTGATCGACCCGCATCCCCGGCAGTCCAAAGGCGGCGCCCTGGCGCTCCGCAGCATCGCTGCGCATGTCGGCGAGCGCCTTGATCTCCATGACCGGGAAGCGCTGCGCCGCCTTCAGATAGGCGGTGCTGATATTGCCGCAGCCGATGATTCCGATTCCGACTTTTCTCATTGTGATCTCCGTGAGGTACCGCTCATCCCTTGACCGCGCCCGCGGTGAGGCCGGCGACGATGTGCTTCTGCGCGAGAAGGAAGAGAATGATCGTCGGCAGGATGGTCAGCGTGATGAAGGCCAGGATCAGGTGCCACTCGGACGAATACTCGCCCTGATAGACCATGATGCCGAGCGGCCAGGGATAGAGCGCATCGGTGTTGAGCATCACCAGCGGCAACAGATAGGCGTTCCAGCTGTTGACGAAGGTGATGGTGCCGACGGTCGCCAGGATCGGCCTGGACAACGGCAGCGTCACGTAGCGGAAGAATTTGATATAGCTGCAGCCATCGACCAGCGCTGCCTCGAGCAGTTCATAGGGAATGTCCTTGAAGAAGCGTCGCAGCAACAGAACGCTCATCGCGAGGCTGAAGGCCACCTGCGGCAGGGCAACGCCAAAATAGGTATCGAGCAGCCCGAGATCGCGCACCTTGATGAACAACGGCAGCACCGCGGTCGCCGCCGGAAACAGCAGGCCGAGCGTCAGGTAGCTCAGCAGCATCGATGAGCCGTAGAACTTGATATGGGCGAAGGTGAACGCCGCCATCGAGGCGACGATCAGGGTCAATGTCACCGTGAGCGTCGAGATGATCAGCGAGTTGCGCAAGAGCTGCCAGTAGCGCGCGGAGAACAGGATGTCGGCATAGTTCTGCCACTCCCAGTGATGCGGCAGGCCGAACGGATTGACGCGCAATTCGCCGAGCGATTTGAAGCCGCCGAGCAAGGTCGCGAGCAGCGGCACCAGCACGAAGATGGCAACGACGGCGAGGAACACCGCCTTGAACAGCACGGCGGGATCGAACGGCGTGCGGCTGGTCTCGGCATTACTCATCGCGCATGAACCATCGCTTGTAGGTGAAGGCAAAGGTCACGCAGATCACGAACAGGATGACACCGATGGCGCTGCCATAGCCGACCCGCATGCGGGAGATGCCGTTGTTGTAGAGGAAGCTCACCATCGTGTTAGAGGAATCCGCAGGTCCCCCGCGCGTCAGCGGCATGACGAGGTCGAACAGCTGCAGCGAGCCGACGATGGCGAAGAACACGGAGAGCCGGATCGTCGGATAGAGCAAGGGGATGACGACATGGCGCAGGGCTTGCGACCGCGTCGCGCCGTCGATGCGGGCTGCCTCGATCAGGCTCTTGTCGAGGCCCTGGAGCGCCGCGATGAACAGCATCATGTGGAAGCCAAAGTACTTCCAGACGATCACGATCAGCACGGCCAGCATCGCCGTGTCGGTCGAGGCCAGAAGATGCGGTGGCTCGGCGCCGAAGCTGCGCCAGATCGAGGCGACGAGGCCGTAGTCGCCGTCATAGACGAAGCTGAAGATCAACCCGGTCGCAATCTCGGCCAGGATGTACGGCATGAAGAACAGCATGCGCAGCGCCACCGCCCCACGGAAGCGTTCGGCGAGCATCACGGCCAGCGTGAGCGCAAGCGGTAGCTGGATCGCCAGCGAAACAGCGATGATCAGCCCGTTGTTGCGCAGCGCCAGCCAGAAGGCGCGTGTCTCCAGCACGAAACGGTAATTGTCGAAGCCGATCCAGTTGGTCGGCCTGCCGAACCCGTTCCAGTTGAACGCCGAATACCAGGCTGCCTCGCCGATCGGCAGCACCACGAACAACGTGAACAACAGCAGCGCCGGCGGCAGGAACAGGATCAGGACCGTAAGCCTGCCGTCCCAGCTCGGACCGCGGGCCGCGACCTGCGGGACCATCTCACCGGCAACGCCCATCGCCGACACGCTCGCGGCCCGACGCGCCACCGTCAGTTGCCCTGCTTCCACGCCGCTTCGATCGCCTTAGCGGCGTCCTGCGGGCTCATGCTGCCGCCGGCGATCTCCGCGGTGACGTCATTGACGACGCGGCCGACCGACGGACCGAGGCTCTGGTCATAGAAGTTCTGGTGGTAGTTCGACTTCGCGAGATTGGCCGCGATCAGCTTCATGAAGGCGTTGTTGAGGCCGGCGTCCGCGCCCTGCACCACCGGGATGATGAAGTTGCCCGCTGCAAGCCGCGTCTGCACGTCCTTGGAAACGAAGTATTTCAGGAAATCGACCGCCTCCTTCGGCGAGCCCTTGGTGATCAGCCAGCCGGTGATCCCGCCGAGCGTATCGGTCGGCGCGCCCTTGCCGCCGGCCACGACCGGGAAGTCGAACCAGCAGATCTTGTCTTCGCTCAATCCGACCTTGTCGGCGGCGAGCGCGCGCTGCAGATGATAGACGGTGCTGATCGCGAGCGTCATCGCCGCCTTGCCGTCGCCGAAATAGCCGACCGCCTGCGGATTCTTGAAGCCCAGGAAACCGTTCTGGAACGGCTGAAGATCGACGAGCTGCTTGAACAGCTCGCCGGATTTCTGGAAAGTCTCGCCGGCGAAGCCGCCGTTCTCGCCGCGCAGCGCCGCGTCGAACGCCGCCTTGCCGCCGATGCGCACTGCAAGATGCGTCCAATAGAAGTGCAGCGGCCATTTGTCCGCGCCGCCGACCACGATCGGGGTGACGCCGGCGGCTTTCAACGTCTTCACGGCAATAAGCAGATCGTCCCAGCTCTTGATCCCTGCAGGATCGACCTTCGCCTTGGCCATCAGCTCCCTGTTGCAGAGGAAGCCGACCTGCGACAGAGCGGTCGGCAGACCATAAACGCGGCCATTGCTGGTGAAGGCGGCGAGCGCTGCCGGCGTCAGGCTGTCGCTGTAACCCTTCACGGAATCGGTGATGTCGTCGAGGACGCCGGCCTCGATCTGCGTCTTCAGGACGCCGCCGGCCCAGCTGTAGATGATGTTCGGCCGGTCCTTGGATTGCAGGATGGTCGGCAGCTTGGCCTTGTAGGCCTCGTTCTCGAGGAACTGCATCTCGACCTTGACGCCCGGATGCGACGCCTCATAGGCGCGCGCGACCTCCTCCCAGATCTTCACCTGGGCCGGATTGGCCTCGATGTGCAGCCATTTTACGGTCGTGTCGGCTGTGGCGGCGTTGGCCCAAAGCAGGCATGCGGCAGCGGCGAGTCCCAGCTTCTCGAGCAGTCTCATCACATTCCTCCCAACCGGCTCTTATTCTTTGGCTGCAATCCTGCCTTCGATTTTTGAGGTACGCAACTAAAATTCTGATCTATGCACCTCACCCAGGGAGTGGCTAAGGTCTGCGGGACAATTGGGCGCCGCGTCGTTTCGCCCGTAAGCAAGCCGGGAGGTGCCCATGGCCGCCGTTTATTCCGACCTCGCCGGCAAGGTCGTTCTCGTCACCGGTGGTGCATCGGGAATTGGCGCTGCGATCGTGCGGAGCTTTGCGCAACAGAAATCCAATGTGGTGTTCTTCGACATCAAGGCCGACGAGGGCCAACGCCTGGCGCGCGAGCTGTCGGATCAGGATCTCCGCGCGCATTTCCAGCGCGTCGACCTGACTGACATCGCCGCGTTGCGCGCTGGCGTCGCGGAAGCGCGCAACGCGCATGGTGCGATCAACATCCTCATCAACAACGCCGCGCACGACGAACGGCACAAGACCGAGGAGATGACGCCGGAGTATTGGGACGACCGCATCGCGGTGAACCTGAAGCACCAGTTCTTTGCGGCGCAAGCCGTGTTGCCGGACATGAAGGCGGCGAATGCCGGTGCCATCATCAATTTCGGCTCGGTGTCGTGGATGGCCGGACAAGGCGGCATGGCCGCATACACGGCCAGCAAATCTGGCGTCGTCGGCCTCACGCGCTCCCTGGCCCGCGACTACGGTCCCTACAATATCCGGGTGAACGCGATCGCGCCGGGCTGGATCATGACCGAGCGCCAGCTCGAGAAATGGATGACGCCGGCGGGCGAGATCGAACTGCAGCAGCGACAGTGCCTGAAGCGCCGGCTGGTGCCGGACGAGGTTGCGAAATTCACCGTCTTCCTCGCCTCCGACGAAGCCTCCGCCTGCACCGCCCAGCACTACGTCGTCGATGGCGGCTGGGTGTGAGATGCTTTGAGATGGTGGCGGACCAGGGAGCGCCAAACCGGTCGTTCGGCATCCAGACCCGCTTTCGATAACCGCCGGCTCAAACGCTCAAATTTGCGTTTGATGGATTTCGTGCACACGCCGGCTTCCAATTACTTGAAAACCTGAGCTCGCGCCTCAATCCACCATGGGCGACCGCGCGGGGTAATTTATATGATATATCAATAGCTTATGCGAATTGAACGCACTCCGGCGAGAATCGATGGGCGTTCGATTGGTGTGAGAGGAGTAACCTACGACAGCAAAGCCCAAATTGGCGTCATCCGCGGCCCGCGGCTTGGCGGCGAGGTACCATGCCACCCTTTCGATGTCTTCTGAGTGGCAAAAATGCGACAAGGGCGCCTACGATTTGTTCAGCTTTCTAGTTTTTCCTAGCTTGTCGTTCCAGTCCTTGCCAAGCTGAAGCCAATTTCCCGGGGGGCCCCGCGACCGAATTGCTCGGAGAGGGGGGGAGGACCAAATTGTTTAGGCGCATTCTCTTTTCAGGTGCATTGTTTCTCCTTCCATGCAGCGGCGCCGTAGCGGAGCCGTTCTCGATCAACGACGCCTTGAAGCAGGCCGTTCACACCAATCCGGGGGTCGGCGAAGCGTCTGCCAACCGTCGTGCCACCGAGAGTGAGCTTCGTCAGACCCAGAGCACGCTTCTTCCGCAGGTGCGCGTGGAAGCGCGCTGGGGTCCCGAGAAATTTGACCAGAGCGCGGCCGTGTCGACCAGTACCGCCCTGCCCATTCCTGTCGCCGGGAATGGTTCGTGGCGAAACGGATCCCAGGAATCCGTCGTCGTGCGGCAAATCTTGTTCGACGGCTTCGCATCGATTCACGACATCTGGCGCCAGACGGCACGCGTTAATGCAGCCGCGTTCCGGGTGCGCGAGCGCACCGAGCTGATCGCTTTGGACGCAGCTGAAGCCTATATCGACGTGGTTCGCTATCTGCGGCTGGTGACGCTCGCCGAACAGAATGTCGCCGCCCATGAGAAGATATTCGCCAACGTCAATACCCGCTTTTCCGGCGGCCGCGCGGGTGAAGGCGATCTCGAACAGGCGCGCGAACGCGTTGAGAATGCGCGCGCAACACTCGCTGAATTCCGCCGCAGCCTGGACGAGTCCCGCGCCAAGTACCGCAAGGTCGTGGGACTTGAACCCCTCAACCTGCGTTTCCCGGGGCCTCTCGGCGGCTTGCCGTCGACCCGCGATGAGGCGCTCGCAACCACTGTGCGGTTCAATCCCACCATTCAGGCCGCGCAGTCGGACGCTGATGCGGCCAAGCATGCGTTTCGCGTGACTGACGGCGCCTTTGTTCCGACCTTCTCGCTCGAGGGCCGGGCGACACACAACGACAATACCTATCCTTACCTCGGCGTCACTCACGACGACTACAGCGGCAAGGTCGTGATGTCCTGGGATGTCTTCCGGGGCGGTCAGGATGTCTGGCGGCGATCCGAGATGGCCGAACGCTACGTCGAAAGCACTGCGCGCCACGCGCGTCTCCAGCGCGATGCCATCGAGTCCATCGATAAGGCCTGGGCGGCCCGCACGGTCACGGCGACACGGATCGCGGCACTGGTGCGGCAAATTGAGGCCGATCGGAAGGCCATTGCGGCATATCAGAAGGAATATGAACTCGGTCAGCGATCGCTGATCGACCTTTTGAATGCTCAGAACCAGTACTTCAATGCGGTCGTTTCGCTGACGTCGGCACGCGGCGTCGTGGTGTTCGCCGATTATCAACTCCTCGCGGCGATGGGCACGTTGCTTGAATACCTGAAGGCTCCCCCGCCAGTCGATTCGGCGCCGATGGACCTCGGGATTTTCGCAACTCCCGACTACAAGGCTCCCACGCTTCGCGTGAAGCTGCCTCAGACCGGCTCCGAGCCGCTGAACGTCCCGGTGCCTGCGCCCGCGCCGGTGGCCAAGCGTCTGGGTTATGCCAGTGAAGCGCCTGAGCCTGACGCCTTCAGGGACCGCTGGCCGAAGTGGGCATATCAGCCAAGTATGGTCGGCGTATCGGAATGGTTCACGCAGCAGCGCAGCAGCAATGATCCTGTCATCCTGCCCGCCGCTCCCGTTGTCGCGTATGCGGCGGACAAGAAGCCGCATTGGCTCGCGACGGCGTTCGACCCGGTTCAGAGATAGTCCCGACTTCCGCGAATGGAGGCGTGGCGCGAACACGTTTTGCAGTGCCGCCGAACGGCGAAGGGCGACTTGCGGATTAACCTTTAGTCGCGTTTTTGCCGATTAACCAAATGATTCTACTGCGTTTCCGCTATCCTGGAAGGACGGTTTGCTTTCTGCTCCGTGTCATTTCATTTTGGGCATTGGCACTTGTTATTTCGATCATCCGAGTCAAGGCGCACGCCTGACCGCCCCGTTGCGGAGACAACGGTTGCGTCTCAACCCAGGCAAACGAATGATCGTCTCGAAAGGGACGACCCGCTTGCCGCATCGCTGGTGTACCTCGCCTCGTATCATGGCCGCGCTGTTAGCCACGAGGCGTTGCTGGGCGGCCTGCCGATCGTCGACGGGCGGTTGTCGGTCCCGCTCTACGATCGCGCAGCCCGGCGCGCGGGGCTCGAAACCGAAGCCGTCAAGCGGGACATTGCCGACATTCCAGCGCTGGTGCTGCCGGCCGTCCTGATCATGAAGGACGGGACGACCCTCGTCCTCCTGGAGTTCGATCAGACCCGGAGCGGCGTCAAGGTCCTCAACCCATCCCTGACGGACTACACGCCCGAGTTCCAAGCGATCCGGTCGATCTCGTCAGGATACACCGGATACGCATTCTTCGTCAGGGCTGCGTTGGAGAGCAACGCGCGCGCCGTCGCTGCCGGCGATCTGCCGCGGAGCCACTGGTTTTGGTCGGTGGTGAAGCTGCATTGGCGCAGCTACGGACACATCGCGCTCGGCGCCTTTCTGATCAATATGCTCGCGCTGGCGACGCCGCTCTTCACCATGAGCGTTTACGACCGCGTCGTTCCGAATGGCGCAATTCCCTCGCTCATTGCGCTCTCGATCGGAATGGGGTTGGCGATAGCGTTCGACTTTATCTTCCGAACGGTTCGCAGCCGCATGATCGACGTCACCGGCAAGACGATCGACGTCATCCTCGCTGCCAACATCTTCGAGCACATCATGGGCGTGAAGATGGYGCAGCGCCCCCCCTCGGTGGGCATCGTCGCCAATCAGTTGCGTGACTTCGATTCGGTTCGCGAGTTCTTCACCTCCGGCAGCGTCGTCTCCGCGACGGATCTGCTGTTTGCTTTCCTGTTCATAGGCGTTCTCTTCGTCATCGCCGGCCCGCTTGCCTGGATACCTCTGGTGATGCTGCCGGTGATGCTCCTGATCGGCCTGGCACTGCAGCGTCCGCTCGACCGGGCCATGAAGCGTCAGCAGGCTGAAGCGGCGGCCCGGCATGGCGTGCTGGTCGAGTCGCTGTCTGGCATTGAGACGATACGCGCGACCGGCGCCGAGGCCCGGATGCAGACAGCCTGGGAACGATCGGTCGCGGCAACGGCCCGCTCCGGCGAAGACGTCCATTTCTGGGCCTCGCTCGCGCTCACGAGCGCCAATACGGCGCAGCAGCTCACCAGCCTCGGCCTGATCGTCGTCGGTGTCTTCCTCATCCTCGACGGCAAGCTCACGGTCGGCGCGCTGGTGGCGGCGAACATGCTGGCCGGGCGCATTCTGGCCCCGATCGCGGGAATCGCATCGGTGATCACGCGCGGAACGCAAACGCTGAGCTCGTTGAAGGCCATCGATCGCATCATGTCGCTGGAGCGCGAGCGATCTCCCGCGCGCGCCTACGTCTCCCGAAGGATCCGGGACGGTGCAATCGCTTTCGACGGCGTCAGCTTCACCTACCCCAATGCACCCGGCAAGGCGCTCGACAAGGTTTCCTTCCAGATCAAGGGCGGCGAGAAAGTCGGCATCATCGGACGCGTCGGATCCGGCAAGACGACTGTGGGGCGGCTTCTGTTGGGCTTCTACGAGGCGCAGGAAGGCCGCATCCTCGTCGACGGCGTGGATTCGCGGCAATACGATCCGTCCGACCTTCGCCACGGGGTCGGCTTCGCGATGCAGGATACCGAGCTGTTCTTCGGAAAGCTGCGCGACAATATCGCGTTGGGCAAACCCGAGGCGAGCGACGAGGAAGTCCTGGCCGCCGCGCGCCTGTCGGGCGTCGAGGCGTTCATCGCGGGCCACCCCTTGGGCTACGACATGCCGATCTCCGAAGGCGGCCGCAGCCTCTCGGGCGGCCAGAAGCAGGCGATCGGCCTCGCGCGCGTGCTCATCAGGAAGCCCAAGATACTGTTCCTGGACGAACCGACCGCACATTTCGACATCCGCACCGAAGCCGAATTTCTCGAACGCCTGAAGACGCTGCGCGACGAGCAAATGACGATCCTGATCTCGACGCATCGGCTTTCGCTGCTCAACATGGTCGATCGCCTGCTGTTGTTCGACAACGGCCGGCTGATCGCCGACGGCCCGCGCGACAAGGTTCTCGCGCTCCTGCAGGGCAAGCCGGCGACGTCGACTGCGAGTGAGACCCCGCCACCGCCGGCTACCGCGCAACCGGCCTCCCCCATGGCTAGAACCAATGTCGTCTGATTTCGCCTTTGCCAACGACGTTCGGGCTGCTGCCGCGCTTCGCGCGCCGCGGACCTCGCGCATGCTGCTCGCGGCCTCCCTCGCCCTGCTCGTGGCATTCCTGACCTGGGCTCATTTCGCCGTGCTCGACGAGGTCAAGCGAGGCAATGGTCGCGTGGTCCCCTCGCGCCAGATGCAGGTGGTGCAGTCGCTCGAAGGCGGCATCGTCGGCGACATCCTCGTGCAGGAGGGCGCGATCGTCCAGCAGGGACAATCCCTGATGCGCATCGACGATACCAAGTTCGCGTCCGAGTTCGGCGAGATCCGCGAACGGCGCGCCGCGATGGCGGCGCGTGTGACGCGATTGGAAGCCGAAGCCAGGGGCAAAAGCGAGTTGACCTTCCCCGATCAACTCGACCAGGTCGTGCCGTCCGCCGTGGCTACGGAAAGCAGCGTGTTCAGGATGCGCGCGCAGAAACTGGCGCAGGATGTCGACGTCCTGAACCAGCAGGTCACCCGGCTGACCGGCACCCTGAAATTGCTGGACCGGGAATTGGCTCTGACGCGCAAGCTGTACGAGCAGAAGGTCGTGCCGGAGATCGAGATGTTGCGCCTCGACCGGCAAGCGACCGAGATGAGAGGGCAGCTCGCGGAATCCCAATCCAAGATCGCGAGCACGATCTCTTCTTTCCGCTCCCAGGCGGATGAGGATCTTGCCAAGTCGAAGGGCGACCTGGCCGTGCTCGACGAAAACATCAAATCGGCGCAGGACCGGGTTCGGCGAACCGACCTGAAGGCCCCGGTGCATGGCATCATCAACAAATTGAACGTGACCACCGTGGGGGCCGTCGTGCAGCCCGGCGCCAATGTGATGGACATCGTTCCTCTCGACGATACCCTGCTGGTCGAAGGTCGCATCAAGCCCCAGGACATCGCCTTCATTCGGCCCGGCCAGGACGCCGTGGTGAAGATCTCAGCCTACGATTCGTCGGTCTATGGCTCGCTGAAGGGCAAGGTCGAACGGATCAGCGCCGACACCATCGTCGACGAAAAGGCCGAAAAGACGCCGGAGCGCCAGGAGAGCTTCTACCGCGTCATGGTGCGGACGGAGAAGAACCATCTGGGCACGGAACAGAAGCCGCTTCCGATCATTCCCGGCATGGTCACGACCGTTGAAGTCCTGACCGGTGAGAAATCGGTTCTCGATTATCTGGTGAGACCGGCCCGCACGCTGCGGGACGAAGCCCTGCGCGAGCGCTGAGCGCGCCAGGGTTAACGAAAGGTAGAGGCTGGACCGACAATTTGCCGGTTGCTCGAAGCGAGCGATTGACCGCCTCGGCGACAATCCCCCCGCCCCTCTCCCATCTTAACCGCGCCTAAGCGTCCCAGACCGCAGTCTCGATCCACAACAGGATCGGGGCGTGGATCGGCGCGATAGACGTTGACGACGCTCCCGGCGCAGGGGACGTCGTCTATGACACTGCATTGGGAATTGCAGCGGGGAAGCCTGTGCGCGCTTGGCGCCGGGCTGGCTGCCTTGATCGTTGCAGGCGCGACATCGCCTGCCCGGGCAGATGACGCCATGGCTCAGGATATGGCTCTGGATGCCCAGGAAACGCCGGCGCCGGCCATCGACGCGGCAGCGCGTGCTCCGGCGACGTTCTTCCGCATCAACGACGTGCTGGCGAAGCTCGATGCCATGCGCGGCCGCGGACCGAATGCGGTCCGTTTCGCGGCGCTGACGCCTTCCAATATTGCGACCGACGCGGCCCCGGAGCCCAAGCCGGCGCCGGCGAAAGGTGACGAGCCGTTCGGCCTCTTCACCTTCCGCGCGCCCGAAGGTCTCTTGTGGCAGAAATGGCGGGGACTCGAGGCCAGGCTGTCCAGGGACGCAGAGACGCTGAGGCAGTGCGAGGCCGACGCCGGCAATTGCCCCTCGAACGCCGCGCAGTTCCTGCGATTGATCGGCGCCGTCAAATCGAAATCGGGACGCGCAAAGCTCGACGAGGCCAACCGCGCGGTCAACATGGTCGTCCGCTACGTGAGCGACCATGCGCAGCACGGCGAAGCCGACCGCTGGAGCTCGCCGCTGGAGACCTTCGCGACGGCCAAGGGCGATTGCGAAGACTATGCGATCGCGAAATACGTCGCGCTGCGCGAAGCCGGGTTTCCGCGCGAAGATCTGCGGCTCGTGCTGGTCCGCGATCGCGCCGTGCGTCAGGACCATGCGGTGCTCGCCGCGCGCGTCGACGGGCAATGGCTCGTGCTGGACAACCGGCGCTCCGAGCTGATCGAGGATTCAGGGGCGACGAACCTGGCTCCGCTGTTCGCGATCGACCACGCCGGTGTCCATCTGTTCGCCGCGCCCTATGCCCAACGCCGGTCCGCGGGCCCCGCGGAAGCGGCGCCCGCCGCCAGCGACGAAGCGGCGGAATGGGGTAATGCGGACGTCGCTGCCGGCAGCGCCTGGCCCGGCGCCCTTCCGCTGCTGATGTGAGACAAAGAGAAAGCGGCTCTCATCGAGCCGCTTTCCAATGTCGATTACGCCGTTCCGCCGGCTAGGCCTGCGCGGCGTGATTCACCTGCAGGTCATTGTCGATGAACAACGTGGCCGCAGGGCCGCTGGTCGAGACCCATTGGTGGAAGACCTGCCCGCCCGCAGAGGTGTGGGTCGCTGCGGTCTCGGTGAAGCCGGTCAGCTCGACGTCGTCGCCTCCCGATCCGATCACGAACAGCGTATTGGCCGTGCCGGTCTGGCTGTTGATCGCGCCTGCCCCACCGGTGAAAGCCACCACGTTGGAAGCCGTCAGCCCGTGCAGCTCGGTGCCGAACGAACTGCTGGCGGAAGCCTCCGCCGTGAGCAGGATGGCTTCCAGGTTGGTCAGGTTTTCCGTCGACAAATCGACGTCGTACAGCCGGACGCCGCCGGTGACGTGCGAATTGCCCGAGGAGAGACCGCCGGTCGGCGCGCCGCTCACCTGGAAGGAGCTGTTGTAGATCGCTCCCTCGTCGATACGCAGGATGTCGAAGCCGGCGCCACCGTTGACGCTGGTATCGTTCGTATCGAACACGATGACGTCGTTCTTGCTGCCGCCCGTGATGACGTCAGCGCCGGCGCCGCCGTTCAGGAAGGTATTTCCGGTCCCACCGACCAGAGTGTCATCGCCGCTGAAACCATAGACATAGTTGCCGTTAACAGCAGTGCCGGTCAGCGGGTTGTTGGCGGCACTGGATCCATCCAGCGAGTTCACATAGGTGTCCGCGTTGTGAGCACCGTCGAGAACGATCTCTGATGTCAGCGCTTCCGCCGTGTTGCCGCTCAGCAGATATTCAATCTTGGTTGTGACACCGGACCCGCCCTTGTCCATCGTAACGTTGTTCAACGTGAAATCCGTTACGTTGACCTGGCTCGTGGCGGTAAAGGCGGCGTCCAGGACGACCTCGAACGTATGCGAGCCGGTGATATTGAAACCCGCATCGCCGGCGAAAGTGGAAGCCTGGCCGGTGCCCTGGAACGTCATAAGCTGCGCGAATGCATCCAGGGGCTGCGCCTCGTCGATAAAGCTGAGAACCGCCTCCTGCACACTGCTGTTCGTGTTGGTCTTGAACGCACCCGATAGCAGCCTGGCGGCCGGAATGGCCGAGCTGTCGAGGAACGTGGCCACGTTGTCGGTGGTCAGGTCGGCGTTGGCAGCACCGACGCCGCCACCGGACAAGGTCGATTCCGTCGAGGTTGCCGTGATGCTGAAGTTCAAATTGTCCGGCAGCGTGCCGGTCAATGGCGCCGTCACGGCGAAGCTCAGATCGATCGTGGCGGTCTGGCCTACGTTCTGGTTCAGGGCCGTATCGTTGGGAACGATGATGTGGATATCCCCGGTCCCGCTGCTGTAGGTGTAGCTGAAGTTCGTGCTGACACCGTTGTAGGTCCCGGCGATGGTGCCGCTGGCGGCAAGGCTGGCCGTAAAGCCGGTCTGCAGATGGATATCCAGCACGTGGGTCTCCGACCCGTCGTGCACGTCCCCGAGTGTCGCCTTGACCTGCAGCGACCCGGTCTCGCCATTGCTGAATGCCGAGTTGGAGTCGCTGGCCGAGTCCTTGACGAAGATGATGTGGCTCTGGCCGGTCACCGGTGCGGGCGCATCCGCGACGGCGTCGACGTAGATCGTGCCCGGAGTTGCGGCGCTGGTGGCCGTCGTCGCCCCCTGCGCGGCCGTCGCCGTCATCGACACCGTTGCGTCGACGTCGCTGTTGAGCGGCGGCGACATCAGCACCGCCGCCGTTACGGCCGCACCGTCGGCCGCACCGGTGATGTTGATGGTCAACACGCCGCTACTGAACGAGGTGCCGCTGACCGAGGCGGTGCCACCGCCTCCCGTGAGCGCGATGTTGGCCGCCGTCGCATCCACGGTCCATCCGGTGAGACCGGAGACGACGATCTGCGTGACATGCGAGCTGCTACCTACGCTCGCCGTGAACTGGATTCCCTCCTGCGTGTCTTCGGGCAAGCCGTTGTTCGGCCCGACGGCAATTGTCGGTGAATAGACGACCGGAACGATTGTCGTTCCCGTGGTCAGCAACTGCTCATACTGCGCGCCACCGCTGACACTGTTGATGGAATCGACGATCGAGACCTGGCTGGTAACCTCCGCGTCGGTGTACGTCCTGGTGACCGAACCGCTGCTCGCGTTCGCGGCAATGATGACGTGCTCGCCATTGCTCAACAAGACATCCAGCGGTGAGTTCGGGGTGAACGGGCTCAGCCCGCTCGACAGCGTCACGGTATAAGTGATCGAACCGCCGTACTCCGAGATGGTCGTGGTGGAGGTCGTCAGCGTGGCGGTGACCGGGTTGATCGTGTCGGCGATCTGCGTCACCGCGGGCGTGCTGTTCACGACCAGGTGCTCGAAATTGCCGCCGGTCGCCGTGCTGATCGACGCGCTGACCGAGGTCGGGTCGAGATAGACGTCCTCGTTCGGCACGACCGTGTGCACCACCGAGCCGCTGCTGGCGCCACCTGCGATCGTGATGACGTCGCCGGTCGACAGCGTCACCGTCACCGGCTGGCCCGCCTGCGCCGGATGGCCCAGCGTCGCCGTGTAGGTGATGCTGGTGTCCGCTTCCGTGATGCTCGGCGTCGCCGTCAGGCTCACCGTCGTGTCGTCGATCGTGTCCTTGATCGTAACCGTGGCGTTGCCGTAGGTGGTATAGTTCACCGCCTCGAAATTGCCGCCGGAGGTGCCGGCGATCGAGACCTGGGTCGCGCTGCCATCCAGGTAGACGTCATCACCCTGCGCCGGCTGCGGACCGGACGACGCAGTCGACTGACCGGGCGCGAAGGTGATGTTCACGCCATTGTTCAGCGTTACCGTGAACGGCGTCAGCGACACGTAGTTCATGTGCGCCGTGTAAACGAACGTCTGGTTCTCGAACGCCACGACGTTGTCGAGGGTCACGAAGTTGGTGTTGATGGTGTCGTTGACCGTCACCGTCGCCGTGTCGGTCGTGTTCAGCGCCTCGTAATTGCCGCCGGTCGCGCCGGTGACCGAGACGCTGTAGCTCTCGTGATCGACATAGGGATCGTCGCCCTGCACTGCGAACGGCGTCGAGCTGCCCGTGGTCTGACCAGCAAGGATCGTGATCGTCGCATTGTTGCTCAAGGTCAGCACGAGATTGCTGCCCTGCGGCGCATGATCCACGCTGGCCGAAATCGTCGCCGTGCCGACACCCTCGTTCACCGTCACGTCGTTCAACGTCACCGTGGTCGGGTCGCTGTCGTCGGTGATCGTCGTGGTCACCGTCGCCGGGTTGGTGACCAGGCTCTCGTACTCGCTGCCTCCGGTATGGTTGACAATGTTGTTCGTCACCGGATGGGTGTCGATATAGACATCGTCCTCGTTGACCGAGATCGTCGTCGAGCCGCTGGCCTGACCCGCCTGCACGATGACGTGCTCGCCGTTGGCCAGGGTGAAGTCCAGATTGCCGGTCGGCGTAAACGGGCTCAGCCCGCTGGTCAGCGTCACCGTGTAGGTGATCGAGCCGCCCTGCTCGCTGGTCGACGGTGTCGCCGTCAGCGTCGCCGTCACCGGGTCGCTGTCGTCGGTGATCGTCGTCGTCACCGTCGCCGGATTCGTCACTAGGCTCTCGTACTCGCTGCCTCCGGTATGGCTGACAATGCTGTTCGTCACCGGATGGGTGTCGATATAGACATCGTCCTCGTTGACCGAGATCGTCGTCGAGCCACTGGCCTGGCCCGCCTGCACGATGACGTGCTCGCCGTTGGCCAGGGTGAAGTCCAGATTGCCGGTCGGCGTAAACGGGCTCAGCCCGCTGGTCAGCGTCACCGTGTAGGTGATCGAGCCGCCCTGCTCGCTGGTCGACGGTGTCGCCGTCAGCGTCGCCGTCACCGGGTCGATCGTGTCCTTGGTCGTAACGGTGGCGTGGCCGTAGGTTGAGTAATTCACCGCCTCGAAATTGCCGCCGGACGTGCCGGCGATCGAGACCTGGGTCGCCTGGCCATCCAGGTAGACGTCATCGCCCTGCGCCGGCTGCGGGTCCGACGTTGCGGTAAACTGACCGGGCGCGAAGGTGATGTTCACGCCGTTGTTCAGCGTCACCGTGAACGGCGTCAGCGACGCATAGTTCATATGCGCCGTATAGGCGAACGTCTGGTTCTCGAACACCACCACGTCGTCCAGCGTCACGAAGTTGGTGGTGATGGTGTCGTTGACCGTCACCGTCGCCGTGTCGGTCGTGTTCAGCGCYTCGTAATTGCCGCCGGTCGCACCGGTGACCGAGACGCTGTAGCTCTCGTGATCGACATAGGGATCGTCGCCCTGCACCGCGAACGGCGTCGAGGTTCCGGTGGTCTGGCCGTCGAGGATGGTGATCGTGGCGCCATTGCTCAGTGCCAGCACGAGGTTGCTGCCCTGCGGCGCATGATCGACGCTGGCAGCAATCGTCGCCGTGCCGACGCCCTCGTTCACCGTCACGTCGTTCAACGTCACCGTGGTCGGGTCGATCGTGTCCTTGATCGTGACCGTAGCGTTGCCGTAGGTCGTGATGTTGACCGCCTCGAAATTGCCGCCGGACGTGCTGGCGATCGAGACTGGGATCACTTGGCCGTCCACATAGACGTCTTCGCCTTGTGCCGGCTGCGGGTCCGACGTTGCGGTAAACTGGCCGGGCGCGAAGGTGATGTTCACGCCGTTGTTCAACGTCACCGTGAACGGCGTCAGCGACGCGTAGTCCATGTGCGCCGTGTAGGCGAACGTCTGGTTCTCGAACACCACCACGTCGTCCAGCGTCACGAAGTTGGTGGTGATGGTATCATTGACCGTCACCGTCGCCGTGTCGGTCGTGTTCAGCGCTTCGTAATTGCCGCCGGTCGCACCGGTGACCGAGACGCTGTAGCTCTCGTGATCGACATAGGGATCATCGCCCTGCACCGCGAACGGCGTCGAGGTTCCGGTGGTCTGGCCGTCGAGAATGGTGATCGTGGCGCCGTTGCTCAGTGCCAGCACGAGGTTGCTGCCCTGCGGCGCATGATCGACGCTGGCCGAGATCGTCGCCGTGCCGACGCCCTCATTCACGGTCACGTCGTTCAACGTCACCGTGGTCGGGTCGATCGTGTCCTTGATCGTGACCGTGGCGTGGCCGTAGGTCGTGGTGTTGACCGCCTCGAAATTGCCGCCGGACGTGCTGGCGATCGAGACTGGGATGACCTGGCCGTCCACATAGACGTCTTCGCCCTGCGCCGACTGCGGATCTGACGTTGCGGTCAACTGGCCGGGCGCGAAGGTGATGTTCGCGCCATTGTTCAGCGTTACCGTGAACGGCGTCAGCGACGCGTAGTCCATGTGCGCCGTATAAACGATCGTCTGGTTCTCGAACATCACGACATCGTGCAGCGTCACGAAGTTGGTGTTGATGGTGTCGTTGACCGTCACCGTCGCCGTGTCGGCCGTGTTCAGCGTTTCATAATTCCCGCCGGTCGCGCCGGTGACCGAGACGCTGTAGCTCTCGTGGTCGACATAGGGATCGTCGCCCTGCACCGCGAACGGCGTCGAGGTGCCCGTGGTCTGACCGGCAAGGATCGTGATCGTCGCATTGTTGCTCAAGGTCAGCACGAGGTTGCTGCCCTGCGGCGCATGATCCACGCTGGCCGAAATCGTCGCCGTGCCGACACCCTCGTTCACCGTCACGTCGTTCAACGTCACCGTGGTCGGATCGAGCGTGTCCTTGATCGTGACCGTCGCGTGGCCGTAGGTTGCGTAATTCACCGCCTCGAAATTGCCGCCGGAGGTGCCGGCGATCGAGACCTGGGTCGCGCTGGCGTCCAGGTACACGTCTTCGCCTTGCGCGGGCTGCGGATCGGACGACGCGATCAACTGACCGGGCGCGAAGGTGATGTTCACGCCATTGTTCAGCGTCACCGTGAACGGCGTCATCGACGCGTAGTCCATGTGCGCCGTGTACACGAACGTCTGGTTCTCGAATACCGCGACATCGTGCAGCGTTATGAAGTTCGTGTTGATCGTGTCATTGACCGTCACCGTCGCCGTGTCGGTCGTATTCAGCACCTCGTAATTGCCGCCGGTCGCATTGGTGACCGAGACGCTATAGCTCTCGTGGTCGATATAGGGATCGTCGCCCTGCACTGCGAACGGCGTCGAGGTGCCCGTGGTTTGACCGGCAAGGATCGTGATCGTCGCGCCGTTGCTTAAGGTTAGCACGAGATTGCTGCCCTGCGGTGCATGATCCACGCTCGCCGAGATCGTCGCTGTGCCGACGCCTTCGTTCACCGTCACGTCGTTCAACGTCACCTTGGTCGGGTCGCTGTCGTCGGTGACCACGAAAGATACCGTCGATCCCGACGTATCTCCGTCACCATCGGTCACGGTGTACGTGAAGTTCGCCGGGCCGCCGGTTTTGTAGACGTCGTCGGGCTGCGCAACGAACTTGTAGGCGCCGTCCGCGGTGACCTGGAGACTGCCATGGGCGAGCGCGATCGCCTGGGAATACCCGTCCTCACCGAAGGACAGGTTCACCCCGTTGATCTCAGTGACGGTCGCACCGTCAGCGCCCGGATCGAAGTCGAGCTGTCCGGTGACCGGCGCGGAACCTTCGAGGACATTCTGCGGCGCTTCCGCAAAGGCATGCGGGCCATCGTCCTGGAAATTGATGTGAAGCCCGGCGGGCGAAACGGCATGGGCTGTGTCGCCGTCCCCGTCGGTCGCGGTCGCCGAGATGTACACGAGGCCGTTCGTGATCGAGACCTCGTCGTCATAGGCGGCAGGCGTCGAGCCATCGACATTGTGTGCGATGGCCGCGAACTGTGCGACCCACAGATGCCCGCCGGTGTCGACATAAAGCGCGAACACCTTCTCGCCGGTCTGGAAGTTGTTGCTGTCGACGCCCCAAACGATGTTCGGGTTGGTGGAATCCGTGAACAGGAAGATGTCGTGGTTGCCGACGGTGGTGTTCAGGCCGGAATCCTGGCCGGTGAACCCGCCACCGCCGGAATTCGTCAGTTGATAGGACACACCCCCGGCCGGGCCGGGTCCATCCGTGCCAAAATCGGGCGTCGTGAACAGAGTGTTGGCGGCGCCGGTCGACTCGGCGTAGCCGAGAACCGTACTGATCTGGGCGCCGGCAATCGCGGCCGTCAGCACGCTCGGAGCCGTCGCGGGATCGACGTCGTTCTCCGGGTTCGGGCCGGACTGCGGGGTAAATCCCGCGCTCTCGTCATGGGTGACGCTGAGCGTGGCGGGCTCGCACACGACGGACGAAATGCCGCTCACCGAGAACGGATGACCGACATTGTCCTCCTGAGGATCATTCGGGTCGGCCGGAAGCGTCGGTGCGCCGTTTGGCGTGCTCGAGAACGCGACGTTGTCGTAGTTGGAGATGACGAGACGATTGAAGTCGTCGGTCGTGTCGACCGTGACGGTGGCGCCCTCGTTCAGGCCGACGATGACGACGCCGACCAGCGTGTTGCCGTCATAGACCGGAATCTTGGTGTAACTGGCATCCCCGGTCACGGTGACGTCGTTCAGCGTGATCGGCAGCGGATTGCCGTCGTCGTTGAAATTGGTGTTGTCATTGGCATTGAAGACCTGGACGAAGACCGTCGCCGTATTGCTTGGATTGCCCTGGATCTGGTGGATGGTGAATGAGGCCGCATCAACCTCATAGTGCCCGTTATAGGCGAAGGGATTGGTAGAGAATGTGAGATTGTTGACGAAGTCGAGCCGCAGGATCTCCGCAGGCTGGTCGTTGCCGCCGTGGACCTCATGGCCCTCGATCGACTGGTTGCCGACGCCGATATCGCTCCCCGTCGTATTGATCGTGTTCGCGTTCGGGCCATTGCCCTGACCGACGCCGGACAACAGCGCGTCCTGATCGCTCGGACCATCGAGACCGCGCTCGTCGACGTTGCCCGCCTTGATGCCGACATAGCTGAGCGGCGTATCGACGCAAGCCTCCGAAGCGGAGATCGTCGGACCGGAATCGTCGATCGAGACGATGGAATTGCCGTTGTCGATGAGAGTCGCGGTGGCCGATTTCGTGACATGGTCACCATCGCCGTCGGTCACCGTCACCGTCAGCTTCACGCCGACGCTCTGGCCGGCAATCGCCGTCAGCAACGAGATCGACTCGTCGAACAGCGAGGGATTCTCGGGCAACCGGGACCCGGCGGGCTCCGACGCGTCGTGATCGATCGGCAGGAATTGATCGACCACGAGCCGTGCCGTGGCCGGATCGGTCGAATTCAGGGAAATACGCAGCACGACGAAATCATCGCCTGTCGACAGCGTATCATGACCGACGCGGCCGACGATCTGACCGCCCTCGAGCGTCAGCCAGACGGTCCGATGCGCCTGTGAGGTGCCTTCGAGCAGCGCGGTCGCGACGAGGTTGGTCTTGATGCCGCCCGCCTCGGGCGCGCCTGTCAGGACGAGGCTAAGCGCGGACGTGACGGGATTGACCAGGGCGGGACCATCAGCCCCGTAATCGATCACCGCATTCGTGAACAACGGCGCCAGCAGGCCCGCGCCGGTCTTCAACTCGCCGATCTGGGCGGTCGAGGCTGCGTTCGTCGTGAATGTCACGGTGGCGTTGGCCGTGTCGTCGACGATCCCGTTCGGCGCGCCGCCGCCCGACTCGCTCTCGCCGACATTGTATTGGTCGGGCGAATGACCGATCGTCTCGTCCAGATTCAGCTTGAGTGCGACAAATTCAGGCTCCGTCACGCCGGTGCCGATCGTCAGCGCCGGCCCGTCGTCCCTGAAGTGGATCGTGCTCGAAATATCTGCCGACGCGGACGCGGTGTCGCCATCGCCATCCTTGATCGTTACGACGGCCGAGATCGAGCCGGCGGCCAGCGAAACCTGATCGTTGGGATTGGACGTATCGGAGTGATGCAGCGAGAGATATTCGACCACCGACACCTTGCCGGAGACCGGATCGATCGCCACCGCAAAGGCGGTGGTGCCGCTCAGTTCGGGATGCACGTTGTCCGTGCCCACCGTGCCGATCACCCGGCCGGAGCTATCCAGCGACAGCGTAATCGCCGTTCCATCCRTCAACGTCACGCCGGAATCGGACGATTTCAGATCGAGCGAATAGGTGATGGCCGCGGCCGGATCGGGTCCGTCGACGCCAAAGTACGGCAGGATGCTCAGGGCAGCGCCGTTACTGGTCGCGTAGGCAAGCACCGGCCCGGGCTTATCCGGATCATCGCCGGGATTCTGCACGTCCGCAAAGATCTGCAACGGGCCGGTAACATCGTTCGCCTGGTTGCCCGGTGTCTCGTCCGCCGTCACCCCGAAATTATGAGACAGCGTCGCCGCCACCAGCGGGCCGTCGTCTTCGAACCGGATGTCACCGCCAATGTTGGCGGACGCCGACGCGTGGTCGCCGTCGCCATCGGTGAC